>CAYFKY010000010.1:0-16537 GCA_964343915.1 uncultured Polynucleobacter sp. | reverse complement strand
TCTTTAACTAAGGCGTCTAACTCGCCACTTTGTCCGATTTCTTTGAGCAAGGCCACAGTATTTGAGGCTACATCAAAATCTGGAAATCGCGCGGCAAATCTAGCCACCCTCAACAAACGCACAGGGTCTTCTACAAATGCATCGCCCACATGTCGAAACACTTTGTCTTGCAAATCTTTTTGCCCGTTGAATGGATCAATTAAAGGGCCAACAGCAACCCCATTTGAATCAACCTCTCTAGCCATCGCATTGATGGTTAAATCTCGTCGAGCCAAATCTTCTTCTAGGGTTACATGCTGATCAGCGTGAAAAATAAACCCCTTGTATCCAGGGGCAGTTTTACGCTCTGTTCTGGCTAATGCGTATTCAGCATTTGTATCTGGATGTAAAAAAACTGGAAAATCTTGCCCCACCGGTCTAAAACCTTTAGCAATCATTTCTTCAGGCGTAGCACCCACAACGAGATAATCTAGGTCCTTAACTGGAAGACCCAATAGCTCATCACGAATTGCACCACCTACAACATAGGTTTTCACTTAAGTAAAACTTCCAAAGGTTGCGGAGTTATTCCAAACGTTTTTTCAAGAGCATTCTCTGCTCCCAATGGCAACACATTATCCTGCTGCATCGAAGCCAAATTATCACGAGACATCAACGTGGGTCCAGGCATCAACTCCAACATAAAGGCCTGCAAGTATCCCAACACACGTGGAATAGGAACAATCCAACTAGATTTGTTAACTTTTGCCCCAGCAAACTTAACCAATTCCGCCAAGGTATAGACCTTAGAACCAACTAGATCATATGTTCGCCCGATTGTCTGAGTCATATTGATAGACCTAACAAATGCCTCTGCAACGTCTCCCACATAAACAGGCTGAAACTTAGCACTAGATCCTGCTAATGGCATAACTGGAGCAAATTTTTGCAACGTACCAAACAAGTTGATAAATGAGTCGTCCTCACCAAATATCACAGATGGTCTAAAAATAGTCCAATTTAAAGAACTGTTTTTAACTAAAGTCTCGCCAGCCCCCTTACTACGTTGGTACATAGAACATCCTGCCACATCGGCGCCTAAAGCACTCATGTGTATGTAACGTTGCAAATGATTGCTTGTCATCGCAGTAATAATTTTTCTTGGTAATTCAACATGATTTTTTTCAAAACCTGGTCCATATGGAACCCCTTGCTTATCGTGTAGAACACCAACTAAGTTGATCACAACGCCATCCTTACCAATGCGCTGACATAAATCATCTAAAACAATGGGGTCATGCACATTTGCCTCAATCACTTGCACACTTGGCAGCACCCACAAATCTTTTGCATAACTTGATCGACGCGTAGGTAAAACCACCTTATGTCCTGCAGCCACCAACTTGCTGGCTACCTGCTTGCCGACAAAACCGCTACCACCAATTAATAAAACTTTTGATGTCATGGCAACTCCGATAAAACAGAAGCCTTGGGCGAAACCATTCCTAATTTTTGTTTAAGGGATGGTGACTTAGATGATGACAAAGCCGTGTAATAACTCGCATTAGCTAAAACGTTTTTCACATATCCACGAGTTTCATTAAACGGAATAGTCTCAGCAAATATAGCTCCCTCTACAGTTCTAGGAAGTTTTTCACGCCAAAGCTTTGGTCGACTAGGCCCCGCATTGTATGCAGCAGATGCCAAAGCAAATGACCCATCTAAATCTTGCAAAACCATATTCAGATAATTGCTGCCCAAGGTTAGATTTGTTTTCATGTCATCCAAATCGCCAACCTTAAAATTAGTCATGCCAATTTTCTTTGCGACATACTTTGCCGTTGATGGCATCACCTGCATCAAACCAGAGGCTCCTACACTAGACTTTGCGGCCATGATGAATCTTGACTCTTGTCTAATCAAACCATATGCCCAATTTGAATCCAATCCAATTGAGTTAGCGATAGGACTCAAGGACTCTTTAAATGGTGTTGGATAGCGCAAGCCAAAATCATGCTCTGACTTTGTTCGATCTGCAGTATTGACTGCGCGATCATATAAACCAATTCTCTTAGCATGCTCTGCTGCTGCTATCAGCTGTTTATCGCTTAATGTTCTAAGCTCCCAATTCCACTCTCGATTGCCCTCAAAACGCAAGCCCATGTCATAAAAGCGAACTGCTCTAGCAAAACCCTTATTAGCACTCATCTGCTTAACCAATGATTCATCGGGAGTAACTCGCTTTGGAACATGAATCTTCATGCCCAAATCTTCTCTTGCCAATTGACCATAAAAATTAAACTGCTCGATTAAAGCCTGGAATGTTTCTGCTGCCAAGGCCTCGTCGCCCAACTCTTTTTGAGCTCTTCCGTACCAATAAGTCCACGCGGGGTCTCGCTTTCTAATTGCAGGGGTCATACCTTCAATTGACTCTTTCACCAATTTCCAATCGCCCTCACGCAGAGCCGTTCTTACCTTCCACTCCTGAGACTCAGGTGATAGCAATTGATGATTACCCGCCTCATGCTGCAAACGATATGCCTTGATTGCATTTCTATCTAGTTTTTTAGCTAAGAATTGTCCAATTACGCCCCAAGCCGCAGCAGTATTTTCTCTACCCGTGCGCCATTCTTTTTTCTCAAACTCCTTAAATGCCTGCGCCGGATCGGTTCTGGCTTTTTTCACAGTCTCTGCGATTGGATCGTCAACCCCAAATTTTTTTGAAAGCCCTTCATAATTATTTTCAAGTGCAATCCTACCCATTGCTGCAAGCTCTTGCTTTGATAGACCGCCCGCTTTATATAAGTTTTGACCAGCCTCTGGACATGCCTCACCAAAATACTGGGCATCTAACAAAATATTTTTCAGCTCTTGCCCCAAGTGTTTTGCATCCTCGCCTTTTGCCTGCCTTGACTGTATGGCGTAACACTTCACTTGGGTATCATCATTTAATACAAATTGAGCGTACTCTTTATCAAAGTTAGACCAATCTTTTCTTTTTCCCAAAACCAGCAACCAATCATTCCGCAAGCGATCAGCTATAGCACTGCCTGCATTTACTTTTAAAAATGCTTCAACCGCAGCATCGGCAGATGAATCAACTCTTGCCTGTGCACCCTTGTCGTAAATCTGGGGTTTAATTTGAAAATATAAGACGTAATCAGATAAGTCATGGCCCTCTAATTTAGAGCCCAACGTTCTGGTTTTTGCCACATCATTTACTTTTGCAGCCTCTCTCAACTCAACAAAAAGCTTATCCTCAGCACTTAAGTCAGCCGCTGGTGCAACCTTCTTGGGCGCTGATTTATTTTTGGTTTGCTTTGAAAATGATGGTGCAGAAACCAACATTGCCGCCAAAAAAATGGCTGCAACTAATTTATTTATAAGTTTGGTGTTTTTTCGATGTAGCATACCCTTAATCATGCCTTATTTTTTCTACTTTTGAGTGGCCTGTGAAAACTTTAAATAATCTTAGACAAAACCTGCTAGAGATAAGACTGAGGTCAAACAGGGATGACGTCCAACGTAAAAACCTAGAAAATAAAGTTGCAGCCTTCTTTGACCAGCTCAATGACTGTTGTGTGGCTATTTATTGGCCGATTAACAGTGAATTTGATTTACGCCCACTAGCATTAAATTGGGCACGATATCACCCCAATAGAACGATTGCTCTGCCTGTGGTCCAACTAAACGAGCCCCTCCAATTTGGCTCTTGGACCGAGGCAACCGCTATGCAAAAGGGTCCTCAAGGGATTAGTGAGCCGACCATTGACTCCAACTCACACTATGTACACCCAGATATCCTGATTGCCCCTTGCCTTGGTTGGTCTTACCAAAATGAGCAGTTTTGGCGCATTGGTTATGGAGGCGGATACTATGACCGCACGCTTGACCTTTACAAAAAAGAGGGGCGTAGCTATCAGTCAGTGGGTGTGGCTTACAACTCTCAAAAAGTAACTGAGGGCGACTGGCGCCCTCAGGAACATGACCAAGCTCTAGATTTAATAATTAGCGCCTAGTATTAAATTAAATTTAAGTTTTTAGCGATGCTTAATGTTGTATCAGCCTGATTGAGACTATAAAAATGCAAGCCAGGCGCACCAGCAACGCATAACTGATCACATAAATCAGTCACAACATCTAAACCAAATGCTTTAATTGAGGCGGTGTCATCGCCAAATGACTGCAAACGCAAACGAATCCACCTTGGCACTTCAGCACCACATGCATCAGAAAAACGTAATAGCTGAGTACTATTTGTGATTGGCATAATTCCAGGAACAATCGGCTGATCAACGCCTAGCTTTGCTGCCTCATCGACAAACCTAAAATAAGCATCACTATTAAAAAAGTACTGCGTAATAGCAGAGTCAGCACCCGCCTTCATTTTGTTGGCAAATTTCAAGACATCGTCAGACATTGATTTGGCCTGAGGATGCATTTCTGGATAAGCTGCCACCTCAATATGAAAATGACTGTCTGTTTCGCTGCGAATAAATGAGACCAATTCATCTGCATGATGAAACTCGCCATATTGACCCATGCCTGAAGGCAAGTCGCCACGCAATGCAACAATTCTATTAATGCCAAGCGCCTTGTATTGCGCCAATAACTCTCTAATCTTTTCTTTCGAACTACCCACACAAGATAAATGAGGCGCAGCTTGTTGGCCTGCCTCATGAATCTCTTTAACCGTTGCCAGCGTTCCATCCTGTGTGGAGCCACCGGCACCAAAGGTCACCGAAAAAAACGTGGGCTTGAGCGCTGCTGCCAATTGTTCACGGACAGAACGTAACTTAGCAGCACCTTCTGCAGTTTTTGGCGGGAAAAACTCAACACTCAATTCCATCTAATTTCTTTCTTTAGTATTAACTAATTAGTAACGGTATGTATCAGGCTTGTATGGGCCTTCTTTTTTGACGTTGATATAGGTTGCTTGCTGATCAGTCAACTCGGTCAACTGCGCATTCAACTTCTTCAACTGTAATCGCGCTACTTTTTCATCAAGATGCTTAGGTAGAGTGTAAACACCAACAGGATACTTACCAGTATCTGCAGTCGTCCACAATTCAATTTGCGCAATTGTTTGGTTTGCAAAAGATGAACTCATCACGTAAGAAGGATGGCCTGTACCGCAACCCAAGTTCACCAAGCGTCCTTTTGCCAAAATGATGAGGCGCTTTTCTGGCTGACCATTGCTTGCCGGGAAAATCACATGATCAACTTGCGGTTTAATTTCTTCCCACTTGTATTTTTCAATGCCAGCAATATCAATTTCATTGTCAAAATGACCGATGTTACAAACGATAGCTTGGTCTTTCATCTTGGCCATATGATCATGAGTAATCACATGATAGTTACCAGTAGCCGTCACAAAAATATCTGCTTTATCTGCAGCGTAATCCATCGTTACAACACGATAACCTTCCATAGCTGCTTGTAGTGCACAAATTGGGTCTACCTCTGTTACCCAAACCTGAGCAGATAATGCGCGCAACGCCTGAGCAGAACCTTTACCCACATCACCATAACCAGCAACTACAGCTACTTTACCGGCCACCATCACATCTGTTGCGCGCTTAATGCCGTCAACCAAAGACTCACGGCAACCATACAAATTATCAAATTTGCTCTTAGTTACTGAATCATTAACGTTAATAGCAGGGAACTTTAGTTCACCTTTTGCATGCATTTGATACAAACGATGCACGCCTGTGGTTGTCTCCTCTGTAACACCCTTTACTTTTTCTAAGCGCACTGAGTACCAAGTAGGATCTACTTTTAACTTGGCTTTAATCGAAGCAAACAAAACTGTTTCTTCTTCACTAGTCGGATGATTAAGAACTGATTGGTCTTTTTCTGCTTTTGTACCTAAGTGCAACAACATTGTTGCATCGCCACCATCGTCCAAAATCATGTTTGAATAACCGCCGTCTTGCCATTCAAAAATGCGGTGTGTAAATTCCCAGTATTGCTCTAATGTTTCACCCTTAATCGCAAACACGGGTGTGCCGTTAGCAGCGATCGCTGCTGCAGCATGATCTTGTGTTGAGAATATGTTGCAAGAAGCCCAACGCACTTCAGCGCCCAAAGCTTCTAATGTTTCAATCAACACAGCTGTTTGAATCGTCATGTGCAATGAACCAGTAATGCGCGCACCACGCAACGGTTGACTTGCAGCAAATTCCTCACGAATCGCCATCAAGCCTGGCATTTCAGTTTCAGCAATAGCGATTTCTTTACGACCCCAATCTGCCAACGAAATATCAGCAATTGCGCAGTCCTTAAGAATATTTAAATCTGTAGGTTTGTTCATATTCACTCCAAGCTATTAGGAAGTTCTTGGAGAGCAAATAAAAAAGCTCGCCAACCAATCACTTCACAGGTTAGCGAGCGTCGTTGCTAAAGGCATTTGCCTCCCTCTAAGCCTAGGGTGTTTGGCTCTACCAAACACCTCGCAACGCTCCTTAGAGGTTTTGAAAAATTATAAACCAGCCGCTGCTTTTAATGCTGCTGCCTTGTCTGTAGCTTCCCAAGTAAACTCTGGCTCCTCACGACCAAAGTGGCCATAGGCTGCTGTCTTACGATAAATTGGACGCAACAAATTCAGCATCTTTACGATGCCCTTTGGTCTCAAATCGAAGTGAGCGCGCACCAACTCGGCAATCTTCTCATCAGAAATCTTTCCTGTGCCATAAGTGCTAACCATCACAGAAGTAGGTTGAGCCACACCAATTGCGTAGGAAATCTGCACTAAGCACTTGCTTGCCAAACCAGCGGCAACAATATTTTTTGCCACATAACGACCTGCATAAGCTGCTGAACGGTCAACTTTAGAAGGATCTTTGCCTGAGAATGCGCCACCACCATGAGGTGCTGCACCGCCATATGTATCCACAATAATCTTACGACCAGTCAAACCGCAGTCGCCTTGAGGTCCACCAATCACGAAGCGACCGGTTGGGTTAACCAAATATTTAATCTCGCCTTTAATTAGCTCTTTTGGCAAAACTGGCTTAATAATTTCCTCAATCACAGCCTCACGCAATTTCTCTAAAGAAATATCCGGTGAATGTTGTGTTGATAAAACAATCGTATCAATTGAATCTGGTTTTCCATCTACGTAGCGCAAAGTAACCTGTGACTTTGCATCAGGACGCAACCAATTTAAACGGCCATCACGACGCAAATCAGCTTGACGCTCAACCAAACGATGTGACAAATGAATTGGCAAAGGCATTAACTCTGGCGTTTCATCAACTGCATAACCAAACATCAACCCTTGGTCGCCAGCGCCTTGATCTAAACCATCATCATGGGCTTTATCTACGCCTTGAGCGATGTCTGGGCTTTGTTTATCGTATGCCACCAATACCGCACAACCTTTGTAGTCGATACCGTATTCAGTGTTGTCATAGCCTATTTGACGAATCGTATCGCGGGCCACATTGATATAGTCAACGTTAGCAGTTGTCGTAATTTCACCCGCAAGCACCACCAAACCAGTGTTACATAGAGTTTCAGCAGCAACACGTGCTGTTGGATCTTGCGCCAAAATTGCGTCAAGAATTGCATCAGAAATTTGATCAGATACTTTATCTGGATGACCTTCAGATACTGACTCTGAAGTAAAGAAGTAATTGTTAGCCATTTGCTGCTCCTTAGTTAAATAACCGACAACACGTGCCGAGTATTACTAAGTGCGGCGACGCTTTAGCGGATAGTTTTAATTCGCCCCGCAAGTTGTCTTAACTCGGCGAATACCCTAAATTCTATAACATTCTCATTTTTTGGCGCAAGCCTGTATATTTACCCCTATGACAAAGCTAACTTTACGTTTTACCAAGATGCATGGTGCAGGCAATGATTTCATTGTCCTGGATGGGCTTTCACAGGACCTTTCTCAAGTGACAAAGGAGCAATGGGTAAAGCTTGCACACCGACAGTTTGGCATCGGTGCAGATCAAATTCTTCTAGTTGAAAAGCCAACAGTTCCTGGTGCAGAGTTTCGCTATCGAATTTTCAACTCTGATGGCTCAGAGGTTGAACAATGTGGCAACGGATCTCGTTGTTTCGTGCGCTTTGTCAGAGAAAAAGGGCTCACGACCAATAAAACAGTCAAAGTACAAGTGGCTCACACCATCCTAAGTCTTACAGAAACAAATGATGGGCAAGTTGTTGTGAATATGGGCGCTCCCATTTTGACGCCCGCTGACATCCCATTTGTAGACAGTAACTTGAACTCCAAAGTTGAGGGCGCTACAACTCTTTATGAGCTTCCCCTAAACAATGGGTCTGCTTGGATATCTGCTGTTTCCATGGGTAACCCTCATGCAGTGCAAATTGTTAAGGATGTCGATTTAGCGCCTGTAAAAGCAATTGGGGCTGAAATTGAAAAACATCCAGCATTCCCTAAAAAAGTTAATGCTGGCTTTTTACAAATCCTCAATAGAAACGAAATTAAATTACGTGTCTTCGAAAGAGGTTCTGGAGAAACATTAGCATGCGGCACAGGTGCTTGTGCTGCGGTGGTGTCAGGCATTCTGCGTGATCAACTAGACTCGCCTGTACTCGTTCACACACGTGGCGGAGACCTATCTATCGAATGGCATGGAAAAACGTCGCTTAACAGCGACGTGATGATGACAGGTCCGGCTGTGACCGTTTTCGAGGGTGAAGTAACCCTCGATTAATCTTTAATTAACACCATATTTGTCACGGTAAGCTTTTACCGCTGGCAAATATTGCTGTAATGCAGAGTCTTTGCTGGACTCCAAGAAAAGCATCAAGCTTGCCAAATTCGCAATTGAAACCACTGGCATGCCATATTCTTTTTCTACATTTTGCACAGCTGATGTATCTGCTATTTCGGTTGCTGTACCTGCTCGCTCCATACGATCCAATGCAATCAAGACCGCTGCAGGAGTGGCACCTGAGTGCCTAATGATGTCGACGGACTCTCTCACAGAAGTGCCCGCTGAAATAACGTCATCAATAATCACTACGCGCCCCTTTAGTGGAGCCCCCACTAATGTGCCACCTTCACCATGGTCTTTGGCTTCTTTACGATTGAAACAAAATGGCACTGGACGCCCCATCGCCGCCAAAGCAACAGCTGTCGTTGCAGCCAACGTGATGCCTTTATAGGCTGGGCCAAATAACATATCAAACTCAATGCCAGAGCTAATCAAAGCCTTTGCATAAAACTCACCAAGCGCTTTTAATAAAGCACCGTCATTAAAGCCACCCGCATTAAAAAAATATGGGGATAATCGTCCTGCCTTTGTTTTAAATTCACCGAAAGCTAAAACTTTCGCATCTAAGGCAAAATTAATAAATTCGTTTTTAAAGTTTTCTTGATTGGAAGTCATAACCGAGATGTTACGCATCATTACCGCCAACCTCAATGGGATTCGTTCAGCCGCTAAAAAAGGTTTCTTTGAATGGGCTCACACTCAAAACCCAGACATCCTTTGTATTCAAGAGCTTAAAGCTCAAGAGGCTGATTTAGATGGCGCCCTACTAAGCCCAAATGGTTACCATGGTTTTTTTCAATATGCGCAAAAAAAAGGCTACAGCGGAGTTGGTTTGTACTCTAAACAAAAGCCTGATAGCGTAAAAATCGGCTTTGATAATGGTGAATTTGATGCTGAAGGTCGATATGTTGAAGCTAGATTTGGTAACTTGATTGTTATTTCAGCGTACTTTCCATCTGGATCTAGTGCGCCAGAAAGACAAGAAGCTAAATTTAGGTTTTTAGATTTATTCATGCCCCATATAGAGGCTCTCAAAAAAGAAGGTCTTGAAATCATTTTGTGTGGTGACATTAATATCGCGCACAAAGAAATCGATCTTAAAAACTGGAAAGGCAACATCAAAAACTCTGGCTTCTTGCCTGAGGAAAGAGAGTGGATGACGCAGCTCTTTGATCGTGTTGGTTTTGTTGATGTCTACAGACATTTGCACCCCAATACCGAAGACGAGTGTTATACGTGGTGGAGCCAAAGGGGGCAGGCTTATGCAAAAAATGTTGGTTGGCGAATTGACTATCAAATAGCAACTCCAGCCATTGGCACTAAAGCGCAACGTGTTGAGATCTATAAATCAGAAAAATTTTCTGATCACGCGCCTTTAATTGTTGATTACGACAACCTGTAAATCAGGGTTTGTAATTGGGTAAACGATCAATAGTGGTGTTTTTAGCTTTGGCATATAACACCAAGGCATCCATCATGTTTCTTTGGATTTCATAAATACGCGAATCACCTGATGGGTGCGTAGATAACCACTCAGGCTGCTTATCTTTATCTTGTGATAACTGCCCCATCTTTTGCCACAAGGAAACACCCGCACGCGGATCATAACCAGCTCGAGCGGCAATATCCATACCGACTAAATCGGCATCTTTTTCGTCTGCCCTGGAGAAACTCAAACCGATTATCTGTAAACCTTGACCTAGGGCCTGGCTGCCAACATTACCTAAACCTAACGCCGATGACAAAACATTGGCGCCTAGATTGCCTATTTGCGCCTTAGCAATTCGGTCGCGAGCATGCTCTCTCAACGCATGAGCAATCTCATGCCCCATCACCGTTGCAACCTCATCATCATTTAACTTTAGCTTTTCCAAAATGCCTGTGTAAAAAGCAATTTTTCCGCCAGGCATACAAAACGCATTCACCTCATCTGATACAAATAAATTTATTTCCCACTTCCATCCTTGTGAATCAGGATTCCATGCATATGCATGGGGAAGAATTTTTTTAGCAATCGCTCTTAAACGAATAACTTGAGGATGATTTTCTGGCGCCAAGGCATTTTTTTGAGAGGCCTTTTGCTTCATGCTGTTGTATTGCTTGGTTGCTGACTGCTCTAGCTGACTTGCAGGCACCATGTTTTTTAAACTAGAGCCCTCGCCAACCTTCACGCCATCAGAAGGTCCAGCGTGCCTTGGGGATGAAGCACAAGCAGTCAAAACAACAAACAGCGCAATAGAGCTGTATGTCTTTAGATTTTTAAGAAACTTAACTGTCATTTATTTATCAGGCTTTCTCAAAGTCAGACTGCTTCTCTTTGTTCCAAGGAGCAATTTTAGGCAATAACAGCAAACCAGGTATCGCCAAAATAAAACAAATTACAAAAAAGTTGGTCCAACCCGTTAACTCAACTATGTAGCCCGTTAAAGCGTTAATAAATGTTCTTGGTACAGCAGATAAGCTCGTGAACAAAGCAAATTGTGTGGCTGTAAATCTTGGGTTGGTCTCTAGGGCAATATAGGATGTAAAGGCTGCAGTACCTAAACCAACTGAGAGCGCCTCAAATCCAATTACCCAAGTTAACACCCATAAATCCGCACCAGTTTGAGCAAGGATCGCGAAACCAATAATCGCTACCGCCTGCAAAATACCAAAGAGCCAAAGAGCTTTATTAACGCCCGTTTTAAGCATCCAATAAGCTCCCAAAATTCCGCCTAAGATGCTTGCCCACAAGCCTGCATTTTTTGCCACCAATCCAATTTCTGTTCTTGTAAATCCAAGCTCAATATAAAAAGGGGTGGCCAGAGCCGTAGCCATTGAATCCCCCAGCTTATATAAAAATATAAAAGCCAAAACCAATAGGGCATGTTGCCAGCCACGCCTTTGCATGAACTCATTAAAGGGCTCTATCACAGCCTCTTTTAATGTTTTAGGCGCAGGGCCATACATCTTAGGCTCTGAAACTAATAGCGTAGTCAAAATTCCTGGAAGCATGAACAAGCCAGTAATTAAAAAGACCCAGTCCCAACTCATCAAATCTGACAAGATTAAGGATAGCGAGCCAGGAACTAATGTAGATAATTTATAGGCATTAACAAAGAGTGCTGTACCAGAGCCCATCTGTTCTTCAGTTAACCACTCACGTCGATGTGCATCGATTACAACATCTTGACTGGCAGATAAAAAAGAAACGACCGATGCCAAAAATACAACGGTCCATATTTCTGTACGCGGATTAAATTGCCCCATCAATATGACAGCAATCATGACTGCAATTTGAGTCGCAATCATCCAACCACGTCGACGACCCAAGAATGGTAAGTTAAACCGATCCATCGCTGGCGCCCATAAAAACTTCCAGGTATATGGCATTCCAACTAGGGCAAACAAACCAATTGCTTTTAAATCAACGCCCTCACTTTTTAACCACGCGGAGAGGAGGTTATAAAGTATGAATAAAGGCAGTCCGCTAGAAAAGCCTAGAAAAACACAAACCAATAATGCTTTAGTTTTACTCGGCCCGACGCGCTCGATAGATTGCAAGACTACCTCTTAAGTTAGGTAAAAATTGAACAGCCTGACCATCATGAAGAACAACTCTATCTAACAACTGCAAACCAACGGCTGGCGCCAATGCTTCAAAATCTGCAATTGTGAGAACCCTAACGTTGGGGGTGTCATACCATTGATATGGCAAAGATTTAGAAACTGGCATGCGACCCAAAGCAACGGATGCTCGATGCGACCAGTGACCAAAATTTGGAAACGAAACAATGCACTCATGACCAACGCGTGCAATCTCACTCAATATTCTGGCTGTTTGATGAATGGTTTGTAAAGTTTGAGACAAAATAACCGTATCAAAACTGTTGTCCTCAAAAAGGGCCAAACCACCCTCTAGATTTTGCTGAACAATATTGAGTCCTTTTTGCGCACAGGCTAAAACCTTGTCATCAGCCAACTCAACGCCATAGACATGCGCAGACTTTGAGTCTTTTAGATAACTCAAAAGCGCACCATCACCGCAACCGACATCCAATACCTGTGACCCAGGTTTAATCCATTTTGCAATTGCAGAGAAATCAGAACGCATCATGGCTTAACCCCCATAGCAATTTGCTCAAAATAAGCCCTAACTAAGCCGTGGTAACGAGGATCTTCCAATAAGAATGCATCATGTCCATGTGGTGCATCAATTTCACCATAACTGACGTCTAACTTGTTATCAAGCAAAGCCTTAACGATTTCTCGGCTACGATCTGGCGCAAAGCGCCAATCAGTTGTAAAGCTAACCACCAAGAATTTAGCAACGACATCCTTCATCGCTGCACTTAAGTTATTTGCATATGCTTTAGCGGGGTCAAAATAATCCAGAGCCCTAGTAATCAGTAGATAAGTATTTGCATCAAAATAATCCGCAAACTTTTCGCCTTGATAACGCAGATAGCTCTCAACTTCAAATTCAACATCAAAACTAAAGTTGTACTCGTCCGAATCACCTTCGGCGCGACGCAATTCCCTGCCGAATTTTTCAGCCATATCATCGTCTGATAAATAAGTGATATGGCCAATCATTCTGGCAACCCTTAAACCTCTGCGAGGTTTAACGTTGTGGGCGTAATAATCTCCACCATGAAAATCTGGGTCACTCAAAATCGCACTTCTAGCCACTTCATTGAATGCGATATTTTGTGCCGATAATTTTGGCGTGGATGCCACCACAATACAGTTGGCCACCCTATTGGGGTACATCATGCTCCAAGCCATGGCTTGCATACCGCCGAGGCTGCCACCCATCACTGCTGCAAATTTTTCTATCTGAAAGTGATCCGCCACTCGAGCCTGAGCATTAACCCAGTCTTCTACAGTTACAACGGGAAAAGAAGCTCCATAAGGTTTGCCCGTTGCAGGATTAATACTCATCGGCCCAGTTGAACCAAAACAAGAACCCAGATTATTAACACCAATCACAAAGAATTTATTTGTATCTACAGGCTTACCAGGGCCAACCATGTTGTCCCACCAACCAATATTTTCTGGATTGTCCGCACTAACACCCGCAACATGATGTGAAGCATTGAGGGCATGACAAATTAAAACGGCATTATCTTTTTTTGTATTTAATTGGCCGTATGTTTCTACAACCAAGTTGTAATTGGCAATGCTTGCCCCGCTTTGCAAACTTAGTGGTTCTGCAAAGTGAAGGATTTCTGGCTTAACAACTCCTAAACTCATACTGAGAACAAAACTCTCATAGGTAAGTCGCTAAATTCTGTAGGAGCTTTTTTAAAGCCGCTTCGCGCATATCGATGCCAGCGCCCCACCACATAACTAATCATCATGGCAGCCCGAGAACTCACCTCATTACCATCTGCTGACTGAGGAAAACGTCCTTGTGTTTGTGCAATGCGCAAAGACTGCTTCAATGAAGACTCAATACGCTCAAAAATCTGTGCAATACGATCTTGTAGGCGCTCGTCCTCTAGCCACAAGGCATCGCCTAGCAAAACTCTGGTCATACCTGGATTCTTTTCCCCAAAACCCAATAGAACCATCAAAATTTCTTGAGCTTGGCGATCTCCAGCTTCCTCACGCTCAGTAATTTGATTAATCAAACCAAAAATTGTTTGCTCAATAAAAGCAATCAAACCCTCAAACATCTGAGCCTTACTTGCAAAATGTCGATATAAAGCTGCTTCTGAGACCTCTAGTCGGGCCGCTAAGGCCGCTGTTGTAACTCGGTCACCCTTGGGGTTCTCCAACATCTCAGCTAGAACCTGAAGAATTTGTATTCTGCGCTCACCCGGACGCGGACGCTTGCGAACTGGCGCCTCCATATCCTGATTAGAGTCATTGGTCATAGGCACTTGATTAAATGGTGAGTTCATTTGAGTTTCTGCCAACTTTTAAATAATTGATGTATTGATTGTACTTCTAGAGATACATTGCTGCGATTATGAGTGTAAGTCCTAACATGTCTTTTAAACCAGACAGTCTTTAAGCCCAATTTTGAATATTCCCTTAAATGCCCCAAAGTATCATCGACTAAAACAGCTCTATGCGGTGCGCAACGATACTTACGAAGCAGTCGTCTAATCATTAAATGATCAGGTTTAGGGCGCCACTGCTGATGCACTTCCATATCTTCAATTGCTTCAACCGCCTCAAAACAACCAACAATACCTAACTCTTGAAGGACTTTTTGAGCATAGGCTCGCGGCGCATTGGTTAACAAAATCTTGCGCCCAGGCAGCCTATTTAATAGCTGTCTGAGCCCTTTTTCACCACTAACAATATTTGATAAATCATTTAGGTGTGAACCGCTCAACTCATCAAAACGATGGGTTTCATATAAAAAGTCATGAGGGTCAACCGCATGATGCTTTACCAACCCCAGCAAGGTCGCACCATACTGTTGCCAGTACCGATTGCGCACTTGGCTGGCAGCATCTCGATCCAAATGCAAACGACGAGCCACAAAGCTCGTCATTGCATCATTAATATAGGGAAAGATGTGGCTCGATGCGTCGTGTAGCGTGTTATCTAAATCAAAAAACCATACAGGTCGACGCATGAAAGAATCAATGTGAGCGAATCATTGTGCCAAAAGCTTGCTCTGTCAAAATCTCTAAAAGCAACGAATGTTCAATACGGCCATCAATGATATGCACCGAATTAACGCCGCTCTTAGCTGCGTCTAACGCAGAAGAGATCTTTGGCAACATGCCTCCTGAAATCGTGCCATCAGCAAACAGGGCATCAATTTCTCTGGCTGTTAAGTCAGTCAATAGGTTTCCATTTTTATCCATCACGCCTGGAATATTGGTCATCATCACCAATTTCTCAGCCTTCAGAATCTCTGCCATCTTGCCAGCCACTAAATCAGCATTGATGTTGTAGGCTTGGCCATCTTCACCGAAACCAATTGGCGAAATAACTGGAATAAATGCATCGTCTTGCAAGGCTTTAACAACTGCCGGATTAATCGATTCAATTTCACCAACGAAACCAATATCAAGCATCTCGCCCGCTTTTTCTTTATTGGGAATCATCATCTTGCGCGCATGAATCAAACCGCCATCTTTACCAGTTAAGCCAACTGCTTGACCGCCAAAATGATTAATCAACATCACGATGTCTTGCTGAACTTCGCCACCCAAAACCCACTCAACCACTTCCATGGTTTCTTCATCAGTCACACGCATGCCCTGAATAAAAGTTCCAGCCTTACCAACCTTCTTAAGCGCATCGTCAATCTGTGGTCCGCCACCATGAACAACCACTGGATTCATACCAACTAGCTTTAACAAAATCACATCACGAGCAAAGCCTTCTTTTAGGCGCTCTTCTGTCATAGCATTTCCACCATACTTAATCACAATGGTTTTGCCATGATATTTTTTAATGTACGGTAAAGCCTGCGCCAAAACCTCGGCTTTAATTGCAGGGGATACATCTTGAAGTTCTTTTAGCGGTGCGTTCATGCGCGTGATTCTAAGACTAGAACCCCTAATTGGCTATATTTTTAGGACCAAAACAACACTTTTTTTAAAAAGTACTGTCAAAAAGCAAAAAGGGGCGCCAAAGCACCCCTCAAATTAAAAAATAGCCATCTAAAACGAGGCTCTTAACCCGGCACGTAAACTTCTAGAGCCCACCATAGCAACATCACGCATCACTGATGAAGCGTTACGTGCCACCTCATTAGTTAAGTTATCCACGCGTACAAACCAATAGGCAGACTTAAATCCCTGGAGAGCAGTTTTGTATGAAGCGCCCATACCAATGGTTGTGTAACTTGG
>CAYFKY010000009.1:0-18081 GCA_964343915.1 uncultured Polynucleobacter sp. | reverse complement strand
TCTTTTGTGCACCCCAAAACAGAAGAGAAAATGACTTTTGAGGCTGACATACCAGAGGCATTTGAAAAAGTTGCACAACAATAAGAATATTTAAATTAATAAAAAAGAAAGCTGGAGACAAAATGAAATTAGCGGCTTATCAATACAAGGCTGATCAATATGTGGGCATTGTTTCTGACGATTTACAAACAGTCACGCCTTATCAGTTGAGTCAACAAGATGCGCAGCGTGGCGCTCTCACTATTATTGAGATGATGGCAGAAGGAATAGCTTTGCCATCGATGGGTCAAGCGGTTGCGCTCACAGAGGTTTGCTTGCGTGCACCGATTCCTTACCCTAGAAGAAATATTTTTTGCGTAGGTAAGAATTACCTAGACCACGTCAAAGAAATTAAAGACAGTAAATTAGGTGAGGCGCAAGGTGCCATGGCAAATCTCCCTAAACATCCTGTGGTGTTTAGTAAAGTCCCCGAGGCGGTGATTGCAACTCGTGTGGGGATTGATAGCCATCCTGCTGCCACGCAAGAGATGGATTACGAGGCAGAGCTCGCGGTAGTTATTGCAAGAAAAGGAAAGGCTATCAGTCAAGCGGATGCGATGAAGCACGTCTGGGGTTACACCATTGTGAATGATGTGAGTGCTCGTGATGTGCAGGCCAAGCATGTGCAATTTCATATTGGTAAAAGTTTTGATACTTTTTGCCCCATGGGTCCTTGGTTGGTTTCTGCCGATGAGATCAATGAAAAAAATACCAAAATTCAGTGTTGGGTGAATGGTGAGTTGCGCCAAGATGGCAATACTCAGCAAATGATTTTTGATATTCCAACAGTGATTGAATCAATTTCTGCTGGCATGACTCTCTATCCTGGAGATGTCATTGCTACTGGCACGCCCAGTGGTGTGGGTATGGGATTTAAACCACCACGTTTTTTGAAAAAAGGTGACAGTGTCAAGATTCAAATTGAAGGCATTGGTGTTTTAGAAAACCCTGTGATTTAAGTATGTCATCTTCACTGCTGCGCTATGACCTAATTGTTTGGGATTGGGATGGAACTCTGATGGATTCCACGCCCACGATTGTGCAATGTATTCAGGATGCCTGTAGAGATTTGGATTTGCCCGTGCCTGATGACTCAATGGCAAGTCATGTGATTGGCTTGGGGATTCAGGAGTCTTTGCGCAAGGCGTGTCCGACTGTCTCTATTGAAGATCATTACAAATTGATTGACCGTTTTCGTTTTCATTACTTGAGCAAGGATCACGAACTCAGTTTGTTTGAGGGCGCCAGAGATTTGCTAGATAGCCTTAAAACCAAAGGGCATTTATTAGCAGTTGCCACCGGTAAGAGTCGCAAGGGATTGGATCGGTCCTTGGGATTTCATCAGCTTGAAGACTTATTCGATGATACGCGCACAGCCGACGAAACTTTTTCTAAGCCACATCCTGCCATGCTGATTGAGTTATCTGAATCGTTGATGGTGCCAATGGAGAGAATGCTCATGATTGGTGACACCACGCATGATTTATTAATGGCCAATAATGCAGGTGTTGATGCAGTTGCTGTCACTTATGGCGCTCATCCCGAGCACGTATTGAAAACTGAGAACCCTTTGGTGTGTGTGAAGAATGTCTCAGAATTGTCAGATTGGCTGGCAGGAAATGCCTAAAAAGATTAAGCTCTTACGTACCTAATTATTACTAATTACATTGAAATTAAAAAAGGCATCACATGTCAGATGAAAAAGTCTGGGAGCGCCAAGCCCTAGAGCACCTACTGTTAGAGAACCTCAAAGAGCAACGTCGTGGTCGTCGTTGGAGAACGGCGGTTCGCTTGATGACTTTGGTTGTTTTTGTTGGATTGGCAATTAATTTATTTGATCTTGATTGGGGTGGTAAATCTGCTTTAGGTAAACACACAGCCTTGGTTGACTTGCAAGGTGAGATTGCTCCTGATTCAAAAGCAAGTGCAGATGCCATTAATGCTTCTTTAAAAGCCGCCTTTGAGAGTCACGAAAGTGTTGGCGTGATTTTGCGCATCAATAGCCCTGGTGGCTCACCTGTGCAGTCAGGCATTATTCATGATGAGATATTGCGCTTGAGAGCCAAGTATCCAGAGAAACCTTTGCATGTTGTGGTGGAAGAGATTTGTGCCTCAGGTGGTTATTACGTGGCAGTTGCTGGCGATAAGATTTTCGTTGATAAAGCTAGTCTGGTCGGATCTGTGGGTGTGATCATGAATGGTTTTGGTGTGACTGGCCTCATGGATAAATTGGGCATTGAGCGTCGTGCAATTACTGCAGGAAAAAATAAAGCCTTATTGGACCCATTTAGCAAAGAAGATCCCAAGCAAAAAGCTTTTGTGCAAGAGATGCTCTCTGAAGTTCACCAGCAATTTATCAAGGTGGTTCGCGACGGACGTGGCGATCGCTTAAAAGAAACTCCTGACATGTTTTCTGGCTTGGTTTGGAATGGTGCAAAAAGTGTTGAGTTGGGTTTAACCGATGCGCTAGGCACAGTAGATGGGGTGGCGCGGGAAGTATTTAAAGCGCCTGAAGTGGTGGACTACACCATGAAAGACAATCTTGCTGAACGAGTGGCAAAACGTTTTGGCGCGGCCATGGGTGAGGGTGTGGGTAAAGTTATCAGCAGCCCACGTATTCACTAAAAATTATTCAATGGTTAGGTGCGTGAACCAGCGCGCACCTTTTTCAATAGGGTTTCTCTCGCCCACACCATAAGGTGGCACATCTAATTTATCGGGTGGTGCTGCAATCAAATTGAGATCAATCGCTTGAGGCTCTCCTCTAAACCCATTAGCACCCAACTCCAATTTGAAATAAATACCATTCCACAAAACAGCGCCAAAATTCTTAGGTGTTTTAAACATGAAGAGCAGTGAGTGCTCTAGCCATTGGTAGTTATCTTTACTAAAGCTTTGAGGGTGTTTGTATGGGTAGGGAACTTGGCACAGAATTTCTACTTGACCCTCGACGCATTTGAATTCGCGCATCGACAGGAAGTGGTCTTTCATGAGCTTATGGTCCCAGTTAATCACATAAGCTATTTGTGAGCCATCTGGTTTAAAGGTGATTGATCCTGTGAGTATTTTGGCGCCAGTTTGATCGTGCAAGTAAATTGATTTTTTGCCGACCATGTCCCAGGCATTTCCAACGCTGGGTATGAATATCAGTAAAGATATGGCGATGCATAAACTTCTAAAAGTATGGAAAGCCATGGTCATGATATCCCCTTGTGTGTTGAAGCTAGCTTACTACTAATTGATTATTTCTGCTTTTAAATAAAAATAATCGATAGCATCGCTGCATCATCCGCAAGCATTGCGTTAATTAAGGTGGCAAGTTGGTAGAGTTGCGGCATCCAGGGTTCTAATGCGGTGGGCAGATTAGCTTGAATGTTCATTGGGCTAACAATAAAAAGACCGCTGGTCGTTGGTGAAGTGCTTGAAGCAAGCTTGGTTCTTTTTTCAAATGGGCTTGCCATTGAGAAACTGTTTGAGATTTCACCCACTCTGTTGGCAAACTTAAGTCTGCTGCCACGCACATTTGCGTAGAGCCTTGCAAGCCTTGCAACATGGTTTCAATCATGGCGCTATTGCGGTACGGGGTTTCTATCCAAAGTTGAGTTTGACGTTTCTTTTTAGATTCTTGCTCAAGTTGTTTTAGCGAGGCAAGTTTTTCATTGTGTTGCACAGGGAGGTAGCCATGAAATGCAAAGCTTTGACCATTCATGCCCGATGACATGAGTGCTAATAACAAAGAACTTGGGCCGACCATTGCTCGCACCGTAATGCCTAGTTGGTGAGCGGTTTTAACTACATCCGATCCTGGATCGGCAATGGCTGGCAAACCAGCTTCTGACATCAAGCCCATATCGTGGCCATCAAGCACTGGTTGTAGCATGGCTTTAAGGCTGGGGATCTCTTTGCCAGCTTGCTCTTTGCCAGGTCCTCGCCACTCTGACATCTGCATTTCTTGTATGGGGCAGATGAGTGGTGATTGTGTGCCAACCGCTTTTAATAATGCGCGAGCAGTTTTTGCATTTTCAACAATCCAGTAACGCAGTTGTGAAGCGCGCTCAATCGTGTCTTTGGGTAAAACTGTGGACAGTTGATCTTCGCGCGAGTCGTCGCCTAGCGTATTGGGTATGAGGTAAAGAGTGCCTGCCATATGAAGCTTTATAAAAATAGTTATGCCGGAATCAAAAATCCAGATTCACGCAGCAATGTGCAAACTGCAATCAAAGGTAAGCCAATCAATGCAGTTGGATCATCGCTACGCACATGCTCCAATAAGCAAATGCCTAAGCCCTCGGATTTTGCGCTGCCGGCGCAGTCATAAGGAGTCTCTGCGAGTAGGTAAGCCTCCAGTACGGAGTCTTTAAGTTCTCTGAACTTCACTTCAGTGATCACATTCACCGTTTTTGCTTGACCACCATGCGCCAAACAAACCGCCGTATGAAACTTCACTGTTTGACCGCGCAAAATTTGAAGCTGTGCCATGGCTCGATCATGATCTCCAGGTTTACCCATCGCTGCACCATGCAAGTCAACCACTTGGTCTGAGCCAATCACATATGCTTGAGGATTTTCCAAAGAGATAGCCAAAGCTTTGGCTTGTGCCAATCGGATCGCAATTAATTCTGGAGTTTCTTTGGGTAGGGGAGTTTCATCCACTTCGGGTGAAACAGTTTTAAAAGGCAGGCCCAAGCGACCCAATAACTCTTTTCTGTACTTCGAGGTTGAAGCCAAAATTAAAGTTTTTGCCTCTTGGGGCGATGAATCGGCTAAGTTATTGGATAAATTACTTGGGCTAGAAGCTGCACTCATTTATGCTTTCGGTATGAATTCAAAAAATACGACACCCCACATTTTGCCGAATAATCCCAAAGACCTTCAATCTGTTGATATGAGGTCTGGGGTCACTTATATTGGTCAAGGGGCGCTCGAACTATCTCACTTTCCACGATTGTTGCAGGAAATCACTGCCGGGGGCAATTTAAAGCCATCAGAGGTTCACTGGGAAATGAGTACTTGGTTTGAGGAGCGTTTAGGTGGAATTCCTTTGCAATACATGCACTTACGCCTTGCTCTGGACCTACCATTGGTCTGCCAAGCCTGTTTGCAGCCATACATGGAATCTTTGGATTCTGATCGGGACTACATCCTTTTTGAGTCTGAGGAAGAGGCTGAGGCTTGGGATTTTGATGAGGAAAATCAAGACTCTGAGGATGCTTTGGTGTCTTCAGACACTTTCAATTTATTAGAAACTATCGAAGAGGAACTGCTTTTAAGTCTGCCTCTATCTGCCAGACACCCGGTTGGAGAATGTCAGCCATCTGACTTGCAAAAAGTAGCTAAAACCCTTCAATCTGGGTCAGAAGAGATCATTATTAAGAAGCCCAACCCATTTGCAGTCCTAGAAAAGCTCAAAAAACAATGACTTTGTGCTAGAATCTCGGATTCGTTTAGGAGTAAAAACATGGCTGTTCAACAGAATAAAAAATCACCGTCAAAGCGTGGCATGCACCGTGCGCATGACTTCTTGTCTACACCTTCATTGGCAGTTGAGCCAACGACTGGTGAAGCTCACTTACGCCACCACGTTAGCCCAAACGGCTACTACCGTGGTCGTAAAGTTGTTAAGACTAAGAACGACTAATATCCTTCTAGGAAAAGATCAAGCGGCACCTCAAGTGGCCGCTTTTTTCTTGAAACAAGAATCTTAATGAGCGTCACGCTAGCAGTTGATGCAATGGGTGGGGACCACGGTCTAGTGGTCACAGTACCCGCCAGCACAGAGCTTCTGGCAGAGTTGCCAGATTTACACATAAGACTTGTCGGTAACGCTGATTTAATTAATCAAGCGTTAGCCAAAGTATCTCCTGCAATCAAGGAGAGGATCACTGTCGTTCATGCATCAGAAGTGGTCGAGATGGATGATCCGATTGAGGTTGCTTTGCGCCGCAAAAAAGACTCTTCTATGCGCATCAGTGCAGAGCAGGTCAAAGAAGGTTTAGCTGGCGCCGCAGTTTCTGCCGGCAATACGGGCGCCTTGATGGCGATTTCTCGCTATGTGCTTAAAACATTAGATGGCATCGATCGTCCTGCGATTGCAGCGATGATGCCGAATCAATTAGGTCGTGGAACCATTGTTTTAGATTTGGGTGCCAACGCTGATTGTGAGGCTGTGCATTTATTGCAATTTGCGCAAATGGCTGACGTGATGGCGCGTGCTGTGGATGGCATTGCTAACCCAACCATTGGTTTATTGAATATTGGCGAAGAAGTCATCAAAGGCAATCAGGTTGTGAAAGAAGCCTCTGAGTTGTTGCGTAGTAGCACACTTAATTTCTACGGCAACGTTGAGGGCAATGATATTTTTAAAGGCACCACAGACATTGTTGTTTGTGATGGCTTTGTTGGTAATGTGGCACTGAAAACCAGCGAAGGTTTGGCTTATATGATTTCCGGCTTTATCAAGCAAGAGTTTGGTCGTAGCTGGCTCACGAAATTAATGGCTTTGGCTGCTATGCCAGTGCTGATGAGATTTAAGAGACGCGTTGATCATCGTAATTACAACGGGGCTGCTTTATTAGGCTTGCGTGGTCTTGTGATGAAGAGCCATGGCTCAGCTGATAAAAAAGCATTCAAAACAGCATTGCGTCGAGCCTATGAAGGTGCTAAAAATAATATGGTAGGCAAAGTGGCAGAAGCATTTGTGGTGACGCAAATAGCTTCAGCAACGGATAGCCAGCCTACAGGTACTCAAAGCTAAGGCTCATGATGACCCCATCTACAAATACAACAAACGCAACAAAAATCTACTCAAAAATTCTAGGTACAGGCAGTTATTTGCCTGCAAATAAAGTCACCAATGCCAAGATCACGGAGATGCTGGCAAAAGATGGCATTGAGACCAGTGATGAGTGGATTTTTTCTAGGAGCGGTATTAGCGCACGCCACTTTGCTGCTGATCATGAGTTAACAAGTGACTTGGCTCTAAAAGCTTCACAAAAAGCGATTGAAGCAGCTGGTATTGATGCCAGTGAAATTGATCTAATTATTTTGGCAACATCAACACCTGATAACTTGGGCGGTTTCCCAAGCACTGCATGTGTATTGCAAGATAAATTAGGTATCACGAATGGTTGCGCTGCATTTGACGTGCAGGCTGTGTGTTCGGGCTTTGCATACTCATTAGCAGTTGCGGACAACTTTATCCGCAGTGGTATGTATAAAAAAGTATTGATTGTTGGTGCGGAGACATTCTCGCGCATTCTTGACTTTAAAGATCGTGGCACCTGCGTATTATTCGGTGATGGTGCTGGCGCAGTAGTTGTTGGTGCAAGTAGTGAGCCAGGTATTTTGGCAACCGCGATGCATGCGGACGGCAGTCATCGCAATATTTTATGTGTGCCAGGTAGAGCCGATAAAGGTGCTTTGCAGGGCTCTGCTTTCTTAGAAATGGATGGTCAAGCGGTATTCAAGTTAGCAGTTAAAGTTCTTGATCAAGTGGCGCAAGAAGTTTTAACGGCGGCAAATTTAACGCCAGCTGATATTGATTGGTTAATTCCGCATCAAGCCAATATTAGGATCATGGAAGGTACTGCTAAAAAATTAGGTATCTCTCGTGACAATGTGGTCGTCACGGTGCAAGATCATGGCAACACCTCAGCAGCATCCATTCCATTGGCCTTGGATACAGCTATTCGAGCTGGTCAAATTAAGCGTGGCCAACATCTTTTGATGGAAGGTGTGGGTGGTGGTTTCACATGGGCTGCAGCAGTGGTTAAATACTAAAAAACTATAAAGAAACTACAGGAAAATTCATGAAATTTGCTTTCGTATTCCCAGGTCAAGGTTCTCAAGCAGTGGGCATGTTGAATGCTTGGGGTGATAACGCTGAAGTTAAAAGAACATTGGATGAAGCCTCTGAAGCCTTGGGTGAGGATGTGGCAAAGTTAATCGCTGAAGGTCCTGCTGAAGCTTTGTCGTTAACAACAAATACACAGCCAGTGATGTTGACTGCTGGTGTTGCTTGCTATCGTGCTTGGATTGCTGCTGGTGGACCGACAGCTTCTGTGATGGCGGGGCACAGTTTGGGTGAGTATGGTGCTTTGGTGGCCTCAGGCGTGATTGCTTTTAAAGATGCTGTACCGATGGTGCGTTTTCGTGCGCAAGCCATGCAAGATGCGGTGCCAGTTGGCACAGGTGGCATGGCTGCGATTTTAGGTTTGGACGATGACACAGTCCGCAAAGCATGTGCTGATGCACAAGCTGCTACTGGTGAAGTAGTTGAAGCAGTGAACTACAACGCGCCAGCGCAAGTCGTGATTGCCGGTTCTAAAGCTGGTGTTGAAAAAGCCTGTGAATTATCAAAAGCAGCGGGTGCAAAACGCGCCTTGCCACTACCAGTATCTGCACCTTTCCATTCTTCATTATTAAAACCAGCTTCTGAGAAATTAGAAGCTTATTTAGCGGATAAAACATTTCAAGCGCCAAGCATTGATGTGATCAATAACGTGGACGTCAGCATTTTGAAAGACCCAGCGAGTATCAAGAACGCATTGGTAAGGCAAGCTGCTGCTCCAGTGCGCTGGGTGGAAACGATTCAAGCCATGGCGGCTCAGGGAGTGACTCATGTGGTTGAGTGTGGTCCTGGCAAAGTATTGGCAGGTATGACTAAGCGTATTAATGGCGATTTAAACGGTTTAGCTGTTTATGACCCTGCCACGATGGCTGAAGTCATGGCTGTCATTAAAGCGTAATTATTTAGACTGAAACTAGAAAAATACAGTTGGGAGAGCTAGTGAGTACATTAACAGGACAAATTGCTTTAGTAACCGGTGCCTCACGCGGAATTGGCCGTGCGATTGCTATGGAATTGGCGAAACAAGGCGCTGTTGTGATTGGTACAGCTACTAGTGAGTCTGGCGCTAAAGATATTGATGCTGCTTTAAAGCCAACTGGTGGTGCGGGTGCTGTTCTGAATGTGAATGACGCAGCAGCTTGTGAGGCCTTGATCGATACGATTGTTAAAGAGCGTGGTGCTCTTAATATCTTGGTGAATAACGCAGGTATTACTCAAGATAACTTGGCGATGCGCATGAAGGACGATGAGTGGACTTCTGTGATCGATACCAATTTAAGTGCAGTTTTCCGTTTGGCTCGTGGCGTTTTGCGCCCGATGATGAAAGCCAAGGGTGGACGCATTATCAACATTACTTCTGTTGTGGGTAGCAGTGGCAACCCAGGGCAGGCTAACTACGCCGCTGCAAAAGCTGGTGTAGCAGGTATGTCACGTGCCTTGGCGCGTGAAATTGGTAGCCGCAATATCACTGTTAACTGTGTGGCGCCTGGTTTTATTGATACAGATATGACCAAAGCCCTCTCAGAAGAGCAGCAAAATTCACTAAAAGTGAACATTCCCTTGCAACGCCTTGGAACTCCTGAAGATATCGCCCACGCGGTGGCATTTTTGGCCTCTCCGGGCGCTGGTTACATCACGGGAACCACACTTCATGTGAATGGTGGACTTTATTTGAGCTAATTTGGTCAAATAAGCTGATAAAATCTTTTTTCAACATTTTTACAACAACCCTTGGGGGATTACATGGATAACATCGAACAACGCGTTAAGAAAATCGTAGCTGAGCAATTAGGCAAAGACGAATCAGAAATCAAGAATGAATCATCTTTCGTTAATGACTTAGGTGCAGATTCTCTCGACACAGTTGAGTTGGTTATGGCATTAGAAGATGAGTTCGGCATCGAGATTCCAGACGAAGAAGCTGAAAAAATCACTACTGTTCAATTGGCTATCGATTTCGCCAAGTCCAAACAAGGCTAATTAGCTGTGAGCCAGGGTAAGGGACAGCGCCGGGTAGTCGTTACCGGACTAGGCTTGGTTTCACCTGTTGGTAATACCGTCGGTGAAGCTTGGGAAAATTTATTAGCGGGTCGCAGTGGTATTGCAACCCTCACTAAATTTGATCATTCTGGCTTGGCCGTGCATTTTGGCGGTGAGGTAAAGAACTTCAATGTTGAGGAGTACATCCCAGCTAAAGAAGCTCGCCACATGGATACATTTATCCATTACGGTCTCGCAGCTGGTATGCAAGCCTTCAAAGACTCTGGCATCACAGTAACAGACGCTAATTCTGAAAGAATTGGCGTATTGGTGGGTTCAGGCATTGGTGGTTTGCCAATGATTGAAGAAACCCACACCGAATACACCAATCGTGGCGCACGCCGCATCTCTCCGTTCTTTGTGCCTGGTTCAATCATTAATATGATTTCAGGTCACTTGAGCATTAACTTGAATCTCAAGGGCCCTAACGTTGCTGCTGTAACTGCCTGTACAACAGGTTTACATAGCATTGGTTTGGCAGCTCGTCTGATTCAATATGGTGATGCCGATGTGATGTTGGCAGGTGGTGCTGAATCAACTATTTCACCTTTGGGTGTGGGTGGTTTTGCAGCGGCTAGAGCCTTATCAACGCGCAACGATGATCCAGCAACTGCTTCACGTCCTTGGGACAAAGACCGTGATGGTTTTGTTCTAGGTGAGGGTGGTGGTGTGTTGGTTTTAGAAGAATACGAACACGCTAAAGCACGTGGCGCCAAAATCTATGCTGAGTTAGCAGGTTTTGGTATGAGTGGTGATGCTTATCACATGACTGCGCCAAATATGGACGGTCCACGTCGCTGTATGGTTAATGCGCTGAAAGATGCTGGTGTGAATCCAGATCAAGTGCATTACGTGAATGCTCATGGCACATCGACGCCATTGGGTGATAAGAATGAAACAGAAGCCTTAAAAGCTGCTTTGGGAGCAGCGGCCAAGGGTGTTGTTGTTAACTCGACCAAGTCGATGACAGGACACTTATTGGGTGGCGCCGGTGGTTTGGAGTCAGTATTTACAGTGTTGGCGCTACATCATCAAAAGTCTCCTCCAACTATTAACATCATCAATCAGGATCCTGAGTGCGATTTGGACTACTGTGCCAATACAGCGCGTGATGTGAAGATTGATGTGGCTGTGAAGAACAACTTTGGTTTTGGTGGTACTAACGGCACTTTGGTGTTCCGTCGTATCTAAGCGAACTAAGGCAAACCTAGTAATAAAGCTAAGTGATCTTAGCTAACCATAAAAGCCTCCAACTGGAGGCTTTTATTTTTCTAAAAAAATCTTGAAAATAACGTCCGAATCCCTAAATTAATACCCATACCGTTAAAGTATTTAAAGGTAACTCTGCAAATACTGACTGAATGCTCTAAAGTATCAACACCATGAAAAAAATCTTATCTGTTCTTAGTATTTCTGTGGCTGCCAGTACGTTGGTGGCTGTGCCAACCTTTGCACAAAATAATGCAAACGGATCCGCTGCCCCAGCGGCTTCAGCCCCTGCAGTACCTGTAGCTCCAGCAGTACGCGGCTACCCCGATTTTGCAGACTTGGTTGAAAAAGCTAATCCTGCGGTTGTCAACATTCGCACGACTGAAAAAGTGAATGTGCGTCAATCAGGTGGCATTCCAGGGATGCCTGGATTGGATGAGGAGCAGGCAGAGTTTTTCCGTCGCTTTTTTGGTATTCCATTGCCAACGCCTAAACAGCAGCAACCGAATCGCAAACCTCAGCAAGAAGAGCAAAACCGCGGCGTGGGTTCAGGTTTTGTGATTGAAAGCAATGGTTACATTTTGACCAATGCTCACGTTGTTGAAGGTGCAACAACTATCTATGTCACATTGCCAGACAAGAGAGAGTTCAAAGCCAAGTTGATTGGTGCAGATAAACGTACTGATGTAGCCTTGGTTAAGATTGAAGCGACTGGCTTGGCGCGCTTACCAATTGGTGATTCATCTAAAGTGCGTGTAGGTGAATGGGTCTTAGCGATTGGTTCACCATTTGGTTTGGAAAATACTGTGACCGCTGGCATTGTTTCAGCGAAGAGTCGTGACACGGGTGATTACTTGCCGTTTATCCAAACAGACGTTGCTGTTAACCCAGGTAACTCTGGTGGCCCACTTCTGAATACACGTGGTGAAGTGGTCGGTATTAATTCACAAATCTTCTCACGCTCAGGTGGTTACATGGGCATCTCCTTCGCTATCCCAATGGATGAAGCGATGCGCATTTCTAACCAATTAAGAAGTACAGGTAAAGTCAGCCGTGGTCGCATTGGTGTAGCCATTGCGGAAGTTAGTAAAGAGGTGGCTGAAAGCTTAGGGTTAAATAAAGCTCGTGGCGCTTTGGTGCGTAATGTCGAAGCAGGCGCGCCTGCGGATAAGGCAGGGCTTGAGCCGGGTGACATTATTTTGAGCTTTAATGAGCGGGCCATTGAAAAATCATCTGATCTTCCAAGAATTGTTGGTGACACACGTCCAGGTTCAAAGGTTTCCTTGATGGTGTGGCGCAAAGGTGCGCAAAAAGAACTTAGCATCACAGTGGCGGACATGGAGCCAGCAGAAAAAGTGGCTGCCAAGAAACAAGATGATGATTCAGTAGCAACCCCCACCACGAATGCGTTAGGCGTGGGCGTGATTGATGTGAGTGATGCAAAACGTCGTGAACTCTCAATCAAAGCAGGTGTTGAGATTCAGGCCTTGGCTGAAGATGGTCCGTTATCGAGAGCTGGTGCCAGAGTAGGTGATGTGATTGTGCGTTTGGGGGATGTAGACATCATTGCATCTAAACAATTTGAGATTGCAGTGAAAGCTGTGACTAAAAATAATAAATCTGTCGCAGTCTTTATTCGTCGGGGCGATAGCACGCTAGTTATCCCTGTTAAACCAGGTAAATAATTCATCAAGGGCCTAAAAGTTGAGGGTATGTCCCTCAACTTTGCTTGGCTTTTTCAGAAATCGGGGGTTTAACCCCATTCCGATACAATAGAGGGGAGAGGCGTCTTATTGCAGTGCAATATGGTGTTGCATTGCGGCAAGCCGTTTTAAGGAATTCATGGATCATATACGTAACTTTTCTATCATTGCCCATATCGACCACGGTAAGTCGACCCTAGCAGACCGAATTATTCAGCTATGCGGCGGTCTTTCAGACCGCGAAATGGAAGCTCAAGTCCTTGATTCTATGGACATTGAGAAAGAACGCGGCATCACGATCAAGGCGCAAACGGCTGCTTTGAACTACAAAGCTCGTGATGGCAAGATTTATAACCTCAACTTGATTGATACCCCAGGGCACGTCGACTTTTCTTATGAAGTGAGTCGTTCTTTGTCTGCTTGTGAGGGCGCCTTATTGGTGGTGGATGCCAGCCAAGGGGTAGAGGCTCAAACGGTGGCTAACTGTTACACCGCCATTGAGTTGGGTGTTGAGGTAGTACCTGTTTTAAACAAAATCGATTTGCCTCAAGCTGACCCTGATCGCGCCAAGCAAGAGATTGAAGATGTGATTGGTATTGATGCCACTGATGCTGTTTCTTGCTCTGCAAAAACAGGCATGGGTGTGCAAGACGTTCTAGAAGATTTAATTCAAAAAGTACCACCACCTAAAGGCGATTCAACTGCACCATTGCAAGCTTTGATTGTTGATTCTTGGTTTGATAACTATGTGGGTGTGGTGATGTTGGTGCGTGTGATTAATGGCACATTAAAACCAAAAGATAAAGTTTTATTGATGGCATCTGGTACCCAACATTTGGTGGAGCATGTGGGTGTGTTCACGCCAAAGTCTGTGGATCGTGCAGAGCTATCTGCCGGGCAGGTGGGTTTCATTATTGCGGGCATTAAGGAGCTGAAAGCTGCTAAGGTGGGTGACACTGTCACGCATGCTCCAGGCCAACAAAATAGAACGCCTGCTGCAGCGCCATTACCTGGCTTTAAAGAAGTGCAGCCACAAGTATTTGCTGGTTTGTATCCAGTGGAATCTAATCAATACGATGCTTTGCGCGAATCTTTAGAAAAGCTCAAATTAAACGATGCTGCATTGATGTATGAGCCAGAAGTTTCTCAAGCTTTGGGCTTTGGTTTCCGTTGTGGCTTCTTAGGTTTGTTGCACATGGAGATTGTGCAAGAGCGTTTAGAGCGTGAATTCAACATGGAATTGATCACCACAGCACCAACCGTGGTCTATGAAGTTGAATTGAAAGATGGTTCTAAGTTAGTTGTTGATAATCCATCAAAAATGCCAGATCCAAGCCGTATTGAAATGATCATGGAGCCGATTGTGGTGGTGAACTTGTTCATGCCACAAGAATATGTGGGCTCAGTCATTACCTTGTGTACTGGCAAACGTGGTATCCAGATGGATATGCAGTACGTGGGTCGTCAAGTGAAGTTAACTTATGAGATGCCGATGGCTGAAATCGTTTTAGATTTCTTTGATCGCCTCAAATCAATTTCACGTGGCTACGCATCAATGGATTACGAGTTCAAAGAGTATCGTGCTTCTGACGTGGTCAAGGTGGATATCTTGATCAACAGTGAGAAGGTCGATGCTTTATCTATCATCGTTCATAGAAGTAACAGTCAATATCGTGGTCGTGAAGTCGTGGCTAAGATGCGCGAGATCATTCCTCGCCAGATGTTTGATGTGGCAATTCAGGCAGCGATTGGTAGTGGCATCATTGCTCGTGAGAACGTCAAGGCTTTGCGTAAAAACGTTTTGGCTAAGTGCTACGGTGGTGACATCACGCGTAAGAAGAAACTTTTGGAGAAGCAAAAAGAAGGTAAGCGTCGCATGAAGCAAGTGGGTAGTGTGGAGATTCCACAGGAAGCCTTCTTAGCGATCTTGCAGGTGGAGGATAAGTAATGAACTTTGCCTTGATCCTTTTTATTCTATCGGTGGTCACGGGTGTTGCTTGGGTGGCAGATAAATTGTTTTTTGCCCCTCAAAGAAAAGCAGCGGGCATTGATCGTATGCCTTTGTGGTTGGAATACACGGCGAGTTTCTTCCCGGTCATTTTTGCTGTATTTTTCTTGCGCTCATTCTTATTTGAGCCATTTAAGATTCCATCAGGATCGATGATCCCAACGTTGATGATTGGCGATTTTATTTTGGTGAATAAATACACTTACGGTATTCGCTTGCCAGTGATCAACAAGAAGATTGTTGATATGAATTCTCCAGAGCGTGGTGATGTGGTGGTTTTCCGTTACCCCAAAGATGAGAATGTTGACTACATTAAGCGTGTGGTTGGTATGCCGGGTGATGTGATTTCATATCAAAACAAGCGTTTGACTTTGAATGGTCAAGCCTTTGCGTATGACGAAAAGCCTGATTATCTCGATCCTGAGCACATGTCTTATGCCAAGTTCTATCGTGAAACATTTCCGAAAGAGTTTGGTGGTGTATCACACAATGTATTGAATCACCCAGAGCGACCTGCAGGCGTTTATACCCAAGATCGTTTCCCGTTTTACGAGAACTGTACCTACAGCATGAGTGGTGTGACCTGCACCGTGCCTGCAGGACATTACTTTGTGATGGGTGATAACCGTGATAACTCAGCAGATTCTCGTTATTGGGGTTTTGTGCCTGAGAAAAATTTAGTTGGTAAAGCATTCTTCGTTTGGATGAACCTGGGTGACTTAAAACGTATTGGACGTTTTGAGTGAACAAGGTAGTAAAGGCGGATATGACACCACGTGCACCTGTTGACTTAAGGCTCTTACAGGAGAGGTTGGGCTATACATTTGAAAAGCCTGATTTACTCATGCAGGCCTTAACACATCGCAGTCATAGCAAAAAGAATAATGAACGTTTAGAGTTTTTAGGCGACTCAGTATTGAACTGTACGGTGGCTGAGATTCTTTACGAGCGTTATAACGATTTGGATGAGGGTGATTTATCTCGCGTCAGGGCTAATTTGGTCAAGCAGCAAGCTTTGTATGAGATTGCTCAAGCCTTGCAGCTTTCTGATTGTTTGCGTTTGGGTGAGGGCGAGTTAAAGAGTGGTGGTTTTAAACGCCCATCCATCTTGGCAGACACCTTTGAAGCAATTGTGGGTGCTATTTTCTTAGATTCTGGTTTTGAATCTTCTAAAAAGGTTTTAAGAAAATGGTATTCACAAATTCTGGAGCATGTTGATCCAAGAACTCTGGGTAAAGACGATAAAACGCTCTTGCAAGAATATCTGCAAGGGCATCAATTACCTCTACCCATTTATAACGTGGTTGCTACCACTGGTGTGGCGCACAACCAGCAATTTGAAGTGGAATGCTCTATTCCGAGCTTGAAAATCACCCTTAATGGTAAGGGTGCATCGCGCCGCGCAGCTGAGCAAGCGGCTGCCAAGCTGGCATTAGAAGCAGCGCAAAAAATCGTTTCTCAATCTGGCAGAAAACCCAAAAAGACCAAAGCCACTAAAAAGAAAGCTTCTTTGGTTGCTGCTAAAGACCCCACAGATGATCAACTGAATCTTAAGTTGAAGCCTGAGTAAATAAAAAGATATCTAAGGAACCCACCACCATGACATTTCGATGCGGAACAGTAGCGCTGGTAGGTCGACCAAACGTCGGTAAGTCGACTTTGCTCAACGCATTGGTGGGGCAAAAGGTGAGTATTACTTCACGTAAAGCGCAAACCACGCGTCATCGAATCTTGGGTGTTAATACGACTGAGACAGCACAATTTATTTTGGTTGATACGCCTGGTTTTCAGACTAAATACAGCAATGCCATGAACAAGGTGATGAATCGCACCGTGAAATCGACGATGGCTGATGTTGATGTCATTTGCTTTGTGGTGGAGTCTGGTTATTGGAGTAAAGCAGATGAGCAGGTATTGGAGATCTTGCCTAAAGATATCCCAGTTGTTTTGCTGGCAAATAAATTAGATGTCTTTGCGCAAAGAGCGGATGCTCCTGAAGATCGTGATCAAAAGTTATTTACTTTTATGCGTGAGATGAGTGAGAAACATGAGTTCTCAGAAATTATCCCGATGACCGCTAAAAGTGCGGATGATGTTAAGCGCCTTTTGAGTTTCTTGGAGCCCTATTTGCCAGAGCAAGAGGCTATTTACGATCCCGACATGTTGACAGATCGTAGCGAAAAATTCTTGGCCGCAGAAATCTTAAGAGAAAAAGTGTTCCGTCATACTGGTGATGAGTTGCCGTATTCCAGTGCTGTGATTATTGATCAATTCAAAATGGATGGCGCATTAAGACGTATTGCGGCGACCATCTTGGTAGATCGAGAGAGTCATAAAGCCATGGTGATTGGCGAGCGTGGTGCAAAGCTTAAGCGTATCTCTACAGAAGCTCGTCAAGACATGGAAAAGCTATTTGATGGCAAAGTCTTTTTGGAGACTTGGGTGAAGGTCAAAAGTGGTTGGGCTGATGACCGTGTCATTTTGCGTGAACAGGGTATTGAGTAAGCCACCATCATGGCAGTGCGAGTCACAGACGAACCAGCATTTGTGCTTCATAGCATCCCATATAAAGAGACTAGTCTCATTTTGGATGTTTTCACACGTTCATATGGTCGCATGGCGTTAATTGCCAAAGGTGCCAAAAGACCGCATTCAGTTTTAAGACCAGTCTTGCAGCGATTTCAACCCTTGGCAGTTTCTTGGAGTGGTAAAAGTGAGTTAAGAACCATGACCAAGGCGGAGTGGTTGGGTGGCGTACCACCATTGGTGGGTGATGCACTACTTTGTGGTTTTTACTTGAATGAACTTTTGGTGAAGTTCACTGCCAGAGAGGATTCTCATGAGGACCTGTATGACGAGTATGCAAAAACGGTGCATCTACTCGGCCAGGATCCAAAAGATCTCGAGCCTATCTTAAGACCCTTCGAATTAGCTCTCTTAAAAGAAACTGGCTTTGCAGCCGCGCTGAACCATTGTGTTGATTCGCAAAGTGCGCCCGAAGAAGACGAGCATTATGTGTATCAACCAGAGAAGGGCATCAGAAAGTTGCAAGCTGATGATCCGGGTCATTGGCCTGTGATGACGGGTAAGCATCTAAGGTTCATGAGTGATAAAAATTACAGTGATCCAGAGACCTTGAGTCAAAGTAAGTTGCTCACCCGTTTTTTATTGGGTCTTCATCTGCCTGACCAGGCCATGATGACTCGCCAAATTTTGATTGATTTGAAGAAAAT
>CAYFKY010000008.1:0-19290 GCA_964343915.1 uncultured Polynucleobacter sp. | reverse complement strand
TGGATTTATCTCAGTTGATGATGTCTCATTCAGACTGGTGTATGGTTTGGCAGTCCAATGGTTCGGCAGGTGAGCCCAAACAGCCTGCACCATGGTTGCAACGCTTGTATATCAATCATGCTGATTTATTAAAGCAAACGATCGCTACAAAACCTACTGCATATAAGCCGGTAGCGGTGACTCAGCCAGCGCCATCATTGCCAAGTAATTTTGGCAAACCAGCATCAATTAGTCCTAGCGCATATCGTGCTTTGCGAGAGTGTCCATATCGCTATTATGTGACTCGCTTACTTGGCTTGAGAGAGCAAAACACTTTGGATGTTGAAGTTGATCTGAGTCTTGTGGGGCAAACATTACATGCTGCTTTACGTGATTTTTATCATGGCTTAAAGACGCAAGCCATTGTTTCAGATAATCGTTACGAGAAGATCAAGCTTCTGAAACAGCGTTTGTACGCAATCTCTAACAAACATTTCCAACCGCTTTTAGATGTTGACGGTCGTTGGTTAGCTGCCTGGATTGAATGGGAAACATTGATACCTGATTGGATTAACTGGCATATCGAGCGCGAAGAGGCTGGTTGGGTTTTTCATGATGGTGAGAAGCCGGTGGGTTTTGACTTGGAAACTAATTTCGGATCAATCAGAGTTGCTGGATTTGTGGATCGATTGGATATTCACGCTGAGCAGGGTGTTGAGGTGATTGATTACAAATACAGCAGTAAGGACTCCATCAATAAAAAGAAAAAAAATATTGAAGATGATCCACAGTTGGTGATTTATGCCAAAGCAGTGGATGGGGATGATTTGGTTAATCGTCAATCAGTTTCTAGTGCATCTTGGGTGTCTATCAAGGAGGCCGATACGTCTATTCAGGTTGAAGATTTATCCGAGCACATGAAAAATTTACCGGCACAAATGATTGCTGATCTAGAGGCTTTGTGGGCTGGGTCACCTGTTATAGCAAGTGCACCCGACAGTATTTGTCAGTATTGCCAAGCTCGGGGAATTTGTCGCAAAGGAATGTGGTCATGACCGATCAACTCACTCATGATTCATGTAATCCCCATTTATCAGTGGTGATTGAGGCTTGTGCTGGCAGCGGTAAGACCTGGCTGTTGGTGTCTCGTATTGTTCGCCTTTTATTAAGTGGTGCAAAACCACGAGAAATTCTTGCTATTACATTCACAAGAAAAGCTGCTCAAGAAATGCGAGGGCGCTTGGATGAAGTCTTGTTAATGTTAGCCAATTGTCCTGAGAGTGAGCTGATTGATGAGTTGGTGGCAAGAGGGTTGTCAGTGTCTGACGCTAAGGCTTTGGTTCCTAGAGCCAGGGTTTTATTTGAAGAAGTGTTATCTGACCCATACCCTTTGTGCATTGAGACTTTCCACGGTTGGTTTAGTCATTTGTTAAAAGGAGCCCCTTTAAATTCTGGAGTGCCTCAAGGTCTTAAATTAAGGGATGACTTTAAGCGATTGCAAGATGAGTGCTTAGAGGATTGGTGGACTAGTTTGCCAACGAGAGATAAATCGCCAGTAAGAGCGGCTTATGAGTTACTGGTTAGAGAGTTAAAGGCTAAAAATGCTAATGATTTACTGGTTGGATCTAAAGGTTTTTTAACAGTCAAAGCAGAGTGGTTAAGTTATATCAGTGAGTGTCAAAAGAAGGGCGTTGATCCATTGCGTGCAGTGATCGATCAATCTAATTTGTTGGATATACAGGACCCATTAAAGACTGCATTAGATGACCCAGGTAATTTAGGTGATTTAATGAGTCTTGCTAGTCATCTAGAAAACGGTGGCAAAAGAGATGTTGGGTACTCTAGAGCAATTAATGATGGTTTAAAAAAGCACTCACATCAGTACGATTTAACTGAGGTGGCGAATGCTTTAAGACCAGCATTTTTAACTGGTGATTATGTATTCTTGGCTCAACTATCAGCTTCTACTGAGCTGAAGAATTCGCTCAGGAAATTGCCCAACCCAGAGCAGTTAGAGCAGCAGATTAATAAAACTCGTCAGTATTGGGCGCAAGTCTTATTGGATCATTATCGTTGGGTCGCTGATCATCGTGCGCATGTCATTCATCAGGCATGGGTGACTATTGGTGTGGATATGTTGGCGCATTACCAAGCCAAGAAAGAATTGCTGCGTGTTCAAGATTTTTCTGATCTAGAAGCTTATACCGCTAAGTTGATGTTGAACTCTGATGTGGCCAATTATTTGCAAGCTAGACTTGATGCCAAATACAAGCATCTGTTGATTGATGAGTTTCAAGATACCAACCCACAACAATGGCAAATCTTGTTGTCTTGGTTAAACGCCTATGGTGAGGGCGAGGACAAGCCTTCGGTGTTCCTGGTAGGAGATCCTAAGCAGTCAATTTATCGTTTTAGAAGAGCTGATGTCCGTTTATTTAATGAGGCCAAGACGTATTTAGAGACTCATTTCAATGCAAAGTTTCATCGATTCAATGCCACGCGAAGAAATAGTCCTGCAGTGTTGGCGGCGGTGAATGCTGTTTTCCAATTGCCTGATGTTCCAGAGACTTATCCATTTGAAGAGCAGACCCGCAATCCTCACGCAAAAAATGCCTATGGTGATGGTGAAGTCTTTTGTTTGCCGCTGATCGAAGCTCCAACTATTACTCAGCATCCAAATAGAAATGCCTTAATCAATCCGTACGTAGATTCAACTAAAGAGTCAAAGGCCAAGCAGAGTTACGCTGAAGCTTTGCAGGTGGCGCAACATATTCATAAGATTAAATCTGAGAAAAATGCCTCTTGGGGTGACTTCTTAATATTGCTGAGATCTAGAACCCATCTTTCTAGTATTGAGAAAGCATTTCGTGACTCCGGAATCCCATGTGATAGTCCAAGACAGGGTGGCTTGCTAAAAACTCTCGAGGCAGAAGATTTGGTTGCCTTGTTGTCAGTGCTAATAACGCCTACTGATGATTTATCTTTGGCCCAAGTGTTACGTTCACCTATCTACGCATTTTCTGATGAGCAGTTGATGCAGTTAACGCTCTCCAAACTATCAGATCAGCATCATTCTTATTGGCAGTTGATGAGCAATACAGAGAATCAGTACCACCATATATACAAAGATATATTGAGTTGGGTTGATCTAGCGAAGCGTTTACCAGTGCATGACTTATTGGATCATATCTACGCACAAACTGACTTGCGCTTAAGGTACGCTCAATCGGCGCCACCATTACAAAAAGATCAGGTGCTATCTAACTTGGATGCATTCTTAGCTTTGGCTTTAGATTTGGATGGCGGTCGCTATCCAAGTTTGCCGAGGTTTATTGCCGAGCTAAAAAAAATCAAACGTGGCGCTGAAGAAGAGAGTCCAGATGAGGGCGAGTCAGTTGTTGAGGAGGATTCTGATGATGAGTCGACCTCCTCAGATGCTCGCGTGAGAGTTTTGACCATCCATGCGGCTAAAGGTTTGGAGTCACGTTTTGTGATTTTGATGAATGCCAACACCAACCGCAGTGGTCGTGACAATGTAGGGGTGCTGATGAGTTGGTTGCCAGGTGATCAGGGGCCTTTACATATGTCTCCGATTTTTTCTGGTAAGCCTAAAGATCCTGCTCGCCAAGAACTGAGGGATCAAGAAGAAGCAATTGCTGAGATTGAAAATTGGAATCTTTTGTATGTGGCGCTAACCAGAGCAAAAGAGGCTGTTTACATTTCTGGGTTGGCTAATAAAGGTGATCAGCCTATTGCATCCAAAAGTTGGTATGACAGACTAGATCGAGCCGGAGTTAAGCCATTAAATGAGCTGAATGATGTTGTTGTAAATAAGGCTAAATCAATTAGCGATGCGATTAATAGCCATGAATTCTTCGATTTCAAGGTAACTTGGCAGGGCGAGTCGAGTACATTGGCTCCATTTGATGAGGAGCTAATAACTCCAGAGCAGCAGAAGGTGATTGATTTGGGGGTAGCGTTTCACGCCATCATGGAGCATGTCATGCGAATGGGTATTCAGAATGCCCAAGATTTGCCATCTGAAGCTGAACTTGTTTCTTGGTTAAACATCGATTCTCACTTGGTAAGTGATGCAAGACAATGCGCAATGAATGTTTTGTCTTCAGATTTTGCCAATGACTTTTTCTTTAGCGCTGATATAAAAAATTCATGGGAAGAGTTAGATATTGCGAGTTCTGATGGTCGTTTATTGAGGATTGACCGTTTGGTTGAGTTACCCAATCAGCTATTGATTCTGGATTACAAGCTATCTATACCTGATGTCACTCATGATTTGTATCAAAAGTATCAATTGCAAATGGCCACATACAGGCAGTGTGTGGCAAAGCTCAGGCCTGATAAAGAGGTCAAATCTTACTTATTAAGTGGAAAAGGCGAACTTTTAGAGATGAATGGTCCCTATTAGGGAAAAACCTAAAGGAAATTTGTGGGTATAAATAAGCTTAAAAATGGGGGTGGTAGATGGACGAGCCTGACCCTCGGCACTGGTAGTAATTGGGTTTGGCTGCTTCGTTCCCGACCTGACCAGGTTGCCAAGCCACCATGCGAGGAGGCCCGTCCTCTGACATTCTACTGCCTTCTACTTGTAGAATGACAATATGACTGCATTAGCATTAGCCAGAAAGTGGCGCCCGAGAGATTTTTCAACCCTAGTTGGCCAAGAGCACGTGGTCAAAGCATTGACGCATGCCCTAGATCAGCAGCGTTTACACCATGCTTGGCTATTTACTGGCACCAGGGGGGTTGGTAAGACAACTATTTCACGTATTTTGGCTAAAGCCTTGAATTGCACTGGGGCAGATGGTCAAGGACAGATGACCTCTCAACCATGTGGTCAATGCCCAGCTTGCATAGAAATCGATGCAGGCAGGTATGTTGATTACATTGAGATGGATGCCGCAAGTAATCGTGGTGTGGATGACATGGCTCAGTTGTTAGAGAAGGCTATGTATGCACCAAGCAGCGCACGCTTTAAGGTGTACATGATTGACGAGGTGCATATGCTGACTGGGCATGCATTTAATGCGATGCTCAAAACGCTAGAAGAACCGCCACCTCACGTTAAATTTATTCTTGCAACAACCGATCCTCAAAAGATTCCTGTTACCGTGTTATCTCGTTGTTTGCAATTCAATCTAAAGCAAATGCCCATTCCTGCGATTGTTGAGCATTTGCAAAAAGTTCTTGAAGCGGAATCAGTGCCATTTGAAATCGGAGCATTACGTATTTTGGCTAAAGCCGCGCAAGGTTCTATGCGTGATGCCTTATCTTTGACTGATCAAGCGATTGCTTACGCAGCTGGTCCTGTGAGTGAATCAGCGATCAGAGCGATGTTGGGCACCTTAGATGAAACATACTTAATCAGAGTCTTGGATGCATTGCAGTCAAGAGATGGTGAGACTCTAGTAAAGATTTCAGATGAAATGGCTGAGAGAAGTCTTTCATTCTCATTGGCGTTACAAGATTTAGCATCTTTATTGCAAAAAATTGCTCTAGCTCAAACTGTGCCATCTGCCGTCTTAGATGATTGGCCTGAGGCAACTGAGGTGCGTCGTTTAGCTGCGTTATTTGGTAAAGAAGAAGTGCAGTTGTATTACCAAATTGCTATTACTAGTCGACCAGATTTGTCGTTGGCGCCCGATGAGCAAGCAGGTTTCACCATGGCGCTTCTTAGAATGCTTGCATTTAAACCAGGTGATGGTTCTGGTTCTCCCAAGTCAGCAGGTCCTGCGAAAGCCATGAGTGGACCGGCAGCGGCAAAAGCAGCTGCAGGTTTATCTTCTGCTCAAGCGGTGCCAGCCCCGAGTTCTCCTAAGACTGTTGCTACACCGACAAAAGTAGCTAAAGCAACGCCAGTAGCATCCTCTGAGGTTGGTTACAACCAAGATGATCCTGATTGGCAAGCGTGGATGAAAGCCCTCCCTGTTCGAGGCCTTGTGCAGCAATTAGCATTTCAAACAGAATTACAAAAGTGGGATGAGCAAGGTGGCAGCATCAGAGCCACCGTGATTGTTGGTATGCCCCAGTTAGCAAGTACCGAGAGTGTGAATCGACTGCAAGATGCTCTTTCCACCTATCTAGGCAAGCAAGTCAAAATTTTGATTGAGACTGGTAAAGCAACTCAATCGATTGCTGCAGTTGAGGCAAAGATTAAACAAGAAAAGCAAGAGGGTGCTGAAGAATCTGTTGCAAACGACGATTTTGTTAAAAGTATTCAAGCTGAGTTTGGTGCAACCGTTGTGCCTGGCAGCATTCGACCAATTCAATAAGTATTAGTAGTTTTTGTTAGGGGATTAAGAAGATGATGAAAGGCAATATTGCTGGTTTGATGAAGCAAGCTCAGCAGATGCAAGAAAACATGAAGCGTGCTCAAGCTGAGTTGGAAGCTTTGGAAGTGGTTGGGCAAGCGGCTTCAGGTTCTATTAAAGTGACTATGACAGGTAAGCATGTTGTCAAACGCGTTGAAATTGCTGAAGCGGCGATGGATGATCGTGAAATGTTGGAAGATTTGTTGGTTACTGCATATGCAGATGCCTATCGTCAGGCTGAAGAAGTCTCGAATAAAAAAATGTCTGGTGCTACGGCAGGTATGCCAATGCCGCCTGGATTTAAATTACCGTTCTAATCAGCATGTCAGATAACCGGTCATCGGATCAACCCCAAGACGCTTTATCTCGTATGGTGCAGGCCTTGAGGGCTTTGCCAGGCGTTGGTCCTAAATCTGCGCAGCGGATGGCGTTTCATTTGCTGCAGCATGACCGTAATGGTGCAGCAGTATTAGGTCAAAGTTTGTTAGATGCTGTGAATAACATTCATCATTGCACTTTATGTAACACCTTTTCAGAGTTAGAAGTTTGTACAACCTGCGCTGATGAGCGTCGTGACCCAAGTATTTTGTGCGTGGTTGAAACACCTGCTGATCAATTAATGGTTGAGCAGACTTTGACTTATCGCGGTTTGTATTTTGTATTGATGGGGCGCTTATCACCTTTGGATGGTTTGGGGCCGAATGAAATTCATCTAGATCGTTTGATTGAGCGAGTAGAGAAGAGTAAAGAGCCTGTAAAAGAGGTTGTTTTAGCAACTAATTTCACCAGTGAGGGGGAGGCCACTGCTCATTACATCGGTGAAATCATGAAAGCTCGTGGTATTAAAGTTTCTAGGATTGCAAGAGGCGTACCTGTAGGTGGAGAGCTTGAGTATGTAGATGCAAGTACTCTGGCTAGAGCCATGATGGATCGGCGCTCTGTTAGTTAATAAAAAAGATTAAGATAGAGGCTTCCAAGTAGCCAAGCAGTAGTTTGGTATTAATTCCACTGAGACCTTATGCACATATTAATTGCCAACGATGATGGTTATTTAGCCCCTGGGTTGCTAGCCCTCGTGAATGCGCTACGTCCGCTAGGAAAAATCACGGTGATTGCTCCGGAGCAAAATCATAGTGGTGCATCTAACTCTCTTACTTTGTCACGTCCTTTAACGGTTAATCGTGTGGCTGGTGGGGAAAGAGATAATTTTTTATATGTGAATGGCACGCCAACTGATTGTGTGCACATTGCGTTGACTGGCTTGTTAGACTCAAAACCAGATATCGTTGTTTCAGGTATTAACCAGGGTGAGAATATGGGAGAAGATGTTCTCTACTCAGGCACGGTTGCTGCTGCAATTGAGGGAGTGATGTTTGGTATTCCAGCTATCGCTTTCTCGCAAGTCGATAAGGGTTGGTCTGGTATTGAAGATGCTGCCAAAGTTGCCAGAGATATTGTTGTGCAACAAATTGAACAACCTGTGGATGGTCATTTAATGAGTGACGGTATCAATTTGCCAAAGCCAACATTATTGAATGTCAACATCCCTAATCGTTCCTATGATCAATTGAAATCATGGCGTGTAACTAGGTTGGGTAATCGTCATCACTCTCAAAATGTCATCATGCAAAACAATCCTCGCGGTGAGCCAATTTATTGGATTGGTCCTCCAGGTGTTGCCAGAGATGCAACTGAGGGCACAGATTTTCATGCGATTGAGCAGGGCCAGGTTTCAATTACTCCCCTGCAGTTGGATCTGTCGCACACACGTATGCGTGCGCACATGATTGATGCTAACTGGAATAAAAATTAATACGAATAAGTCATACATAGGTTACTAGTGGTTAAAAAAGATCCGATTCACGATAAGGCACGCATTCAGTTAGCTGAAAAAGTAGCGGCTAGTGGTGTGCGCCATCGTCAAGTGCTGGAAGCCATTGCTACTGTGCCAAGGCATGCTTTTGTGGATGAGGCTTTGGATACCAGGGCGTACGAAGATTCTGCTTTGCCAATCGGCCATCAGCAGACTATTTCTAAGCCTTCTGTTGTTGCTCGTATGGTGGAGTTGTTATTTAAGCCTAAGAAAGAGTTGGGCAAGGTTCTTGAAATCGGCACTGGTTGTGGCTATCAAGCTGCCATCTTGAGTTTAGTTGCAAGTGAGGTGTATTCCATTGAAAGAATCCGACCTTTGCATGATCAGGCTAGAGCTAAATTAAGACCGTTTCGTATTCCAAACCTTCGACTAGTTTATGGTGATGGTATTCGAGGTTTACCTCAAGCTGCGCCATTTGATGGAATTATTTTGGCGGCAGCAGGTTTGGGTATTCCTGATCCATTATTAGATCAGTTGGCTATTGGTGGTAGATTAGTTGCTCCAGTGGCGAAAAGTGAAGAAGAGCAGCAGTTGGTGGTGGTTGAGAGGGTGAGTTCGCAGCGTTACCAAAGAACTGTTCTTGAAGAAGTCTTTTTTGTGCCCTTACAATCAGGTACTGTCTAATTATTAGTGCAATAAATTTATGATCTTGACTCGTTTTTTGATGATAGTTTTACCAGTTTTGGCTGTTTTATTGCAGTCAGGATGTGCGACGCGCTTATCGCCTGCGCCAGTCGTTGATCGCTCAAGTGGTCGTAGTTCTGAACCGGTGGAGCCTGGCTATTATCGAGTCAAGCGTGGAGATACATTGTTAAGAATTGCTCTTGATCATGGGCAATCATATCGAGATATCGCTGAATGGAACAATATTGCTGACCCAAATCTTATTGAGGTTGATCAAGTCATTCGCGTAAATCCACCTAAAACTGCCAAGGCATCCAACACCAAAATTGAAGTTAAGCAGGAAAAGCCAGCAATTGCTAAAGAAGCTCCCAAGCCAATTGATAGACAGCCCAATAAAGAAGAGAAGTTAGCTAAGCAAGAAGTAGTTCCTGAAAAAGCCAAAACAGATGCACCGACAGATTTGGGTATTCGTTTATCTTGGCCATCAAAAGGTGAGGTAATTGAACGTTTTGACGAAGGCAAATCCAAAGGTATTGGCATTGCAGGTAAATCTGGTGATGCGGTTCAGTCTGCTGCAGATGGTAAGGTGGTTTATGCGGGTAACAGCTTAAGAGGTTACGGCAATTTAGTGATTGTTAAGCATGACAACACCTACCTCACAGCCTATGCGCACAATAAAACTCTCTTGGTAAAAGAGGGTGATATGGTGAAGAAGTCACAAAAAATTGCTGAGATGGGAAACACTGATGCTGATCGTGTGAAGTTACATTTTGAACTTCGCAAGAATGGCAAACCTGTCGATCCTATCGCATATTTACCTTAAAAATGTCTTTGCCAACAGACTCAGATAACAGCTCATCTAATGACTTTTCTGATCTGGATGATCTAGCAAGCCAAGAAATTGATGCTGATGAGCTTAAGCAGGTTTTAGCAGCTGAATTGTCTGCTGATTTGGTTCAGCGTTATTTGCAGCAAATATCTAGCAAACCTTTATTTACACCAGAGCAAGAGTTAATCGTTGCCAATCAGGCAAAGGATGGTGACTTTGCCGCTCGTCAGGCGATGATTGAACATAATCTTCGATTGGTGGTGAGTATTGCAAAAACATATATGAACCGAGGTTTACCGTTCCCTGATTTGATTGAAGAGGGTAATCTTGGTTTGATGCATGCTTTGGATAAGTTTGAGCCACAACGAGGTTTTAGATTTTCTACTTATGCAACTTGGTGGATTAGACAAAGTATTGAAAAAGCCTTGATGAGTCAGGTTCGCACAGTTAGATTACCTGTTCATGTGATCAGAGAGATTAATCAGGTGTTGAGAGCTAGACGCTATTTGGAACAAACTTTAGCTTCAGAGGGTCGTAGCCCAGATATTGATGACATAGCTAGTCTTACTGGTAAAACGATAGAGGATGTGGCAGAGGCTTTGGCAATGGCTGAGCATACGACTTCATTGGATGCGCCGCGTGATTTGGATCCTGGTTCTAGTTTGTTAGATTTGATTTCAGATAAGCGTAGTGCAGGACCAGACCAAGAAGTAGAAAAATATCAGTTTGAAGAAAAATTAAGAACTTGGTTAAAAGGTCTAAAAGATGATCAGCGCACGGTGATTACAAGGCGATATGGTTTAGATAAGCAAGAGCCTGCAACTTTAGAGGAGTTATCTAAAGAGATTGGTTTATCCAAAGAGCGCATTCGGCAGATTCAGCAAGAAGCATTGGTTAAACTTAAAAAATATTTACAGAGTCACGGTCTAGATAAAGACACGGTGTTAGATGATTAAACTGAGGCAAGAAAGATAATTCATGGCTGGCGTTTTAGTTTTTGATATTGAAACAATTCCAGATGCTGCAGGAATACGTCGCTTAGAGGGTATTCCTGATAGCGTTAGCGATATAGATGTTGTGACTCAGGCATTGGCTGAGCGCAAGGAAAAAACTGGTACGGAGTTCATGCCTTTGCATCTGCAAAAGGTGGTGGCGATTTCATGCGTGATTCGCCGTACTACTAGAGATGGTGCTCCGCAATTCAAAGTGGGAAGCTTGGGGGATGCCAATAGTTCTGAAAAAGAAATCATTCAAGCCTTCTTTGATTTGATTGAAAAATACACACCCCAGTTAGTGTCATGGAATGGCAGTGGTTTTGATTTGCCTGTATTGCACTATCGAGCGTTACTCAATGGTGTTGTGTGTTCTCGTTACTGGGAAATGGGTGAGAGTGGCGATAGTGATAGCCGTGACTTTAAGTGGAATAACTACATCAGTCGCTATCACATGAGGCATATAGACTTGATGGATCTCTTGGCCAAATTCTCAGGAAGAGCGAATGCTCCATTGGATGCTTTAGCCAAGTTATGTGGCTTCCCGGGGAAAATGGGTATGGATGGTGGCCAAGTTTGGCAAGGTTTTCTTGACGGGAAAATTAAAGAAATTCGCGATTACTGCGAGACGGACGTTGTGAATACTTATTTGGTTTACTGTCGGTTCCAAAGAATGCGTGGCGGTGTATCTCCAGAGGAATACCAAGAAGAAGTTCAGTTTGTTAAGAACGAACTATTGAAAGAATCGAAAACTCCTCAAGGTGCTTTTTGGCAGGAATATTTAGAAAACTTCTCTAAAGATTCTCAAGATATATTGTGACTAGAGTCGTTGTTGAATCCTTAAATTTGGAAGCTCAAGGTGTTGCCAGACCTTTAGATGAGTCTGGCGTCCCCGGTAAAGTCGTCTTTATTGATGATGCGTTACCTGGTGAGGATGTTGAGTTTCAATCGTACAAGGTTAAAAGTAAATTTGAGTTAGCCAAACTAACTCACATCTATAAAACATCACCCTGTCGTATCGCGCCCTTGTGTCCTTCATTCAAAGAGTGTGGCGGTTGCTCTATGCAGCATTTAGATCCAAGAGCTCAGCTAGCAATGAAGCAAAGGGTGCTCGAAGATAACCTGAGGTATCTAGGGAGGGTTAAGCCTGAGGTCTTATTAAGACCAATTTCGGGGCCCGCTTGGGAGTATCGCTATCGGGGTCGTTTATCTATTTTCAAAATTCCTAAAGGTAGAGTTTTGGTTGGCTTTCATCAAAAGAAAGGCAGCCGGATTACCGATATGTTGTCTTGCGATATTTTGCCCAAGCATGTGTCTGATCTTCTGCCTCGCTGGAGAGAGTTGATCGCTCAAATATCCATTTCTGGAAAGTTGGCTCAACTTGAATTTGCAATCGGTGAAGGTGATGAGCCTGGTTCGCTCAGAACTGTCTTTGTCTTGAGGCACCTTGAGTCGTTGAATAAAAACGATCAACAGTTAATTAAAAACTTTTCAGAGATGCATGGTGTGGATATTTGGTTGCAACCAGAGGGTCTCGATAGTGCTTATCCATTTGCGCCACCCAATAGCCAGCTTTGTTATCGCTTGCCTGAGTTTGATATTGAGATGCCATTTAAGCCCACTGATTTCACGCAAGTGAATCATCAGGTGAATCGGGTTTTAGTTAGCAAAGCCATTCGTTTGTTAGACCCAAGCTCAGATGATCGGGTGTTAGATCTATTCTGCGGCATCGGCAATTTCACATTACCGTTGGCGCGTCGCTGTGCGAAAGTCTTCGGCATTGAAGGCAGCGATAGCTTAACCGCTAGGGCTAAAGATAATGCGATTCATAACCAGTTGGGTGACCGGGTTGATTTTTCTTGTGCCAACTTATTTGAGGTCACTCCGCAAATTATTCAATCCTGGGGTCGTGCAGGCAAGTGGTTGATTGATCCACCTCGTGATGGAGCTATGGCCTTAGCAACAGCAATGGCTGAGATGGCTAAATCTGGCGATCAGAATCAGATTGCATATTTACCCCAAAGAATTGTTTATGTGTCTTGTAATCCAGCCACATTGGCACGTGATGTAGGCATTTTGACAGGGCAAGCAGGCTATCGACTAAAGGCTGCTGGGGTTGTAAATATGTTCCCGCATACTTCACATATTGAATCTATCGCTGTATTTGAGCGATAAAAAAGGCCTGCAATTGCAGGCCTTAGTTTCAGCGATTCATGACTAACTGACTTAGTCTCTATCTCCACCAAAGATACCTAACAGTGCTAGCAAGTTGCTAAACACGTTGTATAGATTGAGGTAAATGCTGAGTGTTGCAATCACGTAGTTTGTTTCACCACCGTTGATGACACGCTGAACATCCACCAAAATGAATGCTGAGAAGATAGCAATTGCTGCGACGCTGATTGTCAGCATCAAGGCTGGCATTTGAAGCCAAATGTTAGCTACTGAAGCAAGTAACAAAAGAATCACGCCAGCAAATAACCATTTACCCAAGCCTACTGAAAGATCCTTCTTAACACTGCCAGCCAATGTAGCCATACCTGCAAAAATCACAGCTGTACCACCAAACGCTGTCATGATTAAGCTAGCACCATTGCTAAAGCCAAGAATCGAGCCAATTAGGCGTGAGAGCATCAAACCCATGAAGAATGTGAAACCGAGTAGTAGGACCACGCCTAAACCCGTGTCTTTATTTTTCTCAATTGCCCAGAAAAATCCGAACGCAATCGCCATGAATGCAATCAAGCCAATGAATGGGCTGCCTGCAAATAGTGAAAAACCTGTTGCAACACCAATCCATGCGCCCAAAATTGTAGGCACCATCGACAATGCTAAAAGGGCATAGGTGTTACGTAACACCCGGTTGCGGACTTGAACGCTCGTTGTCGCGCTACCGTGCCCAAAACCATAAGTGTTTAAATCGCTCATTAGAACTCCTTCATGTATTAAACATAACTCGCCCACCACTGGGCTCGTAGCACTAAGTATAGACATTTCATATGAATTTCAAGGGCAAATTTGATTGTTGATAGACAAATAGGGGTGTTTTTAGAGCCCTTTTTAGCTTAAGCCCTGATTTATAAGAAGTATTTTTGGAGATTTTTCCTTAAAAATCAATGCTTTTACCTGCCTCTAGGCTAAGAAAATGGCCTTGAATACTGTATAATTTGGGGTTTTTAATCTATCTATCAATGGAGTTTAGTAATGGCAATTGAGCGCACCCTTTCTATCATCAAACCAGACGCAGTAGCTAAGAACGTTATTGGTCAAATTTACGCACGTTTCGAAGCAGCTGGCTTGAAAGTGGTAGCTTCAAAAATGGCTCACCTTTCACGTCAAGAAGCTGAGCAGTTCTATGCTGTTCACAAAGAGCGTCCTTTCTTCAAAGATTTGGTTGATTTCATGATTTCAGGTCCTGTAATGATTCAAGCTTTGCAAGGCGAAAACGCGATTGCTAAGAACCGTGAATTAATGGGTGCTACAGATCCTAAGAAAGCAGACAAAGGCACAATTCGTGCTGATTTCGCTGACAGTATTGATGCAAATGCTGTGCATGGTTCAGATGCTCCTGAAACTGCTGCTGTGGAAGTTGCTTTCTTCTTCCCAGGCATGGAAATCTTTTCACGCTAATACTTCACATTGATTGACTCACGCATCAACCTGTTGAACTTTGATCCTGAGGGATTATGCGACTACATCGCATCCCTCAAGGAGAAGCCGTTTCGTGCAAAACAGTTGATGCGTTGGGTGCATCAAAGAGGTGAGGCTGATATCGCTCAAATGAGCGACTTAGCCAAAACATTCAGAGCAACGTTGGCTGAAAAAGCCTGCGTTTCTGCTCTTCCGGTTATCAGTGATCAGCAAGCCTCTGATGGCACACGTAAGTGGTTGTTAGATGTTGCTGATGGCAATGCTGTAGAGATGGTTTATATCCCTGAAGATGATCGAGGCACTTTGTGCATCTCATCTCAAGCAGGATGTGCTGTTAACTGCAGCTTCTGTTCTACAGGTAAACAAGGTTTTTCTAGGAATCTCACTTTAGGCGAAATCATTGGCCAATTATGGTTGGCTGAACACACCTTACGCAAAGAGCCGGGTGCTGTGAAACGCATCGATGGTTACGATGGTAGCGTGATTGATGAGCATGAAGGTCGCGTGATTTCAAATGTGGTGATGATGGGTATGGGTGAGCCACTGCTTAACTATGAGCCAGTTGTTGGAGCAATGCGCTTAATGTTGAGTGATAACGCCTACGGCTTGTCACGACGTCGTGTGACTTTATCCACTTCGGGTGTGGTGCCGATGATGGATCGTTTGGCAAATGATTTACCGGTTGCCTTGGCAGTTTCATTGCATGCACCGAATGATGCTTTGCGTGATGAACTAGTACCTATTAATAAAAAATATCCGTTAAAAGAATTAATGGCTGCATGTATGCGTTATTTACCTTTTGCACCCAGAGATTTTTTAACTTTTGAATATTGCATGTTGGATGGTGTGAATGATTCTGATCAACATGCTAAAGAGTTGATTGATTTGCTCAAGAAAATTCCATGCAAGTTAAATCTAATTCCATTTAACCCATTCCCTGGATCCGGTTTACATAAATCAAGTCCAAGCAGAGTTCAGGATTTTGCTAAACGTTTGATGGATGCAGGAATTATCACAACAGTTCGTAAGACGCGTGGTGATGATATTGCTGCTGCATGTGGTCAGTTAGCTGGTGACGTTAAAGACAGAACTAATGTGAAACAAAGAATGCAAGTGGTTAAGATTGATAAAGGAGTGGCTCGTTCATGAGTTCGAGTGCTAATTCATTCTTAAAGCGCCGTGTTAGTCGTCAGTCGACAGTTCAATGGGCTGATAACGTGGTGACGGTGGGTGGTGATGCCCCTGTGCGTGTTCAGTCGATGACGAATACTGATACAGCAGATGCAATTGGAACAGCCATACAGGTAAAAGAGCTAGCAAGAGCTGGGTCTGAAATTGTTCGCATCACAGTTGATACTCCAGCGGCTGCGGCTGCCGTGCCATCGATTCGTGAGCAGCTAGATAAGATGGGGGTCTATGTTCCGTTGGTAGGTGATTTTCACTACAACGGCCACACTTTGCTTAAAGAATATCCTGATTGTGCTAAGGCGTTATCTAAGTATCGAATTAATCCGGGTAACGTAGGTCAGGGCGCAAAAAGAGACATTCAGTTTTCTCAAATGATTGAGATGGCTTGCCGATATCAAAAGCCGATACGTATTGGTGTTAATTGGGGCAGCCTGGATCAAGATTTACTAGCCAAATTATTAGATGTAAACGCAGCTTTAAGTCATCCAAAAGAGCTTCGTGAAGTTATGGCTGAGGCATTGATACAGTCTGCGTTGCAATCTGCCGCGAGAGCTGAAGAGTTGGGTTTGGATGGAAACCAGATTACCTTATCTTGTAAGGTAAGTGCTGTTCAAGATTTAATTGCTGTTTATCGAGATTTAGCAACTCGTTGCGACTACTCTTTGCATCTTGGTCTGACAGAAGCTGGTATGGGTAGCAAAGGAATTGTCGCCTCGACAGCGGCTCTTTCTGTTTTATTGCAAGAGGGTATTGGTGACACCATTCGTGTTTCACTAACACCAGAGCCTGGTGCGCCGCGCGAAAATGAAGTGATTGTTGCTCAAGAAATTTTACAAACCATGGGCTTGCGTAATTTCACCCCAATGGTGATTGCATGCCCAGGTTGCGGTCGAACAACAAGTACTTATTTCCAAGAGTTAGCTTCTCGTATTCAGACTTATTTACGACATCAAATGCCTATCTGGAAAAAAGATCATCCAGGTGTTGAAGCGATGAATGTGGCAGTTATGGGTTGTATTGTGAACGGGCCTGGCGAAAGTAAACATGCAAATATTGGTATTTCATTACCTGGCACTGGCGAGTCACCTGCAGCCCCAGTATTTGTCGACGGCGTCAAAGTAAAAACTTTGCGTGGTGAGAGTATTGCGGAAGAGTTCCAAGTAATTGTTGATGAGTACGTCAAAAATACATACCGTGCCAAATAATTCATATTAATAAGCTATAAGAGTAAATAACGAGTCAAGAAATGAGCCAAGAAAAACAAACAAAAATAACGGGCGTTAGAGGCATGAACGACATGCTTCCAACAGAGGCGCCTTTGTGGGCTCATTTGGAGCAGTCAATACAAGGTTTGGTACGTGCTTATGGGTATCAGCAAATACGTACTCCGATAGTTGAACAAACAGCTTTATTTAAACGCGGTATCGGTGAAGTAACTGACATTGTTGAAAAGGAAATGTATTCCTTTGAAGATAGTTTGAATGGTGAGCAACTCACGTTGCGACCAGAAGGTACAGCTGCAGCAGTTAGAGCTGTAATTGAACACAATCTTTTATACGAAGGACCCAAGCGTCTTTGGTACACAGGTCCAATGTTCAGGCATGAGCGTCCACAACGAGGACGCTATCGCCAGTTCCATCAATTAGGTATTGAGGCATTAGGTTTTGCTGGTCCTGATATTGATGCAGAAATTATTTTGATGTGCCAAAGACTCTGGGATGACTTAGGTTTGTTTGGCATTAAATTAGAGTTGAATTCATTAGGGCAAGCGCATGAGCGTGCTGCTCACCGTGAAGCATTAATTGAGCACTTCAAAAAGCACGAAGCTGAATTAGATGAGGATGCTAAGCGTCGTCTTCACACTAATCCATTAAGAATTTTGGATAGTAAAAATCCTGCAATGAAGCCAATTGTTGAGTCAGCACCGCAATTGCTGAGCTATTTGGGCGAGGAATCGCTGAAGCATTTTGAGGGTGTGCAAAAGTTGCTTAAAGCAAACAATTTGCCATTTACTATCAACCCTCGACTTGTGAGGGGGTTGGATTATTACAATCTGACCGTATTTGAGTGGGTAACTGATCAATTAGGATCTCAAGGCACGGTTGCTGGTGGCGGTCGTTATGACCCATTGATAGCTCAAATGGGCGGTAAACCTGCTCCTGCTTGTGGTTGGGCCATGGGTATGGAGCGCGTGATTGAGCTCATGAAGGAGCAGAATTTAACCGCAGATTTAGATTCTGGTTGCGATGTGTATGTATTGCACCAAGCTGGTGAAACGTTGGAGCCAGCCATGGTGGTGGCTGAGCGTTTAAGATCTGCCGGTATTGAGGTTGTTTTGCATTGCTCCCCAGATGGTGGTGCAGCTAGCTTTAAATCTCAAATGAAAAAAGCTGATGGTAGTGGCGCAGCATATGCCATTATTATCGGACCTGATGAGTTGGCGGCTGGGCAAGCGCAGTTAAAAGATTTGCGTCGTGATGGTCAGCAAATGACTGTGGCGTTAGATGGTTTGGTTGATGCTGTTATCAATCAGTTGGTTAGTATTTCAGAATAAGCGAATAAGACATGCACTTTAATTTAGAAGAACAAGAACAATTAGCGGAATTTAAAGCTTGGTGGAAACAATATGGCAACTGGTTAATCGGTGGCTTGATTGTTATTTTGTTGTCTTATTCTGTTTACACGGGTTGGGGCTGGTGGCAAAACCGTCAGTCTGTTGGTGCTAGCAAGTTATACGACACATTATTGGTTGCGGCTCAAAAACAAGATGTGCCAGCTGTTTTACGTGCTGCAGATGATCTGCAACAGCAGTTTTCATCGACTAGTTATGCTGGCATGGCCGGATTGGTGGCGGCACAAATTGCTAATGCTTCCGGGGATATGGCTGCTACAGAAAAACAATTGCGTTGGACCATGAATGATGCCAAGGCTGTTGCTCATAGAGATTTAGCCAGAGCACGTTTAATATCTTTATTAATTGATAAAGGTGATTTTGCGGATGCTGATAAATTAGCTAGTGCTTCTGTATCAAGCCCATTTGAACCTCTCATGTTAGAAAGACGTGGTGATGTTCAATTAGCTCAGGATAAAAATGCTGATGCTCGTAAGTTTTATCAAGAAGCTTGGGCTAAATTGATGAAAAATCCTGAGGCTTCTGATGAGGCTAAACGTTTATTAAAAGTTAAATTAGATGCTGTAGGAGGTCTTTAATGCGTTATCCATTGATTCGCGCCGCAGCAGTATTGCTGTCAGCTGTTGCCTTGGTAGCATGCTCCAGCACCAAAAAACGTGAACCTGCTTCATTGGTAAAAGTTGAAGATAAGATCAGTGTGGAGTCTGTATGGTCTACCGGTGTTGGTAAGTCAGAGACTTTTGTGATGCGTCCCATCTTGGTAGGTGACTATTTATATACATCAGCGGGTAATGGCACGGTGACTAAGGTTGAAGTGTTGACCGGCAAAAAAGTATGGGAAGTTAAGGCGCCAACAGATATTTCCTCTGGACCAGGTAGTGACGGTAATGTTGTGGTGGTGGGGTCAACCAAAGGTGTGGTGTATGCCTTTGACTCCGAAGGTCAAAAGATTTGGGAAGAAAAAGTAGGCAGTGAGGTTTTAACAGAGCCTTTGGTTTTGGGTGGCGTTGCTGTCATTAGAACAATTGATAATCGCTTTCTTGCTTTAGATGCAAAAACAGGTAAGCGTCGCTGGTCTTATGTACGTCCGCAGACAGCATTAGCTTTGAGAACAAGCTTTGCAATGGTGCCGATCGCTTCGGATGCTTTTATCACTGGATTCTCTGGTGGCAAGATTGGTGTCATGGGGTTGG
>CAYFKY010000007.1:16442-19456 GCA_964343915.1 uncultured Polynucleobacter sp. | reverse complement strand
GTGCAAATCTCATATGAACTAGGATCTGCAAACATGGCGCGCAAAAGAGCATTGTTCATGGCATGACCAGATTTTTCTGCAATATAAGCGCCAACGATTGGATGACCAGCCAAATATAAATCGCCAATAGCATCCAAAATCTTATGGCGCACAAATTCATCGTCATAACGTAATTCTTCGTTATTTAAGATTCGGTGCTCATCAAGAACAATCGCATTATCTAGACTACCGCCACGAGCTAAACCCATTTCGCGTAAAGCTTCTACTTCATGAGCAAAGCCAAAAGTTCTTGCGCGACCAATCTCACGAGCATATGTGCTATCTGCAAAGTCAATCACATGTCTTTGCCCAGTTTTATCAACAGCAGGATGTTTAAAGTCAATCGTGAAATCTAACTTATACCCATTGAATGGCTCAAGTCTGGCTAACTTGCCAGCATCTTTTACTTCAATCGGCTTTTTAATCACAATGAATTGACGAGGAGCCTCTTGCTCTTGCAAGCCAGCTGACTCAATCAAAAATAAGAATGACGCAGCACTGCCATCCATGATGGGCACTTCTTCACAATCTAATTCAATGATGAGATTGTCAATGCCCAGACCAGCGCAGCCTGACAATAAGTGCTCAACGGTGGAGACTCTCGTGTCACCATTTTGCAAAACTGTTGCCAAACGTGTATCAGTAACACCATGAGCATCAGCCTTGATACCTGGTGAGTTAGGAATATCAACTCTATGAAAAATGATTCCTGTATTAACTGGAGCAGGAATTAATTTCAACGTCACCTTGCGGCCAGTATGCAAACCAATGCCTACTGTTTTAACGGGTGCCGCAATGGTGCGTTGTTTTAACATCATTTTTATAGCTTAATCATTAAAGTGCTTTTAATGCAGAGGCTGCATCACTCACTTCGAACTTACCTGGTCCTTCAACAGCCAAATGCTTCACCACACCGTTATCAACAATCATCAAATAACGTTGTGAGCGAATACCTAAACCACGAGCTATTAGATCTAATTCCAAGCCTAATTTTTTTGTGAGTTCGCCTGAACCGTCAGCCATCATACGAACTTTGCCATTGACCTTTTGATCTTTACCCCATGCACCCATCACAAAGGCGTCATTCACAGATAAACACCAAATCTCATCAACGCCTTTTGCTTTGATCGCATCATACTGAGCAACATAACCCGGCACATGTTGTGCAGAGCATGTTGGCGTAAATGCGCCAGGCAAACCAAAAATAACAATTTTCTTACCGGCAGTTAATTTACTAACTTCAAAAGCATTAGGGCCTACAGAGCATCCTTCAGTAGCAACTTCTAAAAACTCATGAATCGTTGCGTTTGGTAGTTGTTGTCCTACAGCAATCATTTTTTTGTCTCCATCAAAAATTAAGGCTATTTATTAATAGCAATTATTGGCATTTATATTTGCCAGAATACCGATGGTATCGCATGCGTCGTCATTTCGCAGGAGGCGCGTTACCACCGGCATCTGTATGCCTTTGTTTTATATGGGTTTTCTTAATTACTAGGTATTCTTAGTCAGCTTGCTTGCGCAAAAAAGCTGGAATATCGTAGTAATCAGCACCCTTATCCATCATGGCTTGCGCTTCTGGTGAGCTATTCGCACCCAAACGTGGCTCAGCAGATTCACGATTGCTACGAAAAACCTTGGGCACATCATATTTAGCGTAATCAGAAGCAGAGCTCACTGGCATTACTGGAGCAGGAGCTGCCGCAGTGTTAGCCATTGCCATTGAAGCAGTAGCACTTTGCGGTGCAAATGAACTCAAGTCTGCCATAGTTGGCGCTGCATCATAAGTACCTGTTGCTTGTGTATTGCGCCAAATTACTTCTGGTTGTTTCTCTTTACGCTTGCCGCCATTCAAACCAGTAGCAACCACAGTTACACGCAATGCATCACCCAAGCTTTCGTCATAAACAGTACCAAAAATAACAGTAGCGTCATCTGCAGCATAACCACGGATAGCGCCCATTACTTCACGAGTTTCTGACAACTTGAGAGAACGACTTGCAGTGATATTCACCAACACACCGCGCGCACCTGATAGATCAACACCCTCTAACAATGGTGATGCAACAGCAGCCTCAGCAGCTAAACGAGCACGATCCATACCAGATACAGTTGCAGTACCCATCATGGCCTTACCTTGCTCACTCATTACTGTCTTAACGTCTTCAAAGTCCACGTTAATCAAGCCTTGCTCATTGATGATTTCAGCAATACCTGCAACAGCGTTATGCAATACATCATCAGCACAACTAAATGCTTTATCCATCTCAGCATCTTCGCCCATCACTTCGAATAGTTTTTCATTGAGAACCACAATCAATGAATCAACATAGTTCTCTAACTCATGAGCACCAGTTTCAGCAACTTTAGCGCGCTTAGCACCTTCAAAATCAAATGGCTTGCTAATTACACCCACAGTCAAGATACCCATTTCTTTTGCTACTTGAGCAACGATCGGGCCTGCGCCTGTACCTGTACCACCACCCATACCTGCAGTGATAAATACCATATGAGCACCTTGTAGCGCATCAGCAATACGAGCTTTTGCTTCCACAGCAGAAGATGCACCAACCTCAGGCTTTGCACCAGCACCAAGACCAGTGGCACCTAACTGAATGTTAAGACCTGCTTTAGAACGTTGAAGTGCACCTGCATCTGTGTTCATGCAAATGAACTCAACACCTTGTACACCACGACGAATCATGTGCTGCACAGCGTTACCGCCTGCACCGCCCACACCGACCACTTTAATAATGGTCTTACCTGCCGGTTCTGTATCTAACATTTCAAATTCCATACTTCCTCCTTTTAACTACGGTTGACGACGACAAAATAAAAACTGCAATACTTAATTCTTGATACTAAAAATTACCCATGAACCACTCACGCATACGCGACACAATGTTTTGCCACGTTCCCGATTGAGCAACTCGACGGCCACGCACCAACTGCACACGACCTTCCATTAATAAACC
>CAYFKY010000007.1:0-16342 GCA_964343915.1 uncultured Polynucleobacter sp. | reverse complement strand
GCCATGGCAATGTCATTGGTAATTTGATCGCCAGCAATAGGAATCACAGCTGTATGACGAATGGCGCCCTGACTGAAGATGGCAATATCAGTTGTGCCACCACCAATATCTACTAAGACAACGCCTAATTCTTTTTCGTCTTCAGTTAGCACCGCCACGCTAGAAGCCAAAGGTTGCAAAATTAGATCATTCACTTCAAGACCACAACGACGCACACACTTCACAATATTTTGTGCAGCACTCACAGCGCCAGTCACAATGTGCACCTTCACTTCCAAGCGAATACCGCTCATACCAATCGGTTCACGCACATCTTCTTGCCCATCGATGATGAATTCTTGAGTAAGAATATGAATAATTTGTTGGTCTGTTGGAATATTGATGGCTTTTGCTGTCTCAATAACTCTTTCAACATCACTTGGTGATACTTCTTTATCTCTAATTGCCACCATACCTGTTGAGTTAAAGCTATGGATGTGATTGCCAGCAATGCCCGTAAAAACTTGAGCAATACGACGGTCAGCCATCACCTCAGCTTCTTCAAGAGCCTTTTGAATAGATTGAACAGTGGCTTCAATGTTGACTACAACACCTTTTTTTAGTCCTTTTGATGCCACCTGACCCAAGCCAACAACGTTGAATTGACCATCAGGATTTAACTCGGCAACCAAAGCAACTACTTTGGATGTGCCAATATCCAATCCAACAATTAAATCTTTGGTGTCTTTACTAATCACGCTCACAGTTTTTTTCCTATATGTATTGCATAACCATTGGCATAACGAAGATCGATTGAGTCAACACGCTGCCCCCACTTTTCCTCTACTTGCGGCCAACTTTTTAATAAACGTTCAACACTTAATTGAATTTGCTTTGAATCACGCTCATCTAATTCACGACCCAACTCAATCAATAAGCCATTACTCAACTTAACTTTCCATGCGTATCGTGACGACAAGTCAAGGCCTTGCACTTTCACATTCCATGGCTCAAACCAAGCATTAATTTTTTGTACTTTTCTAAATACCTCTTGGTTACTTCCTTCTGGGCCACTAAATCTCAACAATGAGGCTCCATCTTCGGCTTCAGCCATATTCGCAACAAAGACTTCACCGTAGGTATTCATTAATTTAGGCGTATCGCTACCACCCCAAACGGCAAGCGGTTGATGCTCTTCAATCGCCACCACAATTCCGTTTGGCCACTCACGACGCACACTGGCTCTTCTTACCCAAGGCATGCTCTCAAATGCTTGGCGGGCTTGATCAAGACGAATCGTAAAAAAGTTACCTCGCACTTGATCAACTGCTCTGGCTTTAATCGTTGGCAAATTAACGTGCTTTAATTCACGTCCATCTAATGATTCAACGGTCAAGTGATTCAAAGTGAAGACAGGCTTTTGACCGAGCCAAAATAACAACCAAGCACAAGTTGATAAAAGTGCAATAAACAATAGAACATTTGAAATAGTGCGCAGAGTTCTTGGATGGCTCCAAATCGGACCAAACACAGTGGCCGTCATAGATGCAATCAAAGAGAAGGCTGGGCGCAAGAATTTCATGAATTCAAACCTGCCTTACTTAATAACCACAAGACCAAATCAGCATACTCAACGCCTGCAGCCCTAGCAGCCATTGGCACTAATGAATGACCTGTCATTCCAGGAGCTGTATTCATTTCAAGCAAATATGGCTGACCTGACTGGTTATCAATCATGACGTCAGCTCTACCCCAACCTTTGCAACCAAGCGCACGATAAGCACTTAATGCCAAGTCTTGAACTTTTTTCTCAACCGAAAGATCTAAGCCAGTTGGGCAAAGATATCTGGTGTCGTCTGAGAAATATTTGTTGTGATAATCGTAGTTAGAGTCTGGCGCCACGATTCTGATTACCGGTAATGGTTGCGCATTAGCTCCATCACCAACAATCGGACAAGTTAGCTCTTCACCAATGATGCATTGCTCAGCCATCACATCTCTATCAAGCTTCGCAGCCATCTCATAGGCTGCTGGCAAATCTGCCACATTAGTCACTTTGCTCAAACCGAGTGATGAACCTTCTCTGGCTGGCTTAACGATGATTGGCAAACCCAAATCTTTTGCAATCTGATTCCAATCGCTATTAGCAGCGAGCATTGCAAATTTAGGCGTCGCTAAGTTAAAGCTTGACCACAAACGCTTAGTTGCTTGCTTATCAATTGCTAATGCTGAAGCTAATACGCCACTACCGGTATAAGGTAGCTTCATTTGCTCCAAAAGACCTTGCATGGTTCCATCTTCACCATAGCGCCCATGAAGCGCAATAAAAACTCGATCAAATTGTTGCTCTGCTAAATCAGAGATAGAACGCTCAGCAGGGTCAAAAGCATGTGCATTAACACCTTTAGATAAAAGTGCCTCAAGAACACCTTGACCTGACATCAAAGAAATTTCTCGCTCACCTGATTTACCACCAAGCAACACTCCTACCTTGCCCAAGTTAGCAACATTCACTTGGGCTAAATCTTTTTGGACCAACTCACTCCATGGCGTCATTACATTAGGCATGCGTACCTCCTGCCAACTTACCTGGTACAGCAGAGATTGAACCCGCCCCCATGGTGATGACTACATCACCATCGCGTGCCATGCTTAGCACCAAATTAGGCAAGTCATTCACATCTTTTGTGAATTGAGTAGCTTTAACATCCAATAAACGATTCGAGTCTTTGGCTTTTGCAAGCGCCTTGATCAGACTCTCTCCATCCGCACCTGGTATGCGAGCTTCGCCCGCTGGATATACCTCTGTTAACGCTAACGCATCAACACCTTGTAGAACTTTTACAAAGTCGCCAAAGCAATCTCTGGTTCTAGTAAACCGGTGGGGTTGGAATGCCAATAACAAACGGCGACCCGGGAAAGCTCCTCTGGTGGCAGCCAATGTTGCCGCCATTTCAACTGGGTGATGGCCATAATCATCAATCACTGTGCATGAGCCACCTTGCGGCAAGGTCACTTCACCATATTTTTGAAAACGGCGACCAACACCACGGAACTCTTTCAACGCTTTAATAATTGCCTCGTCAGACACACCCAACTCAGTGGCAATTGCTATCGCTGCCAAAGCATTACGTACATTGTGTAATCCAGGCAGGTTGAGAGTTACTTTTAATGCTCCAGGTTTTTCGCCATGACGACGAACGGTATGACGCAGAGCCACAAAATGCATTTGAGAACCATCTGCTTTGACATCAATAGCTCTTACATCAGCATCTTCCGATAAACCATAGCGAAGCATTGGCTGAGATACGAACGGCAGGATATCTCGTACATTTTGATCATCAACACAAAGTACAGCTACTCCATAAAATGGCATGCGCTGAGTAAATTGAACAAATGCTTGCTTCAACTTAGCCATGTCGTGCTGATACGTATCCATATGATCAGCATCGATATTGGTGATCACCTCAATCACCGGCAATAGGTTTAAGAATGAAGCATCAGATTCATCAGCTTCGGCAACAATAAAATCACCCGTTCCTAAACGGGCATTAGCACCTGCTGAATTTAATTTGCCACCAATGACGAATGTAGGATCCAAACCGCCTTCAGCCAACACAGACGCCAATAAACTTGTGGTGGTGGTTTTTCCGTGTGTGCCGGCAATAGCAATACCTTGCTTTAAACGCATCAACTCACCGAGCATCACTGCTCTTGGCACGATTGGAATACGCGCAGCACGCGCTGCCAAAACTTCTGGGTTGTCGCCTGTCACAGCCGTTGAAATTACAACAGCTTCTGCACTAGTAACATTTTTAGCATCATGGCCAATATGAATTTCAGCTCCACACTCACGCAAACGTTTTGTAGTTGAGCTTTCAGCAATATCAGAGCCACTCACTTTATAGCCAAGATTTAGCAACACTTCAGCAATGCCACTCATACCAGCGCCACCGATGCCTACAAAATGAATTTGATGAAGAATGTGTTTCATTAACGGGCAAATTCCTTAGTTAACTGTTTGCACACCTCAGCAACATCTTTCGTTGCGTGTGGCTTTGCTTGACTTAAAGCTGCTTCTGCCATTTTTTGCAAATCTGAACGAGTCACCGTTTGCAAATAATTGGCTAAAGCATCGGCTGTCATTTGAGGTTGTGGCATTAGTACCGCAGCTCCAACATCAGATAAGAATCTTGCATTGGCTGTTTGATGATCATCAACGGCATAAGGAAATGGCACCAAGTAAGATGCAACGCCAACAGCTGATAATTCAGCAACAGTCATTGCCCCAGCTCTGCAGATCACTAAATCAGCATTGGCGTAAGCGGCAACCATGTCGTCAATAAATGGTTGAACACTAGCTTCAACATTTAAATCAGAATACTTTTGTCGCAACGCTTCAACATGCTTTTCACCAGCTTGATGAATCACAGCAGGTCTAGACTCTTGGGGAATTTTTGCCAAGGCTTGTGGAACTACATCGTTTAGCGCTGCCGCGCCTAAACTTCCACCCACCACAAGAATATTTAATCGACCGCTTCTTGAGCTATACCTATTAGCTGGGGTTGCAATCTCGCCCATGCCAGCACGTAGTGGATTACCAACCCATGTAGCACCTGGCAAAGCTTTTGGAAACGCGCACAAAGTTTTATCTGCTACTTTTGCCAATACTTTATTAGCTAAACCTGCAATCGAGTTTTGCTCATGCAACACTAATGGCTTGCCTAATAAAGCACTCATCATGCCGCCAGGAAAAGTTACATATCCACCCATACCCAACACAACATCTGGTTGCACGCGGCGCAAAACCTGAATGCTTTGCCAAAACGCACGCAATAAATTGAATGGCAATAATGCAAGGGTTTTAATACCTTTACCTCTTAACCCACCAAACTTGATGCCTTCAAAATTAAAGCCCTTTGGTGGCACCAAGCGATATTCCATACCCTGTGGATTACCTAACCAAGACACATTCCAACCTTGCTCACGCAAATATTCAGCAACAGCTAAGCCGGGGAAAATGTGTCCCCCTGTGCCGCCAGCCATTACTAATAAAGTTGGAGTGTGCGCAATGGTCATAACTTCCCACCTCGCATCAAAATTCTGTTTTCGTAATCGATCTTCAGAAGAATGGCAATTGCCACAGCATTCATCATCAAACCAGATCCACCAAAACTAACAAACGGTAAAGTGAGACCCTTCGTTGGCAATAGGCCTAGATTTACACCCATATTGATAAATGCTTGCCAACCGATCCAAATAGCAATGCCTTTAGCCACTAAACCAGCAAAACTTCGATCTAACTGCAAGGCGGTTCTACCAATCAAGAAAGCTCTTCTAACAATCCAGTAGAAAATTGAAATCACGACAGTAACGCCCACAAACCCCAGCTCTTCACCAATCACAGCCAAGATAAAGTCTGTATGTGCCTCAGGTAGGTAATGAAGCTTTTCCACGCTTCCACCCAAACCAACACCAAACCACTCCCCACGACCAAATGCCATGAGTGAATGAGTTAACTGATAAGCCTTACCCGCTGCAAATGACTCATTCCAAGGATCTAGGTATGCAAAGATTCTGTCTCTGCGGAATGGAGAAAAAATAATGATGGTTGCAAAGCTACCAATAGCCAAACCAATCAAAGCGCTAAATAGCTTGCCACTGATACCCCCCAAGAACAAAAGACCCATGGCAATCACAGCAATCACCATGAAAGCACCCATGTCTGGCTGCAATAGCAACAAAACACCAACAGCAATTACAGCCGCTCCCATTGGGGCTAAGCCTTTTAATAAATGGTGCAAATAATCTTGTCTTTGCACTGTGTACCAAGCCGTGAACAACACCACAGATAACTTCATCAATTCTGATGGCTGGAAATTGGTAATGCCTAATGGAATCCAACGACGTGCACCATTAACGCCTTTACCAACACCAGGAATCAAAACAAAAATTAACAAAACAAATGCCAAGGCAAACATGGCAGGGGCTAAACGATCCCAAACTTTGAGAGGCACTTTGAACGCAAATATGCCAATCGCAAAAGCCATGGCAATCGATAAAGCATGGCGCACCAAGAAGTGACTACTGCTGTACTTGGCATACTTAGGCCCATCAGGCAATGCAATGGATGCTGAATAAACCATCACCAAACCAAGTGTTACAAGAAGTAATACAGCCCACAATAGTGGTTGGTCATATTCCATCATGCGCGAACGAGTTGGTCGCACAACAGTTGTTGCATCTCGAAGACCTAAACGGAAATCCTCAAAGCTCTCTTTGATGCCGCCTTTGACGCCACTAATACTATTTAAACTAAATCGCTTGAACATTTGAATCATGCACTCACCTGTCCGTTCAAAGTTGCTAATTCATTGATTGCATCAACAAAAACTTGTGCGCGGTGCGCGTAGTCTTTGAACATGTCAAAACTTGCGCAAGCTGGCGATAACAAAATTAAGTCACCAGAAACTGCCAACTTTGCAGCCTCTTGGACAGCCACCTCTAAGGTATTAGCATCCACCAAAGTAACTTGTGTGTTAATTAATGCTTGCTTAATAAGTGGCGCATCTCTTCCAATCAGAATGACTGCTTTGGCATGTCGAGCAACTGCATCAGCAAGTGGTGAAAAGTCCTGACCTTTACCTTCGCCACCAGCAATCAAAATAATTCTGGCGCGCTGACTTGCATCACCCAATCCATTCAAAGCTGCCAATGTGGCACCTACATTCGTACCCTTACTATCGTCGATGTACTCAACACCATCAATGATTGATACGCTTTGGACTCGATGCGCTTCACCTTCGTATTCACGCAGACCATGTAATAGAGGACTCATTGGCAAACCAATAGAACTAGCCATAGCAATTGCTGCCAAAGCATTACTAGCGTTATGGCGACCTTTAATACGTAATGCATCAGCAGGCATTAAACGCTTCAAACGTAAGGGCTCATCATCAAGGTCTGATTTTTTACGGCGACGTTTAGTCTTTAATTCAAGAGCTTCTAAATCTGGCTCAGCCCAAACTAACCAATCAATACCACCAGCAGCCGTATCATGGAAAATGCCAAATGCATCTTCTTCAGTAGGTGCCTCAATACCAAAAGTAACAACTCGCGAAGACTTAAGGTGCTGTGCCATTCCAGCAACAGCGTCGTCATCACGATTAAGTACAGCAATTGTGTTTTCACCAAAAATTCTTGCTTTAGCAGCAATGTATTGCTGCATATCACCATGCCAATCAAGATGATCCTGGGTAACGTTCAACACCGTGGCAGCATCGGCATTAAGGCTGTAGGTATGTTGCAACTGAAAACTAGATAACTCTAATACCCAAACATCAGGTAACTCTTCAACATCCAATAACTTGTCAAGAGCGGCAGGACTGATGTTTCCGGCAACAGCAACCTTCATACCAGCCCGCTCACATAACAATCCTGTTAGAGCAGTGGTAGTTGTTTTTCCATTCGTACCCGTGATTGCAATCACTTTCCCCGCGTACCCTTGCTCATCTTTTAATGCCTGCAGGGCTTGCGCAAAAAACTCAATCTCACTCCAAACCGGTATCTCTTTTTCTGCAGCATTAGCTAAGAATGATTGAATAGGCTCCTGCAATGGAGACAAACCTGGACTAATTGCAATTAAATGAATGCCGCTTAACAAGTCAGCAGACAAGCCACCCAAATGAATATTATTTACACCAGCATCTTTAACTTGTTGTTGATATTTTTTAGCGTTTTCGGATAACTGATTCTCAGATCTTGTATCAGCCACGGAGACTTTTGCTCCCTGGTTAATGCACCAACGCACCATGGCTGCACCTGACTCTCCCAAGCCAAGCACCAAGATACTCAAACTCTGAGTACGCTCTTTGCCAAATGGATGTTGTAACTGAATCACTGTTATTCCTATCGCAACTTCAAGCTAGACAAACCAATCAATACCAACAAAATAGTGATGATCCAAAATCTCACCACGACTTGTGTTTCTTTCCAGCCGCTTAATTCAAAGTGATGGTGCAAAGGCGCCATCTTGAAAATTCGGCGACCTTCGCCATACATTTTTTTCGTGAACTTGAACCATGCCACTTGCAACATGACTGACACTGTCTCCGCAACGAAAATGCCACCCATAACAAATAAGACGATTTCTTGACGAACAATCACAGCCACTGTGCCCAATGCACCACCTAAAGCCAGCGCGCCAACATCACCCATAAACACTTGAGCAGGATGAGTGTTAAACCACAAGAACGCCAAACCAGCGCCACTCATAGCTCCGCAGAAAATCATTAATTCGCCAGCGCCTGGAATGTATGGAAATAAAAGATATTTGGTGTAAATCGCGTTACCCATCACATAAGCAAAAACACCCAATGCGGCACCTACCAAAATGACTGGCATGATGACCAAGCCATCCAAGCCATCAGTCAAATTGACAGCATTTGAACTACCCACAATCACTAAATATGTCAGCACAATGAAACCAAGTACACCTAATGGATAGCTAACTTCTTTAAAGAAAGGCACATACAAATTAGATTTGGCAGGCAAGTTAATTGAGAAACCGCTTTGTACCCAATTCAAGAAAAGTTCCAAAACTTTTAGGTTATTTACTTCTGAAACAGAGAAAGCCAAATAAACAGCGGCAAATAAGCCAATGATTGATTGCCAGAAATATTTTTCTCTAGATGACATGCCTTTAGGATCTCTGTAGACAACCTTGCGATAGTCGTCTACCCAGCCTACTGCGCCAAAACCTAAAGTAACAATGAGGACAATCCAAATAAAACGATTTGATAAATCTGCCCACAACAATGTTGAGATCGCAATACCAATCAGAATCAAGACACCACCCATAGTAGGTGTGCCAGTTTTTACTAAATGTGTTTGCGGTCCATCTGTGCGAACAGCCTGACCAACTTTCATGGCAGTTAAACGACGTATCACCCATGGACCGAAGAACAAACCGATTAATCCTGCCGTTAGAGTAGCCATGACCGCTCTAAAGGTAATGTAGTTAATAACTCGAAGAAAACTCAAGTCGTCTTGCAAGAGTTGGGCTAACCATAACAACATCAGTGAATCTCCTCAGCAAGAGCTTTGACTACTCTTTCCATACGCATAAAACGAGACCCTTTTACAAGAATCGTTGTCTCTTCATCACTACTTCTTGCCACCAATGATTTTTTTAGCTCAACACAAAGATCCTGAACATCAGAAAAATGTTGTGCAGTCCCCTGTGCATTAGGTGTATTTCTATAAGCCATCACCGCTTCTTTACTTAGATCGCCAGTAGCAAATAATTTTTGTATGCCTTTTTCTCCGGCATAACTTCCCACCTCACGATGAAATTCTGGACCTTGCTCACCCACCTCACCCATATCACCCAGAACCAACCAAGCCGGCATATTGATAGTTGACAGAACATCAACCGCAGCACGAACAGAATCAGGATTAGCGTTGTAGCTGTCATCAATCACAATTGTTTGTGAATTAATTTGATGTTTTTGCATGCGGCCAGTGACTGGCTCAAACTTTTCCAACCCTAACTGAATAATCTCCAGAGGAATTCCTGCGGCAATTGCTACAGCAGTTGCTGCTAACGCATTTTTCGCATTGTGCTCACCCAAAATCTGAAGGCGAACAGTCATAGAGCCTTGTGGCGTATTAATTTTTAATTGATTAGCGCTGGCGTTCAACCATTCACCACTCACTGTCGCTGGCGCATTGAGTGCAAAATCAAGCGTAGTCCTATTGCCAGCCAGATTTTTCCAGTAACTGGTGTACTCAGAGTCGGCTGGGAACACTGCCGTGCCATTAGCTGGCAAATTTTCAATAGCAAGGCCATGCTCTTTTGCTACCGCCTCAACTGTTGCCATAAATTCTTGATGTTCGCGCTGCGCGTTATTAATCAATGCAATATTTGCTTGTGCAATGGTTGATAACAATGCAGTTTCACCAGGGTGATTCATACCCAACTCAATCACGGCCAATTTGTGCTGCGAATTCAAACGCAAGAGCGTTAGAGGCAAACCAATTTCATTATTTAAGTTACCCTGAGTAGCCAATGCACTCGCTTCACCTACTGCAGCATTAAATATGCTCTGAATCATGCCCTTAACGGTAGTCTTTCCATTACTACCAGTCACCACCACAGAATGCTTCAGCGATTCTTGGTCACAAGTTTTTTTCCAACATTTAGCAAGCTGTTGGAGCGCTTCTTGAGTATCTTTTACCAAAATACCCAATAGATCTTTTGGTAATTTGTCAGCCGAACTCACCAAGCAAGCGATGGCACCATTTGCCTTAACCTGCTCCAAGAAATCATGTGCATCAAATTTTTCACCACGAATCGCAATGAAAATATCGCCTACTGTTACTTGACGGCTATCGCTGATAAATCGCTTGATTTCTTTTTCACTTGGCGCACCATTAATCCACTGTGCATCTGGCAAATACTCTTTAATTTGAGAGAGAGTCATCCATTGGCTCATATAGCCAAACCTCCCATAGCCAACTTCAAATGCATCTGATCAGAGAAAGGATGTTTTTTTCCAGCAATTTCTTGAGTTTCTTCGTGACCCTTACCCGCGACCAAAACAATATCTTGTGGTTTAGCTTGGCGGATGGTTTGCAAAATTGCCGTAGCCCGATCAGCATTAACTTGCGCAAGACTTGAGTTTTCAAATCCGCTCAAAATCTCAGCCATAATTTTTTCTGGACTCTCACTGCGTGGGTTATCGCTCGTCACCATCACATGGTCGGCATATTTTTCTGCAATACGCCCCATGATCGGGCGCTTGGTCGCATCACGATCACCACCGCAACCAAACACACACCATAACTGACCGTTGCGTTCCGTAGCCATTACTTGGAGTGTTTTTAGAACTTGTTCTAAAGCATCTGGTGTATGCGCAAAGTCAACAATTGCCATTGGAGCTGACGAAGACTGACTCACCAACTCCATACGCCCTTTTACTGGCTTTAATTGAGAGATGATTTCCTTGGCTTGGTCATATGACTTGCCACCAGCAAGCATGCACGCAAACACAGCCAAAGCATTGCTCACATTAAATGCGCCCACAAAGCTTGTTTGCACAACACCCAAATCCTCGCCTGACACATTCAGATGAAAGGTCATGCCCTGATTCATCAAATGAATATCACTTGCCAACACTTTGTTGTAATTTTTATTGGCAAAGCATGGCAAGGCCAATAGTTTTTCAGCTTTAGTTGCATAAGCCCAAACAGTGATATCTGAATTTGCCACCTTGTTAGCTAGAGCCTGCAAACACTCCTGCCCAAAGTCGTCATCAGCATTGATAACAATGTTTTTAATACCAGGCAAATCAATTATTTTTTTCTTGGCAGCCGCATATTCAGACATGCTGCCGTGGTAATCCAAATGGTCTTGAGTGAGATTGGTTATGACCACCGTATCAAATTCAACGCCATTAATACGACCTTGATCCAATGCATGCGATGAAACCTCCATCGCAACACTTATGGCACCCTGATCTTTAATTTCTTTTAATAAAGACTGCAAACGTGCAGCATCAGGCGTGGTAAATCCTGTCGGCTGCATCTGATCTAAGAGACCAGCACCTAAGGTTCCAACCACAGCGGATGGTTGCTTTTGTGTATGCAATGCATTGGCAATCCATTGGCTAACAGTTGTTTTGCCATTGGTTCCAGTAATACCAATCACCCTCATCTGACGACTTGGGTTTTGATACCAATTGGCTGCGATGCCACCTGCTTTTTTTGCTAAATCCGTTACAGGCACACAACGATCATCTTTACAAATTTCTACTAGTTCTGCAGCCAGACCATTTGGCTCATATAAAACTAAAGCGGCACCCAAGCTAAGAGCTTGAGGAATATATAACCTGCTATCACTTGTTTGATGAGAGTTGCCCACCGGATACGCCAACATCACATCACCCACTTTTAAGGTGCGTGTATCACTCGTCAACTGAGCATTAGCACTGGCATGCTGTGCTAATAGCATATCGATTGGAAGTGAGTGAGCAGGCAGCATAGCGTTCATCGACTAAACGACACCTTTTGGCTTGCTCCTGATGACAAACCTTGCAAATCTTTATCTACCATCTGCTTAACTGCTGCATCTGGCAAGACATTCATGCTTCTTAATGTGCCAGCAACAATGTTTGCAAATGCAGGGGCAGCTACCACACCACCGTAATACCCGCCAGCACTTGGCTCATCTACCATCACTGCCACCACAATACGTGGGGCGCTCATGGGAGCCATGCCCACAAAGAAGCCTCGGTATTTATTACCTGCGTAACCCTTACCTTCAACTTTATGTGCTGTTCCAGTCTTGCCGCCCACCCTGTAACCCAAGGTTTGCGCAGTTGTTGCCGTGCCACCTGTTTGCGTCACAAGCTCAAGCATTTCTCGCATTTGTATAGCCGTCTTAGCTGAGATAACTTGCGTTCCCTTGGGTGTCGCATTTGTTTTGTAGATGGTTGTTGGCACTAACTCACCATCGCGGGCAAAAATACTGTACGCACGCGCCATTTGGAATAAAGATGCAGACAAACCATAACCATATGACATGGTGGCTTGATCAATTGGCACCCAATTTTTGTATGGGCGCAAACGACCAGCTACTGCACCAGGGAAACCAATTGTTGGAGCTTGGCCTAAGCCAACGGCTTGGAACATTTCCCACATCTCTTGTGGCTGTAATTGCATCGCAATTTTGGCTGTACCAATATTGCTTGATTTTTGAATTACTTCAGAAACTGTCAACACACCATATGGATGTGTATCAGTGATAGATTTTTTACCAATCACAATTGATTTACCAATCGCCATTGATGTATTCGGCTGAACAATACCTTTTTCCAAAGCCAAAGCAATTGAGAATGGCTTCATCGTTGAACCAGGCTCAAACGTATCAGTCAACACACGATTTCTTAGTTGCTCACCACTTAAGTTAGTTCTTGAATTTGGGTTATATGTCGGCCAATTTGCTAAAGCCAAAATTTCCCCAGTTTGCACGTCTAGAACCACTGCTCCAGCAGCTTTAGCACGATGTTTTTCTGCAACTGCTTTAAGTTCATTAAATGCCAAAAACTGTACTTTGCTATCAACTGATAACTGTAAATCTGCACCATCTCTGGGCGGATGAATAATCCCCAAGCCTTCTACGTATCTACCAAGACGATCCTGAATCACGCGACGACGACCAGGTTGGCCTGCTAACTCTTTTTCTTTGGCTAGCTCCATACCTTCTTGACCACGATCTTCAACGTTCGTAAAGCCAACAATGTGAGCCATCGCCTCACCCTCAGGGTAAAGGCGCTTGTACTCATTATTTTGTGCAATACCAGGTATGCCCAACTCTTTAATTTGCTTTGCCACATCAAGATCAACTTGGCGCTTCAAAAATATTTGAGTACGGTCTGATGATAATTTTTTCTTTAACTCCCCCTCACCCATTTCAAGTAATTTGGCCAGTTGAGTTATTTTTTCTTTTGGTAAATCTTCAGGAACTGCCTCAGGGAATGCAATGATGGCTTTCGCTAGCAAGCTGGTTGCCAATACTTCACCATTACGATCCAAGATTTTTCCCCGGCTTGCAGGCATCTCAATGGATCTTAGCGTCGCTTTGTTTCCTTTTTCTTCATAAAAAGAATTGCCAAAACCCTGAACCCAAATTGCTCTTGCAACCAAAGCTGTAAAACCAACAAAGATTAAGAACAAAACTAGTCTTGAACGCCACATAGGTAGGCGTAAAACTAAATTAGGGGTGGATGAAAATGATATTTGTGCCATTAATCCACCACCACGTATTGCGTACGACCAGGATTAATTAATTGCATGTGCAATTGCTTGCGCGCAATATCAGTAATCCTAGCTGCCTTAGATAAATTACGTTGCTCATATTCAAGACGTAACCAATCTTGGTTTAAACGACGCTCTTCTGTTTGCGCGCGCTCTAACGCCACATACAAAGATCTGGTCTTTTGTTGTGCGGCGACCAAAGATAATGCGCACAACATCAAAATAACTAACAAAATAATTGTGGATCGGTTCATACCAAACCTCCCACAGTTTTATTTTTAATTTTGCGCATCACTCGCAAGATGGCAGAGCGGGCGCGCGGATTTTCCTGAACCTCTTGCTCACTCGGCTTAATACGACCCAATAGTTCAGCAAATGGCTTTGGCATTTGGTTTTCAGTTAACGGCAAACCTCTTGGCACTGATACTTGTGACAAGCCTTGCATGAATTGCTTAACAATTCGATCTTCCAAAGAATGAAAGCTAATGACGGCTAATAAGCCGCCAGGTTTCAAGCAGTTAAATGCAGCGCTCAACCCACCCTCCAGGTCGGCAAGCTCTTGGTTGATATAAATCCGTATAGCCTGAAAGGTGCGCGTGGCCGGATCTTGGCCCGCCTCGCGGGTGCGGACGACACTAGCCACGAGCGACGCGAGTTCTCTTGTCCTAGTGAGTGACTCGCCTTGCTCTCGGCGAGTAACAATCGCCTTTGCAATCTGTACAGCAAACCGTTCTTCCCCATAGTCCTTAATGACCCTCGCTATTTCTTTTTGTTCTGCTATTGCTAACCACTCTGCCGCACTCTGACCGCGCGTTGTATCCATCCTCATGTCCAAAGGACCGTCTTGGCGAAAAGAAAAGCCACGATCTGGATCGTCGATTTGCGGAGAGCTGATGCCCAAGTCCATCAAGATGGCATCGGCTGTTTCTGGCAGCACGTGCTCGCTCATCGAAGCAAAGCTGTCGTGAATAATTTGAAAACGTGAATCTGTGATCGTGTTTGCTTCCGCAATCGCTTGCAGATCTTTGTCGAATGCAATCAGCTTTGATGTTGGATTTAAATGCTTGAGTATTTCTCTGCTGTGACCACCACGACCAAATGTTCCATCGATGATTACTTTTGAGGTGGCACTTGATGAAGTCGACTCTCCCAATACCGAGGTGACTGCCTCGGCCAGTAATACTGGGCGATGGGTATATGTCATGGTCGGCCAACATCAGAAGGTAAATTGCTTGAGTGCATCTGGCATGCCTTGTGCAATTGCAACTTGCTCTTTCTGAGCATAGGTTGAGGCATCCCACAATTCGAAGTGACTACCCATACCTAAAAGCATCACATCGCGTTCTATATTTGCAGCCGCGCGTAACTCTGGGCTCACCAAGATGCGACCAGAACCATCCATGTCCACATCAGAAGCATTCCCTAAAAATATACGGCGCCACCAATGAGCATCCATTGGCAATTGTGCGATACGGCTTCTGAAGGCTTCCCACTCAGATCTTGGGAACAACAACAAACAACCGTCGGGGTGTTTTGTGAGCGTAACTCGGCCTTCGCCCTGTAATTGCAGGGCGTCACGATGCCTTGAAGGAATCGACATGCGACCCTTAGCATCGAGAGTTAATGCAGAAGCACCTTGAAACACCTATTTTTCCCCACTTTTTCACACTTTTCCCCACTGTAGAGGATGCGTAATTCATGGTCAAGTGTTTTAGGTACTTTTTTTGAAAATTCTTTAGCTAGAACAAGTACTTACGAGCTCATGTTGATGATATTTTAAGGGTAAATTTCCAATAAAAACATAGGGGTGGAAAGTACTCTTAAGAAACTAGCTTAGGGTTATATGCGGTAAGCCGTGCTGGTCATGACTTTTGCCATCATTTTCATGGCAGATTTCACTGGTTTTGGCAGGTCAATACCCCCCTCATCCCGAGCCATTTGTCCGTGAGCGATCTCATCTTCCCTCATTTGGGTGACTATTGCCCTCGAACGGTAGTCATTTGTAGGCAACTCCTTCAAATGTCCATCTAAATGATTTTCAACCTGTTTTTCTGTTTCCGAGACAAAACCCAAGCTCACTTTGTCGCCTGCTAAACCTGCGGCACTACCCAATAGAAATGAACCCGCGTACCACAATGGGTTCAGTAGACTAGGTCTAGAGTCTAGCTCACTCAAGCGTTGCTCACACCAAGCCAAATGATCTTCTTCTTCGATGGCAGCATGCTCTAACTTATCTTTTAAATCTGCACTTTTGGCGTGTAATTTTTGTGACTGATACAACGCCTGAGCACACACTTCACCAACATGATTAACACGCATCAAACCAGCTGCATGCTGCTTTTCTTCAGAAGTGAGGTTGTCAGTAGAGACTGATTGAGGAACTGGTCTGCGCATTGGTGTAGCCCCCACAATCGAACGCAAGGCTCGATCGAACTCGATGATGAATCCATCGAGCGGACTATGTTTTAGTTTGGCATCAGAACTCATGGCGATATCTTATACGCTTATTGAGTAATTTGAATTGCTTGAGTGATGTATTACGAAA
>CAYFKY010000006.1:16157-19640 GCA_964343915.1 uncultured Polynucleobacter sp. | reverse complement strand
CCAGAAGCAATCATCTCTGGCAATGAGCGCGTTGTACGACCTCGTTTAGCTGATGCCAAATTCTTTTATGAACAAGATCGTAAAAAATCTTTATTCGAAAGAACACCTCTCTTATCTAAAGTTGTTTACCACAACAAATTAGGCACTCAACTCGAGAGAACGGAACGCGTCAGCAAAATTGCTCAAAGTATTGCAACAGAACTTAAGAAAAATAATGCTGCCATCAGCATTGAGCTAGCGGAGCGTGCGGCAAAAATTGCTAAAGCAGATCTACTAACTGATATGGTTGGCGAATTCCCAGAGTTACAAGGCATCATGGGGCGCTACTATGCTTTAAATGACAATGAGCACCCAGATGTTGCAGCAGCCTGCATGGAACACTACTCACCAAAATTTGCTGGTGATGCCTTGCCTAATACAGATACTGGAACAATCTTAGCTCTTGCAGATAAGCTAGAAACTCTAGTTGGCATTTGGGGAATTGGTTTAGCTCCAACAGGCGAAAAAGATCCTTTTGCGCTACGCCGACATGCTTTAGGTATTTGCAGAATTCTTCTTGAGAAAAAATTAGCTCTCAATGTTTCTAATTTAATTAGTACAACACTGGCAGCTTTTACCCAAGACGAAGTTAAGAAAAATGTGGATGCTGCCGTTATCCATGGCTTTATCTTAGATAGATTGCGCGCCTACCTCAAAGATCAAAGTTTAGATGGTAAAAATTATTCTACTAACGAAGTTGAGTCAGTTGTAAGCCAATTACCTGAAGTGTTCAATGACGTTTTAGACCGCCTAAAAGCCGTTAGATTATTTGGCGCATTAGATGAGTCAGCAGCACTTGCTGCAGCCAATAAACGAATTGGCAACATACTCAAAAAGGTTGATTTCAAGATTCCAGAGACGGTTAATCATGATTTATTAACTCTTGATGCAGAAAAATCTTTAGCTGCAGCGCTTAATAACATCATGCCTAAGGTCAATGCATCCTTTAAAGCAGGTAACTTTACTGATGCTTTGCAAGCATTTGCCACATTAAGAACTGATGTTGATAACTTCTTCAACGACGTGATGGTGATGGATCCAAATACAGCCTTAAGAGATAACCGCCTTGCTCTACTAACGCAAATGCATGGCTTGATGAACCAAGTTGCAGATATTGGCAAATTGGCTGCATAGTCATGGCATCGAAACTGGCTTCTAAACTAGTCATTCTCGACAGAGATGGCGTGATCAATGAAGATAGCGATCACTACATTAAGTCTCCAGAGGAATGGAAGCCCATTCCTGGCAGCCTAGAAGCCATTGCAAAGCTTAATCAAGCAGGCTATCAAATTGCGGTGGCCACCAATCAATCAGGCATAGGTCGCGGCTTGTATGACATGGATACGCTAAATGCGATTCATGAGAAATTTCATCGCTTACTTAACAAGGCGGGCGGTCATGTTGATGCTATTTTCTTTTGCCCGCACACGGATGCAGACTCATGTCATTGTAGAAAACCGCTCCCAGGCATGATTGAGCAAATAGCACAACGTTATGGCATCTCCATCAAAGGGGTGCCGATTGTTGGTGATAGCGTAAGAGATCTAGTTGCAGGTGTTGCTGTGGGTGCAGAACCACACCTTGTACTAACAGGCAAAGGTGAAAAAGCGAGAGCTTCTGGAGAATTGCCTCCGTACACTGCCATACACCAGGATTTAATGGCATTTGCCAACCACTTTATACAACGTACATGATTGCTATTAAGTCTACTCTTTTCTTTTTATCCATGTTGGTTATTACACCAGCTTATGCAGTGATGTGCATCGTTGTGTTTCCACTGATTTCTGCTGAGAAACGCTATGACTTAACCAAAGGTTGGAACATCACAATGACCTTCCTGGCTAAAAAGATTTGCGGGATTGAATATGAAATCTTAGGCATGGATAACATCAAAGCTATGCTTGATAAGCCAGTCATCTTATTGTCTAAACATCAGTCCGCCTGGGAAACCATTGCATTTATTGCACTCATACCAAAACAATTATGCTTTGTTTTCAAACGTGAATTACTTTGGATTCCGTTCTTTGGCTGGGCGCTAGCTTTACTCAGAATGATTCATATCAATCGATCTAACAAAGCAGCTGCATCACAATCGATTGCAGGCCAAGGAAAAAAATACCTAGGTCAAGGACTTTGGATCATCATTTTCCCTGAAGGCACTCGCACTAAGGTAGGGGCACATACCCTCTATAGAAAAGGTGGCGCACGACTTGCTAGCGCAACAAAAGCCTGGGTAATTCCAATCGCTCACAACGCAGGTCATGTATGGCCAAGAAATAGCTTTCTGAAATACCCTGGCAAAGTAACAATTTCTATTGGCCCAGCAATCTCATCAGAAAATAAAACTGCAGAGCAATTACATCAAGAAACTGAAAAGTGGATTGAGGCAGAGATGAGAGTTATTGATGCGCCAGCTTACGCGCCCAAGTAATGTAATCATCTACGGCAATATCTTGTGCTCGTAGCGCTAATGTCTCATCGGGCAAATCTAATTGCTCTTTAACACTAGATAAATTATTGCGAAGCACTTTTCTGCGCTGCGCAAACGCCATAGAAACAATTGTCTCTAATGCTTCATATTCTTCTGGGGTTAACTTTAAATCAGTCCTAGGAATCATCTTAACCACTGCAGAATCTACCTTTGGGGGTGGGTCAAATGCCTCTGGCGGTACATGTAATACGTTTTCCATGTGATAGCGGGATTGCAACATCACTGACAAACGACCGTACTCAGAATCTCCATGGCTAGCCACCATGCGCTCAATGACTTCGGCTTGAAGCATAAAGACTTGCTCATCAACGTAATCAGCGGCACTCATTAAATGAAATAACAATGGCGAAGAGATGTTATATGGCAAGTTGCCAACAATTTTGACGCGGGGCTCTATCAAATTAGCGATTTTTTCCTTGGCTAATTTTGCCCATTCTAAAAAATCAAATTTAAGCGCATCAGCTTCAAAGATTTTTAATGTAGAAATATTCTGAGATTGCCAACGTTTGACCAAATCTCGATCTAGCTCAACCACTGATAACTCATCCAACGAACCTAACAACGGCTTGGTCATGGCGCCCAAACCAGGACCAATTTCAATCACTTGATCAATTGGGTGCGGCTCAATGGCGCGAATTATGGAATAAATAATCCCTGTATCAACCAGAAAATGCTGACCAAAACGCTTACGAGCCTGATGCGCCACTTTGATTCCTTGCCATTAAATTTGCCATCTGCAAAGCAGCCAACATGCTTGTCACATCAGCAATATTCTTTCCCGCCAAGTTCAGGGCGGTGCCGTGATCAACAGAAGTTCTGATAATTGGCAAGCCCAAAGTAACGTTAACGCCCTCTCCAAACGTTGCAAACTTAAATGGCGCCAAACCTTGATCGTGATACATCGCCAAAATAACATCCGCCTTTTGCAAATGATTGGGGCTAAACATCGTATC
>CAYFKY010000006.1:0-16057 GCA_964343915.1 uncultured Polynucleobacter sp. | reverse complement strand
ACATCGCCAAAATAACATCCGCCTTTTGCAAATGATTGGGGCTAAACATCGTATCCCCCGCCAAAGGACCCACCAAAGAATAGCCCTTTTGCTCCATCAATTTCATCGCTGGAATGATGATGTCAAGCTCTTCCCGGCCCATATGCCCCGACTCTCCCGCATGCGGGTTAAGGCCTGATATATAGATTGTTGGCTGATTAATACCAAATCGATGCTTTAAATCTTTACCAACAATTTCAATTGTTTTTTGCAGTAAATCTACTGATAAATGACTCGCAACATTTTGTAATGGAATGTGAGTTGTCACCAGTGCAACACGTAACATCTCAGGTAATAAATCAGATTTAAAAACTGGTCTGCCACACAACATCATTACAACAAGAGGAACGCCACATTTTTCAGCAAGATATTCTGTATGCCCCGTAAAGTTGATACCAGATTCAGAAATAATGCTTTTCTGAACAGGTGCAGTCACCATTGCCTGATAGTACCCGCTAAGACAACCTTCAATAGCTTGGTCTAGGGTATTGAGCACATAACTAGCATTGGCTTTATCCAATCGACCAGGAGTCACGTTTGCTAGTAACGGAATATGCTTGATAGTTAAGCGATCATGCAGATCTCTTGCAAATAAAGATTGATCTCCAATCAGACTAATTTCTACATCCGGATTTTCCTGGAGAAATATCTCCGCTGCCTTTAGACTGATTTCAGGCCCAATACCTGCAGGCTCACCTGTTGTAAGGGCTAATCGAATCATCTTTAATCAATTGAGCGAATTTCTACAGTCGCCGCATCTCTGATTTGTCTTAGCCAATCTTGGTAAGCTTGATCGAGCTTCTTCTCGCGCAAAGTGGCACGCGCATAATCTCTCTGCTTATCAGCAGACAACTGAGCTTGACGACGTTCAATCACCTGAATCAAATGCCAACCAAACTCCGTGCGAACCGGATCACTCACCTCACCAACGTTCAATTGATTCATTGCCTGCTCAAACTCTGGAACAAGCTCACCTGGAGACATCCAACCAAGATTGCCACCATTTGGCGCAGAGCCGTCTTCAGAGTGTTTCTTTGCTAACTGAGCGAAATCAGCGGCTTTAACTTTAATTTGATCCCTAAAACTATTTAAGCGTCTCTGTGCTTCTAAATCAGTTACGCCATTACGATGTCTCAATAAAATATGTCTTGCTTGGGTTTGAGTAACCACAATGTTCTGTGTATTCGAAACCACAGAACCTTTACGATCAATTACCTTAATAATATGAAAGCCTGCTCCACTTTGCAGCACTCGCGACACCAATTGATTGGAGCCTACACCTTGGGTAGCATCAACAAATAATTGCGGCAATCGATCTAAAGTTCTATAACCCAAATCTTCAACCCTGACACCAGAACCAGGCGTAGCAATACGTTTGCCGTATGCCAAAAAGTCTTTTTCAGAGCCAACATCTTTCAAAATATCTTCAGCTTTTTTCTTAGCGGCCGCTAACTCAGATTCGCTAGCGTTAGCTGGCAGACTCACCAACATTTGGGCCAAATAAATCTCGTCATTGCCAGCTTGCAACAATCTACCTCTGTCTTTTTCAGCGATGTAGCTATCAATCTCAGACTCACTAACTTGAACCCTAGCATCCACCTCGCGCTCACGAAGTCTTGCCAACTGGACTTCTTTTCGGAGTTCTTCTTTATATTTAGAGAAAGTATTGCCTTCTTTTTCAATCTTGTCTTTAAACTCTGCTGGGCTTAACTTATTTTGCCCCGCAATGTTGCCAATAATTCGATCCAAGTCTTTATCGCTAACTTTAACTCCAGACTCTTTGGCAAGATTTAATTGAATGCGCTCTGAAATCAAGCGCTCTAATACCTGCTCTCTTAAATCAGCACTCGGAGGCAATGGTCTATTGGCTGCTTTAAATTGCTTTTCAATTAATGTGATTCGATTTTCCAACTCAAGCTTAGTCACCAAGCTTGTATCAACGATAGCAATCACCTGATCGATAGCACGATTTTTATTTTGAGCAAATCCTGTTTGCCCAAGAATCATCAAACCTAATGCGCATAAAACAATCTTAACTAGCTTCATTCGTAACTTTCAAATGGTGAAATTGGTGCAGGGTTGTGACTAATTGGCTCATAACCAGGTATGTTAAAGCGAATCAAATTAATTGGATTACTTCCGATTCCTGAAAATCCTTTGAAGTCAATTTGCATATAAACCTCAGACGTTGCCAAAGTAGATGTGTTTTTGTAATGTCGCTGAACAAATCTAACAACCCAACAATCTGCATCATACTCAAGTCCAACCACCCTATTTAAAACCTGATTGGAAATCAAATCATAGTTATATCTAGCAATACCGTACCACTGACGCGCAACTGGCCATTGCCCAGAAACCTCATATTGGTCGGTCGTAGTCGTTACATCGCTAGGATTAACTGTTCTCTTGTAACTGACGTTTAATAATTTTCGGACTTCTGGTCGATAGCTAGCCGTCACACTTTGCTGAACCAATTTGGAAATCTGTTCGTTATATTGAACCAAACCATCCAAGTTAAAGTTACCCACTAATCGAGTGGATAACCCTGCCAAAATATCAGATCTCTTTGTAGAAGGTTTTTCTGCTGTCAAACCCACTCTTTGACCATTCATATCAATACGCTGAGCAACCACACCTCTTAACCGTTCAACACCCGTATCCGCATCAAGAATTCTAGAAGTAACACCAAACGTTACTTTATTGTTATCAGCAATGCGATCGTTACCAGCAAACGAGTTTTCGCTAAAAATTTGAGATATACCAAAACCAGCATCAGCTGTATCAAATAAAGGCAGATCATTTTGATAGGTATATGGCGTGTAAACATAAAAGGCTCTTGGCTCAAGAGTCATCAATATGTTTTTACCCATCAAGCCACTTAGCTCAACTGCATCCCTTTCCAAGGTCATGCCTGAATCAAGACTAAACGTAGGCAACGTGACATTTCGGCTCAAATTTGGTTGCCCAGGAAATGGATCAACTGTGTATTGAGTAGTTCGAAGGGTTACTTTGGGGGTCAAATAGTAACCAGGCGTCATAAATGGTTTAGCCACAGAGGTAACTGCGTAAGCACGATTACCCTCTTTAAATGTTCTTCCTGAATACAAAGGGTTGCTTACGTCAAACAAGCCTTTATAGGTAAATCTAGTGACATCTGATTCAAAAGTGAAATTGAGACCATTCCAATTATTTTTATTGAACTTTGCGTTAATCTGAGGCTCTCGCTCATAGGGCAATAAAACTGGATTTGTTGGATCTGGTTGCAGAGTTTGAAACTTTTGAACCCTCGTTAAAATATTCCAACCATCAATTGCATACCGCGCCCCAACCTCTTGGTTGAATTGTCGATTAATAACACCGTTAAGACTTTTACCTAAATCATCAACATAACGATTATCAGAAACCCGACTGTAGTCTGTATAGGCGACTAAGCCCGGGCGAACGGTTTGAGCATGTTTAAGTCCAAATGCCCAACGATCTTTTTGATAAACCGCGTCAGAAATTGCCTCAGCAGTCAAAATACCTTGGTAATTTTTTTCTAGATAACGGAACTCACCGCCCAATTGTTCACCACGATTTTGAATGTATCGAGGGAACAAAGTCATATCTCTGTTGGGCGCCAAATTAACGTAGTAAGGGACGGTCACATCCCATCCTGAAACACCACCGCGCTTGACTCGACCATAGGTTGGCGATAAGAAGCCTGATGTACGTCCAGATGTAGTTGGCAAAGAAAATACTGGGGTATACAAAATGGGTACATTAAAGAAACGCAGCACACCATTTTCACCTACCGCAGAATTAGTATCCTGCTGAACATCCATCCGGCTAGCAGTTAAATACCAATCAACATTATCTGGTCTACACGTTGTGTATGTGAGCTTCTCAAACTCGAACTCATTGTCTTCTTTAAAGTCAACACGTGAAGCTTTTCCGCTGCCACCAATCTCTCTTAATTCATAGGTAGGCTCATCCATCCATCCTGATTGAGCATCCAAGCGAATCTTTGCTTTAGGCCCCTTAAATGATGTGGCATCTTTAATTAATGCGGCATTGCCTTCCACATCAGCAATATCGGTATCTGGGTCATAGGTGATTAAGTCGCCCTTAACAACCGTACGATTTCTTCTAATGACAGCATCACCCTCAAGGCGCATTTGCCGATCCACAACACCATCTAATTTTTTAGAGGATGTAAAGGTTGGCGCCAAGTCATCAGGAACCACTGGTCGGACCAATAATTGGTCTTCCAATTTAAGATCAAGAGGCTCATCAAGCTTAGGCGACTCTTGAGCATATAAGGCTGGCAGAGCACACCCATATGCCAAAATCCCTAAAAACAATTTCTTGAATTTAGAGTGCTTTAAACCGGAAGGCAGGCGCTTGGCGATAAAAGTTTTAGGCATAACTGTTAAGTGCTTTTATTATACGAATCCATGAACCCAGATAACCGCTTATCTCAATTAAATACTTGGCTAGCCACTTTAACCTCGAAGTGGTCTATAGACCTAGCAACCCTCCAACCAGCCTCTAGTGATGCCAGTTTTAGGCGCTACTTTAGGGTTTTAAGTACTAAAAATGGCTCCCAAGCTAGCTTTATCGTCATGGATGCCCCGCCTGCCACAGAGGATACCAAGCCATTTATCAAGATCTCTCAGCTATTAGTTGATGCCAAACTGAATGCTCCCAAAGTCCTTGAAAAGGATGTTGAGCAAGGATTTTTACTATTAACAGATTTGGGCAATCAGACCTATCTATCAGCCTTGAATCAAGAAACTGCACCAAAACTCTACCAAGATGCAAATAATGCTCTCATTCAGATGCAACTTGCCAGCAAACCAGGGGTCTTACCAGAATACGATAAAGCCCTATTAACCCGTGAATTAGAGCTATTTCCAGAGTGGTACTTGGGCAAACATTTACAAATACAACTAGATGCCAAACAAAAAGATGATTTGGCAAAAGTTTTTGACTTAATACTAGAAAATAATCTGTCCCAAGCTCAAGTCATTGTCCATAGGGACTATCACAGCAGAAACCTAATGGTGACTGATGAGAACAATCCAGGGATTCTAGATTTTCAAGATGCTGTTTATGGGCCCATTACCTATGATTTAGCCTCTCTTTATAGGGACGCCTATATTGAGTGGGAAGAGCCTGAACAAATGGATTGGCTAATTCGGTATTGGGATAAGGCGCGCAAAGCTGGCTTACCAGTACAAAATGAATTTGGTGATTTTTACCGTGACTACGAATGGATGGGCCTACAAAGACATCTCAAAGTATTGGGGATATTTGCAAGGCTTTATCACCGCGACGGCAAGGATGGCTACCTAAAAGACATTCCATTGGTATTTAAATACACAAGAAAAGTTGCAGAGCGATATATTGCCTTGAAGCCTTTGGTGCAACTACTAGATAGTATTGAAGGCATCCAAAGACCAGATGGGCTAACCTTTTAATGTATAAAAACCAGTCAATTCCATGCATGGTCTTAGCCGCAGGTCGCGGCGAAAGAATGCGCCCGCTCACAGACCATACGCCAAAGCCTTTGCTAAAGGTCAAAGGAAAAGCATTAATTGACTGGCATATTGATGGTCTTGCCACCAATCATTTAACCAATATTGTGGTTAATCATGCTTGGTTGGGCGAGCAAATTACCGAACACCTCAATCAAAGCAAGTTTAAAAAGCTAAATATTCAGTTATCTGCTGAACATGAAGCACTAGAAACTGCAGGCGGTCTTCGCCAAGCCATGCCTTTGATGAAAATTGATGATTATTTTTTTGCCATTAATGGGGATGTGTTTTGCCCACAGTTCCCATTTGAAAGAATTTTAGACATCACCAATCAATTAAGAAAAAACGAGCGCCCACCGATGGCCTATCTTTTCTTAACTCAGAACCCAAGCCATCATCCAGAAGGCGATTTCCAACTTAACGGCAATTTAGTCACTGACAAAACCAACTCATCAATTAACTATACTTTTTCAGGCGCAGGCCTCTACCACCAAGATTTATTCAAAAGTATTAAGATGGGGTCTGTAGCAAAACTAGCGCCCATACTAAGATCAGCGATGAGTGAAAATTTGGTCTTAGGAGAAATGCTGAATGTTTTATGGGTAGATGTTGGCACCCCAGAAAGATTGGCTGAACTAAATAGTAATGACAATATTTGATCAAGAATTTCCACAAGCGATCTATACGCAAAGAAGAAATCGCGTAGCTAAATCTATTCTTGAAAAAAGTGGTGGCGGCATTCTTATTATCGATACTGCTGCAGAAAAATACCGAAATAGAGATAGCGATTTTCCTTATCGCCATGATTCTGATTTTTACTACTTAACAGGTTTCAATGAACCAGGCGCAACACTGGTCATGATTGTTAACTCAAACAAAACCGAAACAATTCTATTTTGTAGACCCAAAGATTTAGACAGAGAAATATGGGATGGCTGGCGTCTTGGCCCTGAGGCTGCGCCTCAATACCTAGGGATTAACTCTGCGTTTTCTAACGCCTCCCTAGACGAAAAAATGCCCCTACAGTTAGCCAATCAAAATGCCATTTTTACAAGATTGATTAATGCTGAGCCCATGAATAGCCAACTAAAAAATTGGCTTAACGAAGTAAAAGGCATGGCTAGAACTGGCGCAAACTCTCCTGCAGCTCTATTTGATGTGGAAACAATCATTCATGAAATGCGTCTATTCAAAGATGAACATGAAATCAAGATCATGCGCAAAGCTGGGAATATTGCAGCTCAGGGCCACATTAGAGCAATGCAAGCGAGTCGCCCAGGACTACGTGAATACCACCTAGAGGCAGAACTATTACATGCTTTTAGATACGCCGGTGCACAAAGCGTTGCCTATAACAGCATTGTGGCAACGGGTGCCAATGCATGTGTTTTGCACCATAGAGCAGGCAATGCAGAATTAAAGGATGGCGACTTGTGCCTCATTGATGCAGGATGCGAGTTAGATGGCTACGCTTCAGACATCACCAGAACCTTCCCAGTCAACGGAAAATTCTCTGGCCCACAAAAAGCCATCTACGAAATTGTTTTAGCAGCGCAAGAAGCAGCAATTGAAAAAACAAAGCCAGGTTTAGACTTTCAAGCGCCGCATGATGCAGCCCTACGCGTTCTAACCCAAGGTTTATTAGATTTAAATCTAATAGATCGCTCATCAATCGGCAGTTTAGATAACGCTCTTGAAACTAAAGCTTACCAACGTTTTTATATGCATCGCACTAGTCATTGGCTAGGCATGGATGTACATGATGTTGGTCAATACAGAGAACCTAATAGCACTTCAGAGCCTAAGGCTTGGCGAACATTATTGCCAAACATGGTTTTGACCATCGAGCCAGGTTTATATATTAGAAAGTCGGACGATGTTGATCCGCAATACTGGGATATTGGCATCCGCATTGAAGACGATGCATTAGTAACGAATGGTACTTGCGAACTAATGAGTAGAGACGTACCAGTTAGCATCAATGAAATTGAATATTTGATGAAACACTCATCATGAAAACAATCGCTATTATCGGAGCAGGCCCTGTAGGTCTAGCATGTGCCAGCTGGATTTTGCATAAAAAACCAGATGCCAAGGTGCGCCTATATGACCGGTTAAGTAGTTCTGATGATGCGGTAGCTCAAGGAGATAGTAGGGGCTTAGCAGTTTCTCAAGGCAGTCATTTATTACTCAAAACGATTGGTGCATGGCCCAACCAATCCCCAGCAATTCATACCATTCATGTATCCCATCGGGGTCATTTTGGTAGAGCCATTGTGCGCAGAGAAGAGTTGCAGCAAGATGCCTTAGGTCATATTGTGAGATACGCTGACATACACCTATCACTTAGACATGCCCTGCAGAAAATCGCGGCTCATTCCCCAAATTTTCAGTGGCACCATGATCAAAAAATTGATGCCTTAGATACTTCCAATTTGGCCGATGTGATTATTCATGCCGAAGGTGGCTTATTCAAGCAGCAAGACTGGCAAGAAATATATCGTGACTATCAACAATCAGCGATTGTTGGTTGGGTAAAGATGAATCAAGCTAACCATCACATGGCCTGGGAAAGATTTACTCATGAAGGACCTCTTGCCCTACTTCCTAGCCATAAAGGACCTGAGTACTTAAACCTTGTATGGTGCGGTAGCCCCGAAGAAAGTGATCGACGTCTTCAACTAAATGCTTCAGCATTTTTAAGTGAGTTACAAACATCCTTTGGCAGTCGCGCAGGAACATTTCTAGAGGCTAGTGAGTTACGTAGCTATAGCCTAGGATTGAATGCCAGAAAAAAAATAATTGATAAAAATGAAGTATGGATTGGCAATGCAGCCCAAACCATGCACCCTGTTGCTGGTCAAGGACTTAACTTAGGGCTAAGAGATGCCCACACATTAGCGGATGTTCTTACAGAATCAGATAATGTGAGTGAGGCACTCCAGCGCTATCAAGAACTGAGAAAGCGGGATAGAAATACCACAATTACTACAACTGATTTCTTAGCAAGAATATTCACATCAAAACTTAAACCTGTTATCTGGGCAAGAGGTATTGCGCTATCTAGCTTGCAACTCATGCCTCCAATTAAACAAGGCCTCACCCGCCAAATGATGTTTGGCCAACGCTAGACATTATTTGCCTAAAATTTAAGCAAAAGTAAGCTTCTCATGTTAGAGTTGCGCCCTGATGAAATTAGGTCCGCACACACTCCCCAATAACTTATTTGTGGCCCCCATGGCAGGGGTAACGGATCGCCCGTTTCGACAATTATGTAAAAAATTAGGGGCTGGCTATGCTGTTTCAGAAATGATTGCCTCTAATGCCATGCTCTGGAACAGCCCAAAAACTTTACGAAGAGCGAATCACGACGGCGAAGTTGAGCCTATATCTGTACAAATTGCTGGTGCAGACCCACAAATGATGGCTGAAGCCGCAGTTTTAAATATCGACCGTGGGGCGCAAATTATTGACATCAATATGGGTTGCCCAGCAAAGAAAGTGTGCAACGTGGCATCGGGATCAGCGTTACTCAAAGATGAAGCCCTAGTAGGCAGAATCTTAGAAAAAATTGTGAGTACCGTTAAAAAAGATCACCCCTTAGTGCCCGTCACATTAAAAATCAGAACCGGCTGGGATAGGGATAATAAAAACGCTTTAAAGATTGCTGAAATAGCCGTTAACAGTGGCATTGAAATGCTCACGATTCATGGTCGAACAAAAGCAGACCTTTATCGTGGAGAAGCAGAATACGAGACTATTGCAGCGGTAAAGGCTTCCATCAAAATACCCGTGGTTGCCAATGGCGACATTAACTCGCCACAAAAAGCCGCTAAGGTTCTAGAGTTAACTGGAGCCGATGCATTGATGATTGGCAGAGCCGCACAAGGGCGCCCTTGGATATTTCGAGAAATCTTGCACTACCTACAAACAGGGGCATTATTAGATGCTCCTAAGGTTACAGAAATACAGGGCATTTTGAATAAACACCTGATAGACCACTATGACTTTTATGGTGAATATGCAGGGGTTCGTACGGCTCGCAAGCACATTGGCTGGTATTGCAAAGGACTAAAAGGATCTCATGTATTCAGACACCACATGAATACAATTGATGACTGCCAAAAACAATTAGAAGCGGTGAATCAGTTTTTTGATTCACTCAAAGAAGAATCAGAACATTTAATTTATTTAGAAGCAGCTTAATATGCAAGCCCCTCAACAACATCCAGTTAGCCAAACTATTGAAAAGCATCTCAAAAGATACTTAGACGATTTGGGCGATACCGCTCCAAGCAATGTCTATCAAATGGTCTTGAGCGTCATGGAAAAACCAGTACTTGAGTTAATCATGCAACATGCTGGACAAAACCAATCTCTTGCTGCCAACTATTTAGGCATTAATCGCAACACCCTCAGAAAAAAACTACTAGAGCACGGCCTCTTATAGACCCATTTCCTATTTATTAACTTTTATTTTCAAAGACTCTTATGATTCGTACAGCCTTACTTTCCGTTTCTGACAAATCTGGCATTGTTCCTTTTGCCAAATCACTGCACGACTGTGGTGTGAAATTAATCTCCACTGGCGGTACAGCTAAGCTATTAGCTGAAAACGGCTTACCTGTAGTTGAGGTGTCAGAAATTACTGGCTTTCCTGAAATGTTAGATGGTCGCGTTAAGACTCTTCACCCAATGGTTCACGGTGGCCTATTGGCACGCAGAGATTTCCCTGAGCATATGGCTGCGATTAAAGAACACGGCATTGGTGCGATTGATATGCTTGTGATTAATCTATATCCATTTCAAAAAACAGTGGCTCAGGAACAATGTTCTTTTGAAGATGCTATTGAAAATATTGATATTGGCGGTCCAGCCATGCTTCGCGCTGCTGCAAAAAATCACAAAGATGTCACCGTCCTAATATCACCAAGCGACTATGATGCCGTGCTAGCTGAGATGCGTGCTAACAAGAATGAAGTTTCTTTTGCCACCAATTTCAAACTAGCTAAAAAAGTTTATGCTCACACCGCTCAATATGACGGTGCTATTGCTAATTACCTATCCAGCCTTGGTGATAACTTAGAGCACACCACTCGCAGCGAATATCCACAAACTCTTCACCTAGCATTCGATAAAGTTCAAGAAATGCGCTATGGTGAAAACCCACATCAAAGCGCTGCGTTCTACAAAGACACTCAATTAGTTCCTGGTGCTTTGGCAAACTACCGTCAGTTGCAAGGTAAAGAATTGTCATACAACAACATTGCTGATGCAGATGCTGCCTGGGAATGCGTTAAGAGCTTTGGCAACACCGTCACCAACGGTCAACCAGCTTGCGTCATCATCAAACATGCCAATCCTTGTGGTGTTGCAGTAGCAAACTCTGCACTTGAGGCTTACCAAAAAGCTTTCAAAACCGACTCTACTTCAGCATTTGGCGGAATTATTGCCTTCAACAGACCATGTGATGGTGCAACTGCCGAAGCGGTATCTAAGCAGTTTGTGGAAGTATTAATTGCTCCAGCGTTCACCCCAGAAGCTTTGGCAATTTTTGCAAGCAAACAAAATGTTCGCTTACTAGAAATTGAACTTGCCGAAACTATTAATCCTCAAGATATCAAGCGTGTTGGTGGCGGCTTACTCGTTCAAAGCCCTGATTCTAAAAATGTATTGCCTAGCGAACTTCGTGTTGTGACAAAACGTCAACCAACTGCTAAAGAGATGGAAGACTTAATGTTTGCTTGGCGCGTTGCGAAGTACGTTAAATCAAATGCCATTGTTTTCTGTGGTGACGGCATGACACTAGGTGTTGGTGCAGGGCAAATGAGCCGCATTGACTCAGCCAGAATTGCAAGCATCAAAGCTCAAAATGCTGGTTTAACACTACAAAATTCAGCTGTGGCTAGCGATGCATTCTTCCCATTTAGAGATGGATTAGATGTAGTGGTGGATGCTGGCGCGACTTGCGTTATTCAACCAGGTGGCAGCATGCGTGATGATGAAGTTGTTGCAGCAGCCGATGAACGTGGTGTAGCAATGGTCTACACAGGCACACGCCACTTCCGTCATTAATATGCGTATTTTAGGTATTGACCCAGCACTTCGCGTCAGCGGCTTTGGCGTTATTGAAGTTCAGGGGCAACGTCTAAATTACATAGCATCTGGCACGATTGAAACAGGTGGAACTGAAATCTCAGTTCCACAAAGATTAGCCACACTCTATGCCGGTATTCGAGAGGTAGTTGATTTATATAAACCAGATGCCGCCTCTATGGAGCAAGTTTTTTTAAACGTTAATCCAAGATCCACTCTTTTACTTGGCCAAGCTCGCGGTGCCGCAATTGCATCGTTAGTATCAGGTGGCTTACCCATGGTTGAATTCAGCGCTCTAGAAGTTAAAAAGGCTATCGTTGGCTCAGGAAGAGCCAGCAAAAGCCAAGTTCAAGAAATGGTCAAACGTTTATTAAAACTAAATAAAGTCGCTGGCACAGATGCATCAGACGCATTAGCCGTTGCCATCTGCGCTGCTCACCACAGAGAACTTAATGAGCGACTACAACAATTTCGATAATCAGCTTAAGATGTCGACATGATTGGAAGAATACAAGGCATCCTAATTGCCAATACCCCACCCAGACTAATCGTGGATTGCCATGGTGTAGGCTATGAAATTGATGTGCCAATGAGCACCCTTTATCAAATGCCGGCTATTGGCCAACAAGTCACCTTACTCACTCACTTTGTGGTGCGCGAAGATGCCCAGCAGCTATTTGGATTTGCCACTGACTCCGAAAGAGAAGCTTTCAGATCTCTCATCAAAATTAGCGGCATTGGAGCGAGAACTGCTCTATCACTGCTGTCTGGCATGAGCGTTGATGAATTAGCACAAGCTGTCACATTACAAGAGTCTGCTCGCCTCACCAAAGTTCCTGGGATTGGCAAAAAAACTGCGGAGCGACTTCTTCTAGAGCTTAAAGGGAAAATCGGCGCAGACATTGGGTTATCAAGTCAGGCTAATCAATCCGATAGCCAACTAGAAATTCTGCAGGCATTAACTGCCCTAGGATACTCTGACAAAGAGGCTCAGCTAGCACTAAAACAAGTAACGCCAGGTACCTCTGTATCTGATGGCATCAGGCTAGCGCTGAAAGCTTTGTCTAAAGCCTAAGTAGATGGCCCAAATAGTAATAAACTCTACTCATGGCAATCAAAACTGACGACATCACCCCCTCAGCAAACAATCAAGAAGAACGATTGGTCACTGCTGCTGCGAGCACTGATGACAATGCGCTTGAGAGAGCGCTAAGACCTAAGCAATTAGAGGAGTATGTTGGTCAGAAAAAAGCTCGCGGTCAGTTAGAAATATTTATATCTGCTGCCAAACAAAGACAAGAAGCTCTTGATCATGTTCTTTTATTTGGCCCACCAGGATTAGGTAAAACCACCTTGGCTCATATCATTGCCAGAGAAATGGGTGTCAACCTACGTCAAACAAGTGGGCCAGTACTGGATCGCCCTGGTGACTTAGCCGCGCTACTCACCAATCTTGAAGAAAATGATGTTCTATTCATTGACGAGATTCATAGGCTATCTCCTGTTGTAGAAGAAATCCTTTATCCAGCACTCGAAGATTATGCGATTGACATCATGATTGGCGACGGTCCTGCTGCAAGAAGTGTCAAACTCGATCTAAAACCATTTACTTTGATTGGCGCAACAACACGCGCAGGAATGCTTACCAATCCATTAAGAGATCGATTTGGTATCGTTGCTCGCTTAGAGTTTTATACAGTCGAAGAACTGTCACTCATTGTTAAGCGCTCAGCCAACCTTTTAAATGCTGGCTTAGATGATGGTGGCGCTCTAGAGATTGCCAAACGATCTCGCGGCACTCCAAGGATTGCCAACCGCTTATTAAGACGTGTTAGAGACTACGCCGAAGTAAAAGGCAACGGCCAAATCACGCAATCAATTGCAGATGCAGCCCTATCAATGCTAGACGTAGATGCAGTAGGCTTTGATGTGATGGATAGAAAACTGCTAGAAGCCATTGTTCATAAATTTGATGGTGGCCCTGTTGGGGTTGATAACCTCGCTTCAGCAATTAGTGAAGAGAGAGAAACTATTGAGGATGTTATTGAACCTTATTTGATTCAACAAGGCTTCTTACAAAGAACTCCTCGTGGCAGGGTAGCTACAGCATTAGCTTATGCTCACCTTGGACTACCATCGACCTCATCTAAAGACTTATTAAGCTGACCACTAGAGTTTTCTAGGTGACTTACATCACCCCACTGAATTAACTCAAACCGTCCATTGCTGTAACTTAAAGTATTTAAGCTGGCATTCAGGATCTCAAAATCTCGTGCTTGCGCCAATGTTTTATTAGTTGCAGCTCGATTTAAACAATCCAACACACCACCATGAGCCACCACAGCAATCTCACTATTGGGATAAGTATTTGCCCAATGCTTAACAGCATTAACCACACGGTCATAAAACTGCTGCAAACTTTCACCAGATTCTGGCTGAAAATCTACTTCTCGATTTTTCCATGCGGCATGGTTACGCGGATGGTTCTGTGCAATTTCTTGATGACTCAAGCCCTGCATGATGCCGTAATGTCTTTCGCGCAACGCGGGATCAAAAATTAAATCAAGCTCATGATGCTCAGCAATTGGCTTGGCAGTATCAATAGCACGGCTTAAATCACTAGAAATAACCGCTGCCAAATTTTTACCAGCCATATGCTTAGCTAAACATTCAGCTTGCCAATAGCCTGCATCATTTAAACCAATATCAATATGGCCTTGCAATCGCTTCTCGCGATTCCACATCGTCTCGCCATGGCGAATCAAATAAACAATTGTCATACTTAATTAAGAAAGCGTGACTTTGGCAAATCTACGTTTACCCACCTGAACCACAAATGTGCCAGCATCAACTTTTAGTGACTTATCGCTAACTGTAGTCCCGTCGATCTTTACACCGCCCTGATCCAAATTACGCATCGCCTCAGATGTGCTTGGCACCAAATTGGCTTGCTTTAATAACTGACCAATCCCCAATGGCGCACCAGTCAACATCACTTCTGGAATATCGTCAGGCACACCACCCTTAGCACGGTGGTTAAAGTCTTCTAAAGATTTTTCTGCGGCAGAAGCATTATGGAATCTCGCGACAATTTCTTGACCCAATGCCACCTTGAAGTCTCTAGGGTTACGGCCAGCCAAAACCTCTTCTTTCATCTTCGCAATGTCAGCAAGTGGCTTGAATGACAAAAGCGTGAAATAACTCCACATCAATTCATCAGAAATGCTCATCAACTTGCCAAACATCTCATTGGGCGCTTCGCTAATACCAATGTAGTTGTTTTTAGACTTACTCATCTTATCGACACCATCGGTGCCAACCAATAAAGGCATTGTCAAAATACATTGAGCCTCTTGACCATACTCTTTTTGCAACTCACGGCCTACAAGCAAGTTGAACTTCTGATCGGTGCCGCCCAATTCCAAATCACTCTTTAGCGCAACCGAGTCATAACCTTGCATCAATGGATATAAAAATTCATGAACAGAAATTGGTATGCCGCCTTTGTAACGCTTGGTGAAATCATCACGCTCAAGCATACGAGCAACTGTGTATTTTGCAGCCAACTGAATCATCCCTCTAGCACCCAGCGGGTCACACCACTCGCTGTTGTATCTCACTTCAGTTTTAGCCGGATCCAAAACTAGGCTCGCTTGCTTATAGTACGTCTCGGCATTTACTGCAATTTCTTCTTTAGTTAAGGGGGGACGTGTTGCATTACGACCTGACGGATCACCAATCATGCTAGTGAAGTCGCCAATCAAGAAAATGACCGTATGGCCCAAATCCTGTAACTGACGCATCTTGTTCAAAACAACTGTATGTCCCAAATGGATATCGGGAGCCGTAGGATCTAAGCCCAACTTAATCCTTAAAGGGGTTTTTGTGGCCTCGCTACGCGCCAACTTAGAAACCCATTCAGCTTCCACCAATAATTCCTCGCAACCACGCTTAGTGACTGCCAAAGACTCCAAAACACGGTCTGTAATTGGATATTTAACTTGTTCTGTTTTATTCTCGTTAGCTAAAGACATAATCTATCGGTTACATTTATTTCCTAGAACATCATTGTCGCATCACTTAAGAGTCAACCCTATGAAGAATTACTATATTGGCATTATGTCCGGAACCAGCATGGATGGGATTGATGCCGTTTTAGCCGATATTTCTAAATCTGGGAAAACCAAGGTTTTGCTGCATGTTGAAGTGCCAATGGACAAAAATCTCCAAGAAACATACTTCAAACTCCAAGCGCCCAGTGAGAATGAGATACATCTTGAAGCCCTAGCAGCCAATCAATTATCAAAACACTATCACTTAGCAGTTTCAGAAATACTCAATAAATCACAGCTTCAAGCATCAGAAATTCAAGCCATTGGAGCTCACGGACAAACAATTCGACA
>CAYFKY010000005.1:0-20074 GCA_964343915.1 uncultured Polynucleobacter sp. | reverse complement strand
ACGATTGTTTTGGAAGCCAACATACCTGGTAGATGAGCCGCGCCACCTGCACCAGCAATAATTGCTTTTAGTCCTTTTGCTTGAGCTGATTCAGCATAAGCAAACATATCATCTGGCATGCGATGAGCAGAAACCACTTTAGCCTCATAGGCAACACCAAACTCTTGCAAAATCTGTGCAGCGTTTTGCATGGTCTCCCAATCAGAGTTAGATCCCATCACAATTCCAACAATTGGTTTCTGGCTCATAGTTTTTCCTTTTTGCTGATGCAGTAGGTATTAAGCAGTTAATGTTGCAAGTGCTTCACGATATTTTGCTGCAGTTTTTTCAATCACATCTTGAGGTAGCTGTGGCGCTGGGGCAGACTTATTCCATGGCTTGCCATCGACTTGCGCCAATTCCAACCAATCACGTACAAACTGCTTATCAAAAGATGGTGGATTTGAACCCACCTGATATGAGCTAGCGGGCCAAAAACGTGAAGAGTCAGCGGTTAAGACCTCATCCATCAGCACCAAGTTGCCAACCTCATCAAGACCAAATTCAAACTTAGTGTCAGCAATGATGATGCCTTTGCTCGCAGCATAAATAGATGCTTCTTCGTATAAACGAATACTCACAGCCCTAATCTTGGCCGCCAATTCCTTACCGATGCGCGCCTCAACTTCTGCATATGAAATGTTTTCATCATGCTCACCAACTTCTGCCTTAGCAGCAGGCGTAAAAATTGGCTCAGGTAATTTTTGAGCATTTTGTAAACCAGCAGGCAACTGAATACCGCAAACAGAACCTGTTGCCTGATAATCTTTCCAGCCACTACCAGATAAATAACCGCGCACAACTGCCTCTACCATAATTGGTTTCAAACGCTTAGTAACAATTGCGCGACCAGTTACTTGACTGACTTCATTGGCTGCAACCACTGTTGCAGGGTCAATCCCTGTCAAATGATTTGGAATCACATGGCTTAACTTATCAAACCAAAAGTTAGCCATTTGATTTAGCACTATCCCTTTACCCGGAATAGGCTCACCCATCACCACATCGAATGCTGATAAACGATCAGTTGTAATCATCAATAATTGATCATTACCAATAGCGTAGATATCGCGAACCTTGCCCTTTGAAATTAAAGGTAAAGACTTGATTGAAGATTCGTATAAAGCTTGCATGTCCACCTTATTTAACTAATTGAGCCAACTGACCTGCTTTGTAGCGCTCAGCCATTTTTTCCAAAGGAATTGATTTAATTTTTCCTGCTTGACCTTCACAACCAAAAGCCAAGTAACGTGCTTTACAAATTTCTTTAGCAGCTTCACGCGCCGGTTTTAAATAGTCACGAGGATCAAATTTGCTTGGATTCTCAAACAAATAACGACGAATAGCCGCAGTCATCGCCAAGCGAATATCTGTATCAATATTAATTTTTCTAACGCCGTTCTTAATACCTTCCTGAATTTCTTCTACAGGCACGCCATAAGTTTCTTTCATGTCGCCACCAAACTCACGAATGATTGCTAATAACTCTTGGGGAACACTGGATGAACCATGCATAACCAAATGTGTATTTGGAATGCGTTGGTTGATTTCTTTGATGCGATCAATAGCAAGAATGTCGCCAGTAGGTTTTTTAGTGAATTTATAAGCGCCATGACTTGTGCCAATGGCGATTGCTAATGCATCACATTGAGTCTTCTTAACAAAGTCAGCAGCTTGCTCAACATCAGTCAACAATTGCTCACGCGTCATTGCACCTTCAGCGCCATGACCATCCTCTTTGTCACCCATCATTGTTTCCAATGAACCCAACACACCTAACTCGGCTTCAACTGTCACACCAATTGAGTGGGCAAATTTAACAACCTCTTGAGATACTGCTACGTTGTATTCGTAAGACGCCACTGTCTTACCATCGTCCATCAATGAACCATCCATCATCACTGATGTAAAGCCAGAACGAATCGCCGCCATACAAACAGCAGGACTTTGACCATGGTCTTGATGCATCACAACAGGAATATGTGGATACGCCTCAACTGCTGCATCAATTAAATGACGTAAAAATGCTTCACCCGCGTACTTACGAGCACCAGCTGAAGCCTGCATGATTACAGGCGCATTAACTTCATCAGCAGCAGCCATGATTGCTTGAACTTGCTCTAAGTTATTAACGTTAAATGCAGGCAATCCATAAGCATTTTCTGCTGCGTGATCCAATAATTGGCGCATAGATACAAGTGCCATAACTCTTCCCTTAAATTAAAATTTATTTCACATCAACAATCTTTAACGTGTTGGTTCCGCCTACTTGACCCATTGGCTCACCAACCGTTAATACAATCTTGTCACCCACATTAACTGCACCCAACTTCTTAACGCATGCCTCAGCCTGCTCTAAAGCAGTATCCCTGTCATTACTAGTATCTAAATGCAATGGATGTACGTTTCTATACAAAGCCATACTTCTTTGACTAGTCACTTTAGTTGTTAATGCAAAAATTGGTACTTGAATTTTGTGACGGCTCATCCACAAAGCAGTAGATCCAGAGTCAGTTAGAGCTGCAATTGCTTTAACACCCAAGTGATAAGCAGTAAACAAAGCGCCAAATGCAATAGATTGATCAATACGTGTGAATTTTTGATCAAAGAAATCTGCATCTAGATGATGCACTTCGGTCTTTTCAGCCTCAAGGCAAATTGCCGCCATTTGTAAAACAGTTTCAACCGGATACTGACCTGATGCAGTCTCCGCTGACAACATCACTGCATCCGTGCCATCCAATACCGCATTGGCTACGTCACTCACCTCTGCTCTAGTTGGCACCGGATTAACAATCATGGATTCCATCATTTGAGTGGCAGTGATCACCACCTTATTGGCTTCACGAGCCATACGAATCATTTTCTTTTGTAAAGCAGGTACAGTGGCGTTACCTACCTCAACAGCCAAGTCGCCACGAGCAACCATGATGCCATCGCTAACATCTAAAATACCTTCTAAGACTCCCGGCAAAACAGCTTCTGCTCGCTCAATTTTGGCAATCAATTTGGTCTTATGCCCAAGCTCTTGAGTTGCTTGATTTGCAAGATCTCTAGCGATCTTCATATCATCCGCATTTTTAGGAAAGCTAATCGCAATGTAATCAGCGCCTAAGCCAACAGCAGTTTTGAGATCTTCCTTGTCTTTATCAGTCAATGCTGGAGCAGTCAAACCACCACCAGCACGGTTAATACCTTTGTTATTTGATAACTCACCACCCAACTCAACCACAGTATGGATGCAAGTGCCTTGAACTTCCTCAACACGTATAACCAACAAACCATCGTTGAGTAACAACTTGTCACCAACCTTGACGTCGTTAGGCAGGTTTTTATAGTCCAAGCCAACTTTTTCTTGATTACCTAAAGCACAGTTAGCATCTAAGGTAAAACGCTCACCAGCCTTCAAGATAATTTTGTTATTCTCAAATTTGCCTACCCTGATTTTCGGGCCCTGCAAATCTGCCATGATCGCCACTTCACGACCAACTTTTTTTGAAACCTCTCGAACAAGTTGCGCTCTAGCTTGATGATCTGCTGCTGTGCCATGAGAAAAATTCAGGCGCACAACATCAACCCCAGCCTCAATTAATTGTTTTAGTGTTTCGGCACTGCTTGAGGCAGGGCCTAGTGTTGCAACGATTTTCGTGGCGCGTAATGTCATTCAGCTCTTTCAGACAAAATTGCAAAAGCTGGCAATGTTTTACCTTCTAAAAACTCCAAGAAAGCGCCGCCGCCAGTTGAGATGTAATCAACTTGCTTATCAATGCCGTACTTAGCAATTGCCGCTAATGTGTCACCACCACCAGCAATCGAGAATGCAGGCGAATGCGCAATAGCAGCAGCCAACATCTTTGTACCACCGCCAAACTGATCAATTTCAAATACGCCAATAGGGCCATTCCAAACAATTGTTCCAGCATGAGCAACGATGCTAGTTAACTCGGCAGAAGTCTTAGGACCAACGTCCAAAATCATGTCATCTGGCTGAACATCTGTTGAAGCAACTCTGTTCGCACGAGCTAGGGGAGACAGTTCATTTGCAACAACTACGTCTACCGGGATAGGCACACTAGCGCCACGTTTGGCCATCATGTCCATAATGGCTTTTGCCTCACCTACCAAATCAGGCTCTGCTAATGATCTGCCGATTGGCAAACCAGCTGCCAACATGAATGTATTAGCAATACCACCACCAACAATCAGTTGATCTACTTTTTCAGCCAATGACTTCAAAATGGTTAGCTTGGTTGAAACTTTTGAGCCAGCAACAATCGCCACCAATGGTCGCTTAGGATCAGTTAATGCCTTACCCAAAGCATCAAGCTCAGCAGCCATCAATGGGCCAGCACAAACAACTGGAGCGTACTTAGCCATGCCATGGGTTGTTGCTTCAGCACGGTGTGCAGTACCAAAAGCATCATTGACATAAACATCGCACAACTTAGCCATCTTTTGGGCTAGCTCTTCGTTATTCTTTTTCTCACCCTTGTTTAATCTGCAGTTCTCAAGCAAGACTAAATCGCCAGGCTGCAACTCAAATCCACCATCCACCCAGTGGCTAATCAATGGAACCTTTCTTTCCATCAATTCTGCAATTCTGTCTGCTACTGGAGCTAACGTGTCTTCCGGTTTGAATTCGCCCTCAGTTGGGCGTCCCAAATGAGATGTCACCATCACGGCAGCACCAGCTTCTAGAGCTACCTTAATCGCTGGAATGGATGCACGAATACGTGTGTCTTCTGTAATATTTCCCGCTTCATCTTGTGGCACATTCAAATCTGCACGGATAAAAACACGCTTACCCTTAAGTTGCCCTGCAGCGGCTAAATCAGAAAGACGATTAAATTTAAGTTTTGATGTACCTGGCATGATGATTGTGTGAGTTTTAACTAAAAGACTAGAAACTCAGATTTTACCTTTTTACAGGACTTTTTGACCGTTTTTTGGGGCTAAATAAACCTTGCGCCCGTATAAATGATCATTCCAGAAATAATGGTGAAAACCATACTTTTGGTCGCCAAAAAACCCAATATTGAGGCCAATCCACCCCAAAGCTGAGGATTATTGAGTTCTATTTCCGCCGATCCTGGCGGGAAAAATATTTCAGGCACTATGACTGCCACCAGTGCAGCTGCAGGCGCATAACGGAGAGATTTTTGAACGGTTGGGCTTAGCTCAACTCTCGATCCCATTAATAAGAAAAAACCACGTGTTAAATAGGTAATGACTGCTAGGCCGATAATGACCACCCAAATCTCTATAGATGTCACTGTGCCACCCCCTGTGCTCGTCGCTCCAAATAAGACTCAGCAACTATCCCTACAACAATGGCAACCAGAACTGCGACAACTATATTCAACTTATAAGGTAAATCTACAGTGGCCAATGCTGCAACGGATGCCGCAACCGCAGCCAGTCTAGAGGGCCAACTCTCCAACATAGGCAAAAGAATGGCAATTAAAGCCAAAGTACCTGCATAAGCTAACCCCCAGGACGCAGGTATCAATGATGCTAAAAATATTCCAGCTAGTGAACCTGTTTGCCAAACCAACCAGTTAGCTGCTGCCATACCAATAAAAAAGGGGGCATGCGATGGACTCCCGTCTGCACGTGGATATCGAGACATGAACAATGCAAAAGTTAAATCCCCATTGATGTAACCCAAAATCGACCTTTTCCAATAAGCTTTTTCTTTGAAATATGGCTGAATTCCGGCGCTGAATATGACAAACCTTAAATTAACAATAATGGCCGTCAAAAAAATAGTCCAAAAAGGGAAATTGCCCGCAATGAGAGGTAAAGCAGCCAACTGGGCTGATCCAGCGTAGACCAACAGAGACATACCAACTGCCTCTGCAGTACTAATGTCTGACTTGGCCATCGCAATCCCAGTTACCAAAGCCCATGTGAATACAGCAAAACCTGAATGAGCCATTGTTCTGAATCCATCCAGTAAATCATCTCGCTGTTGTTTTGACCAAGCCAAATCAAATAACCTATTTATTTTTGAAAGTTTGATTATAGGTAGGGGCATACTTTTTGACATAGCCATCGCCACCCGCCTGTTTTACAATGGCATTTCGACTCATTTTTCTCAGAATTTAGGAAATACACCATGTCAATGGCAAATCGTGATGGCTTTATTTGGATGGATGGCAAATTGGTGCCTTGGCGCGATGCCAACATCCATGTTCTAACTCATACTCTTCACTATGGCATGGGCGTATTTGAAGGTATCCGCGCGTACAAAACTGATGCAGGTCCTGCTATTTTCCGCCTCAAAGAACATACACGCCGCCTATTTAATTCAGCAAAAATCTTCCAAATGAAGATGAATTACACAGAAGAAGAAATTTCTAAGGCAACAATTCAAGTTGTTAAAGAAAATAAATTAGCTTCTTGCTACATTCGTCCAATCGTTTGGATTGGCTCAGAAAAATTAGGTATTTCTGCAAAGAACAATTCAACACACGTAGCAGTAGCTGCCTGGGAATGGGGCGCATACCTTGGTGAGGATGGCTTAAACAAAGGTATTCGCGTTAAAACCTCATCGTTCACAAGACATCATGTAAACGTATCCTTGGTTCGCGCCAAAGCCTCTGGTTACTACATTAACTCGATTTTGGCTAACCAAGAAGTAACAGCACACGGTTACGATGAAGCCCTACTATTAGATACAGATGGCTACGTTTCAGAAGGGTCTGGCGAAAACGTTTTTATTGTTAAAAACGGTATTGTTTACACACCAGACTTAGCATCATGTTTAGACGGCATCACACGCGATGCGATTTTCACAATTGCGAAAGATCTTGGCATTGAAGTACGTGAAAAACGTATTACTCGCGATGAAATGTACTGCTGTGACGAAGCTTTCTTCACAGGAACAGCTGCAGAAGTAACACCTATTCGCGAGCTTGATGACCGCATGATTGGTGACGGCAAGCGCGGCCCTATCACAACAAAAATTCAACAAGTTTTCTTTGATGCGGTTGCTGGTAAGAGCGATAAATATCGCCACTGGTTAACTGTGGTTTGAGGTTGATATGAGCACAAAAAATATTGTTCAAGTTGACGGTCATAAAGACTTACCTTTGCACTGCCCAAACCCTGGCTCGCCAGCTTGGAGCTTGCATCCACGCGTCTTTCTAGATGTTGTATCAACAGGGCACGTCAAGTGTCCGTATTGCAGCACTGAGTACCAACTAAAGCCTGGTACTGAACCGCACGGTCATTAATATGGCAAAAATTCTCATCATCGCCCCCAACTGGATTGGTGATGCGGTGATGACTGAGCCATTAATTACACAGCTTAAAAAAAATCACCCCGATAGTCTTATCGATGTAATTGCTACTCCATGGGTAGCATCTGTGATGCGAGCCATCCCTGCAATCAATGAAGTGATCATTGGGGACTTTAAGCACGGATTATTACAGTGGGCAGAAAGAAAGCAATTAGCAAAGCAACTCAAACTGTTGGGATATACCCACGCATATGTTTTACCGAACAGTTTTAAGTCTGCGTTAATACCTTGGTTAGCCAAAATCCCCAACAGAATTGGCTATAAAGGTGAGATGCGTTGGCGCTTAATTACTGCGCCATTAGATAATCCATCGAGATCAAATAGACCATCGATGTCATCTCATTACTTTGCTCTCTCAGGTATTCAAGCAAAAGATACGCCTCAACCAAAACTAGAATTACCTAAGCTTTTCTTAAATGAGATGAAAGAAAAGCTTCAGGTCATCCAGAATCATGACAAGTTGTTTATCTTATGCCCTGGTGCTGAATATGGACCAGCAAAACAATGGCCAATCGAGCATTTTGGCAAACTGGCACAAATGCTCATCGAGCAAAATAGTAAAGCTCTTGTTTTAATCTTAGGCAGCAAAAAAGAGTCATCTCTAGCAGATGAGATTGCAAAGCTCAGCAACTCCAATAATCAGGTCATCAACTGGTGTGGGCAAACAACACTTGATGAAGCAATGGCATGCATTGCTGTTGCCGATCAAGTGATTAGCAACGACTCAGGATTAATGCATATAGCAGCTGCGTTCAGGCGCCCTCAAGTAGCAATTTTTGGCTCTAGCGATCCAAGACATACCCCTCCCTTATCTCCCGAAGCAAAAGTACATTGGTTACAACTGGAATGTAGTCCCTGCTTCAAAAGAACCTGCCCGCTGGGACATCTAAAATGTTTAGTGGACATACAGCCTCAAGACGTCCTAAACTCTTTAAATAACTAACTCAACAAATACACCATGCCACGTCAAGCTCGCTTATTCCAAATACCCGATGAAGTGCTTGATGCATGGAGAGAATCTTTGCATCGCAATGATCTAGATGGCTCGATTGATTTATGGATGGATGAGGATTCCATTACATGCATTCTTCCAGGTGGCAAACGTTTAACTGGTCATGCTGAACTGCGTGAGGGTTTAAAGAAGATTCTAGAAGATCACTTTTTATGGCTAGACCCGATTCAGGCAATCGGTCACACTGGCATTGGGATTGCATTTTTTGACACAACAGAGGCAGTAAGACTAGAGCCCGATCAAGTAGAACCCGAGTTCTTTTTAAACTTTTCTTATGTGCTAGTGCAAAGCCCCATGGGGTGGAGAATCGCGCACATACATGCAAGCCCAGCCCAAGAAGAACACATACAACTACCTAGCACTATTCACGGCTTCCATTAAATATGGATGAGCAGGTTATACGCTCACTCATTAAATGGCCAGATGTACCCGTTTGCCATGGTTGGCTTTCTTTTGATCGGCGAGGTATTTGGCGCATGCGTAATGAATACGCCCAAGCCAACAATTTACCCGGAGAAGCAATCAACCACGAAGGCCTCATTCATTTCATTCAAAGAAATCTAGCGCACAATGAATCTGGAGAATGGTTTTTCCAGAATGGCCCTCAAAGGGTTTATATTGATTTAGGCTACACCCCATTCATTGCAAGAATTTACCCATCAAATAATGCCTTATTACTCAGAACAACCGATGGTCAAGAAATAAATCCTATTGATGTTTTTCTAGATGAATGTGGTCAAATTTTAATGACCTGTCAGCTAGAACTACAAATCTGTAAAGAATCGAATCAGCCAATATCCAAATTCGAAAAAAAGTTAGAAACTGTCTTTGTATTACTGCACGACCACGACTTAGAGCTGTTTTCTAAAAGTGCCGAATTCGTCAATGCCTGCGGTTACGCGGGGAAATGGAGTTGGCAAGGCAAGATTTATGAAATCAATCTAATTAGCTCTAAAGAAATTAAAAAGCATCATGGTCTTTTGTTTTCTGCACGCAACTCTTGACGATATAACTCTTGTATTTGTCTAGCTCTCGCCTCAATTTCAGAGGCCTGATAAAAATCGGCATCTCCAGCAGCTTTAGCAAACTTCATTTGCTCTAGCGCCCCAACCCAAGCACCTTGAGATACATATTTCTCAGCCAAAGCCGCATGGTGCAAAGATTTTTTGCCAGACTGTGCATACGCTCTAGATAACAAATCCCACCATACAGAATCTTCTGGATGCGCCCTTGATTGAGTTTTTAACCAAGCAATGGCTTGCTCATGTTGGCCTGTTTTTAACTGCCCCTCGATAAGTAACATATTTAACGACCTAGACTGAGGGTAAAAAGCCTTTAAATTAATAATTTGTTTAATGCCCTGCTCATACTGTGATTTTGCAAACATCAACTCAATGGCGGTCGTCTCTAGTGAAAGGCTCCATCGCTGCACAGGAGAACCATTTGATGACATTGACTGAACTAGAGCCCTACTTTTTTGCAGATAGTTCTCAGCATCCACATTTTTTAGCTGTTTAAAACTCAAAAGAGCTAAGCCGTAACTACCCTCTAATTGCTTCGCAAGATCTTGCTTACGTAGCAAACTCTCATAGTACTGTCGCAACTCAGGATAGTTACTTGAACTAGTAGTTTGAGTTAACCGAGCTCTCGCCTTCAACAAATAGAACTCAATTGAAGAAGAAACTTTTTGGGCTGCTAGACCTCTAACGCGGTCTTGCATATCTGCAATACGATCTGTCGTCAAAGGATGGGTTCTGACATATCCAGGAACACCACTTTCCATGATGCTATTAGCTCTTTGCATGCGTTGGAAAAAATCTGGCATACCTTGAACATCAAAACCACCCGCCTGAAGAATTTGAAAACCAACACGGTCAGCTTCTCGTTCGGCATCTCTTGAATAAGAGAGTTGGTTTTGTATAGCCAATGCTTGCCCACCCACCGCAAGACCTTGAGCAGCATTCGGATTACGACTAACGGCAAGCGCGGCCAAGATGATCGAAGCCAATGCAATCATCGAATTCGTACCCTGCTGACCATACATCCTTGCAATATGCTTTTGTGTAACGTGTCCGATTTCATGCCCTAGAACAGAAGCTAACTCAGACTCTGTTTCAGCCGAAACAATTAAACCGGTGTGCACACCAATAAAACCACCTGGTAAAGCAAACGCATTAATACTTTTATCTCTCACGCCAAAAAGTTCAAAATTAACGGCAAAGCTTCCGCCACCCTGTAAACCTGCAATACCTTGCTTCCTGGCAGCACTAACCAAGTGTTGCCCAATATTATTTAGATAGTCATAGAAAACAGGATCCGATGAATAATCAGGATCGCGACGTATCTCACGCATGATCCGCTCACCTAACTGACGCTCATCCACTGGCGCCAAAGATGCACTGGATGAGTCACCTAAATCAGGTAATACCAAAGTAGGTTGCTGCACTCTTTTGCTTGCAGGTGTGAATTCTGATTGGGCTGCCGGTGCCTGCATGGCGCGATTGATGTTTTCCTGAGCAGTCATATTTGCATCACTTTGCGCAAGCAAATAACTTGGCTGAAAAATTACGGCTAAAGCTGCCGCCATCAATTTTTTCGAAAATTTATTATTTTTTCTATCCATATCTCTAATTATGGTACAAATAATGCATGAACAAACTAACTCATTTTGATGAAACTGGCCAAGCCCACATGGTGGACGTTGGGCAAAAGGCGAGTACGCATCGTATTGCCACAGCCACAGGCAGTATTCAGATGCAAAAAAGTACATTTGATATGGTGATGTCTGGCACCCATAAAAAAGGGGATGTGATTGGCATTGCGCGTATTGCAGCTATCCAGGCGACAAAAAAGAGCCCAGACCTAATACCTCTTTGCCACCCTATCGCCCTCACAAGAGTTGCTGTTGAATTTGAATCAGATGAAAAAAATTCAACCATTCACTGCACGGTAACAACTGAGAATATCGGCCAAACTGGCGTTGAAATAGAAGCATTAACTGGCGTTCAAATTGGCTTGCTCACAATCTATGATATGTGCAAAGCAGTTGACCGAGGCATGGTCATTAAGGAAGTAAAACTACTTGAAAAAAGTGGTGGTAAGTCTGGGACTTGGAAGGCTGAATAATTTTCTCTGTTTAATTAACAATGATTTATAGGCATTAAAAAAGGCAAACCATGGTTTGCCTTTTCTTTATCTCAGATTGTTATTTACTTGCAATCAGCTGGTAGCAACTTTGCTGGCAAAGTTGTTTGAGGAGACTTACAGGACCAAACGCCAGCCCATGGCTGCTCTTGCTTATTACTCAAATCAACCGCCTTTACATCATCTGCTGTGGCCTGATTAACTGGCACGATGCTTAACTGATTAGCTCCCTCTGGTGCCACACTCGACTGATAGGTAATCAAAATAGCACCAGTTTTTTGAATGCTTACTTCTTTGATGCTATTTGTCGAGGTTGATTTAAATGTACCCTCAGTGGCAACACTCATGTCAGCGGCACCCTTACCTGCATAAACCTCTGTCACCGCTAATTTTGCTCCAGCAGCAAGACTAAACCCTTCTGCAACACGTGTTTTAGCGATGTAATCTTGATATTTAGGAACTGCAATGGCTGCCAAAATACCAATAATGGCAATAACAACCATCAACTCAATCAATGTAAATCCATTTTTTTCTTTTAACTGCAAATTACTTCTACCTTCATTCATATTTAACGACCTCCCAATTAAGACTCACCATCATCTCAGATGGTGAGGATTTTGGGGGATGATATTGCTGTAGGAAAACGCTGATTTTTGTGTTGAATCAAAGAAACTACGCTTGCTTTCTTTTGTTTTGATGCTTCAAGAAATAACCCCACATCACAACAAGGCTAGCACCCGCAATGCCAAATATCGTATGAGCTGATGGTATAGCTGCAACAATTTGATCATGCACAGCAGGATCTCCCTCCAACATTTCTCCAGCCAAGAAACCCAACAATGCAGCTCCAATCGTGATGATGATAGGAAAACGTTCCATCACTTTTAACAATAAAGTGCTACCAAAGACAATCAGCGGAATACTCAGCGCTAGACCAATAATTAAGAGCGTCAACCTACTCTCTTCAGGGCCTTTTTGGGCAGCCGCGGCAACAGCTAAGACGTTGTCTAAGCTCATGACTAAATCTGCTATCAAAATTGTTCGAATGGCTCCCCAAATATTATCTTTGGCTTCCATATCCCCTTCACCCTCATCCTCATTCAATAATTGAACTCCGATGTAGACTAAAAGAATGGCGCCTACAATTTTTAAATAGGGTAACGTCAATAGACCTACAGCGGTGATAGTTAACACAACACGCAAAATAATTGCAGCGGCGCTACCCCAAAAAATCGCTTTCTTCTGTTGAGCTGGGGGCAAATTTCTGGATGCCAGAGCAATCACAACGGCATTATCTCCAGACAAAATAATATTTGTCAGAATAATGGAACCTAACGCAAACCAAAATGCTGTACTAGAAAGTGCTTCCATATCGTCCTCGTATGTTTTTAGTTTTAGTTCAGCCAAATAAAAACGGGAGCCAGGCTCCCGTTATTTTTTGCCCTTAAGCGAATATTACAACAATGCTTTAAGCAATTTACCCATTTCTGATGGATTACGTGTCACTGTAAAGCCACACTCTTCCATGATAGCCAATTTAGCATCAGCAGTATCTGCACCACCAGAAATCAACGCACCAGCATGACCCATGCGCTTACCTGCAGGAGCAGTAACACCAGCAATAAAGCCTACCACTGGTTTTTTCATATTAGCTTTGCACCAACGAGCTGCTTCAGCCTCGTCTGGACCACCGATTTCACCAATCATGATCACAGCATCTGTATCTGGATCATCATTAAAAGCCTTCATCACATCGATGTGCTTAAGACCGTTAATTGGGTCACCACCAATACCAACAGCAGAAGATTGGCCCAAGCCGATTTCTGTTAATTGAGCAACTGCTTCATAAGTCAATGTACCTGAGCGGCTAACCACACCGATACGACCCTTACGATGGATGTGACCTGGCATGATGCCAATTTTGATTTCATCAGGAGTGATCAAACCTGGGCAGTTAGGTCCCAACAACAAAGTTTTCTTGCCGCCTTTTGCTTCTTTAGCAGCCATTTTGTTGCGAACTTCCAACATGTCGCGAACTGGAATACCTTCTGTAATACAGATTGCCAAATCTAAGTCAGCCTCAACAGCTTCCCAAATAGCAGCAGCAGCACCTGCAGGTGGTACATAAATTACAGAAACTGTTGCACCTGTTTCAGCAGCAGCCTCTTTAACTGATGCATAAATAGGAATATCAAAAATTTTCTCGCCAGCTTTTTTAGGATTTACGCCAGCAACAAAACATTCTTTGCCATTTGCGTACTCTTGACACTTTTCAGTGTGGAACTGACCAGTTTTACCAGTGATACCTTGAGTAATAACTCGTGTGTTTTTATTAATAAGAATAGACATTTAAATTCCTTTCGTGGCCTGTGGCTTACTTAACTGCTGCAACAGCTTTAGTCGCTGCTTCAGCCATCGTGTCTGCACTAATAATCGGCAGGCCAGAATCAGCCAACATCTTCTTACCGAGCTCTTCGTTTGTACCTTTCATACGAACAACCAAAGGTACGCTCAAGTTCACTGCTTTACATGCAGTGATAACGCCATCTGCAATCACGTCACACTTCATGATGCCGCCGAAAATGTTAACCAAAATTGCTTTTACTTCTTTGTTCTTCAACATGATCTTGAATGCTTCAGTTACTTTTTCAGCTGTAGCACCACCACCAACGTCCAAGAAGTTTGCTGGCTCACCACCAAACAACTTAATTGTGTCCATTGTTGCCATAGCCAAACCAGCACCGTTTACCAAGCAACCGATATTGCCGTCTAAAGAAATGTAGGCCAAATCAAATTTAGACGCTTCTACTTCAGCTGGATCTTCTTCATCAAGGTCGCGATACGCAACGATTTCTGGATGGCGGAATAAAGCATTTGAGTCAAAGTTGAACTTAGCGTCCAAAGCCTTGATATTGCCATTACCCTCAAGAATCAATGGATTGATTTCAACCAATGATGCATCTGTATCCATATAAACTTTGTACAAGCTTTGCAACACAGCTTTCGCTTGAGCTTGTGAAGCCTCTGGAACACCAATACCCAACGCTAATTTTGCAGCGTCCGCATCTGTCAAACCTACCAATGGGTTCACAAATGCCTTGATAATTTTTTCTGGTGTCTTAGCAGCTACTTCTTCAATATCCATACCGCCTTCGCTTGACGCCATCACCACAACTGATTGTGTGGCACGGTCTGTCAAGATACCAACGTAGTATTCTTTTTTAATGTCTGCGCCGTCTTCAACTAATAAACGACGAACTTTTTGACCTTCTGGACCTGTCTGATGAGTTTTCAACTGCATACCCAAAATTTGAGTTGCATATGTTTTTACTTCATCAAGGCTCTTAGCAACCTTAACGCCACCACCTTTACCGCGGCCACCTGCGTGGATTTGAGCTTTAACAACCCAAACTGGACCACCTAATTTCTTTGCAGCTTCAACAGCTTCATCAACGCTTAATGCTGGAATACCATTTGGTACAGGTACATTGAACTGACGCAAGATTTCCTTGCCTTGATACTCATGGATCTTCATTGAGGCTCCCTCTTTAATAGTCCGAAAATACTAATGTTTCTAACTTACTCAACTCTGTCTATTCTGTTTTTTTACTAACTAAGCCTCTTATTATCGCAATTTCGGGCTTAAGGATCACTTTTTTGGTATGTCCTTGGGGGTTAAAGGCATGCCAAACCAGGTAGGATGGTATTTTTTTACGGCTTCACCGTCAGTTCGCAGGGCATGGCAGCGATTTAATTGAAATGGCATCTCTCCAGTTCCGTGATCAGCCACTTTAATCACTTCCCCAGCAAATGCTTGAATGGCTGCTGTTGGCAAGATAGTAGAGAGCTCCGTCATGTGAGAGCAACCAAGAATCCCAGAAAATCTTTCCTTTACAGCTCCACGGAACCCATTTAGTAAGTTAAGACCCACTAACATATGATAATTTGGCTCGATTTTGTCGCAATACCCCACATAAGGTACAGACTGAGCCTTGGCGTTGGCACCCAAAACATTGAATTGATCATCAATGGTCAAGGTCAAAATCATATGATGAATAGGTTCGCCTGCTAATTTAACGCCACTAGCCAAAGGAAAATCCTTAGCTTTGGTATCAATTAAGCTGGCTTCAATATCCCAAAGCCCATCTTCTCGACGAAATACTTGGGTTTTGATTTCACGGGTATGAATTAATTGGCGGGATACTGAGCTAGATGACATGTGTAAAGTCTACACCAGCATCAATTTTTTAGATCGAGGGGTCTTGATTCGGGCTGAATCGCCCAGAAACCACCTTTGAAACAACCTCCAATGGAAAACCTTTACTCACTAAATATCTCATTTGCTTAGCGCGCTCTTTGGGCTCGATTGCAATGACCCCAGAAAACTTTCTATCCCACAAAGCCCATGCACGGTCTAAATCTGATTGCTTTAGCTCTTCTTTAATCTTGTTAACAGTTAGCACATCAACTGATTGCTGCTTTAACTCATCAACAATCTTTAAGCTACCGTACCTATCTGATTTGCGTCTAGCTAAGCCTTCCGCATACCGCTCATCAGATAGCCAAGATTGCTTTTCCAACTTAATCAGTAACTCATCAACTTCATCTTCAGATTCTGCATAAACCAAGAGCTTCTTACGAAGCTCTTGGCGACTATGCTCTCTTCTTGATAAATATCGTAGAGCTCGCCCCATTAGGCTGGGGGCTTGTCCTTTAGGCATCAGCCTCTTCTTTTAGTGTGATCACACTGCCGCTATTAACACCTAACTTCTCGCGAATCTTCGCTTCAATTTCTTTAGCAATTTCAGGATTTTCTTTTAAGAACTCACGGGCATTGTCTTTACCTTGCCCAACTCGTTCCCCGTTGTAGCTATACCAAGCACCAGATTTTTCAACGATGTCACACTCAACACCCAAGTCAATCACCTCACCCTGGCGCGAAATACCTTCGCCATACATGATGTCGAAAATTGCTTCTCTAAACGGAGGAGAGACTTTATTTTTAACGACTTTGACACGAGTTTCATTACCGACGATTTCATCGCCCTTTTTAATACTGCCAATGCGACGAATATCTAAACGCATAGATGCATAAAATTTCAATGCATTACCGCCCGTTGTTGTTTCTGGAGATCCAAACATCACACCAATCTTCATACGGATCTGATTAATAAAAATCACCATTGAATTAGTACGCTTGATGGTTCCGGTTAATTTACGCAAAGCTTGGCTCATCAAACGCGCCTGCAAACCTGGCAACGAATCCCCCATATCACCTTCAATCTCTGCGCGTGGCACCAAGGCTGCCACAGAGTCGATCACGATAAGATCAATAGATCCTGAACGAACCAAGGCGTCTGCAATCTCGAGCGCTTGCTCACCTGTATCTGGCTGAGAAATCAACAAATTATTGACATCCACACCTAATTTTGCTGCGTACTGAACATCCAAGGCATGCTCAGCATCGATAAATGCACAGGTGCCACCTAGCTTTTGCATCTCTGCTACAGCATGTAAGGTCAGGGTAGTTTTACCGGACGATTCAGGGCCATAAATCTCAATCACGCGACCTCTAGCTAATCCGCCAACACCCAAGGCAATATCCAGACCCAGCGAACCCGTGGAAACCACCTGAATGTCTTGGCCAATGTCGCTGTCTCCAAGACGCATGATGGAACCCTTACCAAACTGCTTTTCAATCTGAGCAAGTGCCGCATTCAACGCTTTTTGCTTATCAGAGCTCATTCCTTCAATATCGCTAGGCGCTGATCCAGATTTTTTCTTATGGTCTTCCATAGTCGTCCTTATTTAAAATTAGGTGTATTTTTGTCATATAGTTAATTTACAGTGATTACTGTATATAAAAACAGTATTCTGTGCAAGGCATTTTTTTGTCCCGCTAGAATATGTATTAGAAACTAGTATTTTGCTGATGAAAATCAGCAAATGTCTGATTAACAAGCAAGATTTTGCTGATAAGGTTGTATGAGAATACTGATTGCAGAAGACGATAGCGTACTAGCTGACGGGCTAACTAGGTCACTTAGACAGTCTGGCTATGCCGTAGACCATGTAAAAGATGGCCAATCAGCCGATCTTGCCCTGTCAGCGCAGGCTTTTGATTTGTTAATTCTCGATTTGGGACTTCCCAAAATGACAGGTCTTGAGGTACTAAAGCGCCTAAGATCTAGAAATTCCATGTTACCGGTCCTAATTTTGACGGCTGCAGACTCAACTGAAGAACGCGTCAAAGGTCTAGACCATGGTGCCGATGATTACATGGCAAAACCATTTGCATTATCTGAGCTAGAGGCTCGCGTCAGAGCACTAACTCGTCGCGGCACTGGTGGTGGTCCAACAGTTGTTAAACATGGCCCACTGCAATTTGATCAAGTTGGTCGAGTTGCCTACATCGACGAAAAGATGCTTGAATTGTCTGCTCGTGAACTAGGACTTCTTGAAGTACTTCTCAAACGTGTTGGTCGCCTTGTTTCAAAAGATCAATTAGTAGACCATCTTTGCGAATGGGGCGAAGAAGTGAGTAACAATGCGATTGAAGTGTATGTTCACCGCTTGCGTAAAAAGATTGAAGTGGGTGGCATCAGGATTGCAACAATCAGAGGCCTTGGCTATTGCTTAGAAAAATTCCAAGCCCCTGTTGTAGCTAAATCTCCAGAAGCATAAATTCTTCCAACATGGTAGATGTTCAGCCCGCATTAGATGCGGAACTACAAAAACTTCTACCGCCGGAGTCGTATGACTTACGCCCGATTAGTAAAGGGCCAAGATCACTATTTGGAGAAATCTTAGATTGGATGTTGGCGCCACTGCTACTTTTGTGGCCGATGAGTATTGCTGTTACTTATTTAGTAGCACAATCTATTGCAAATGCTCCTTTTGATCGAGGTCTAGAGAATAGTGTTCTAGCAATCTCCCAACAAATTTCCGAAACAAATGGTCATATTTCTTTAACGCTCCCGATGTCTGCGAGGCAGATATTAAGAGCGGATGACAATGACACAATTTACTTTCAAGTTGTTGGGCAACACGGTCAGTTGATCGCTGGGGATAAAGATGTACCACTACCCCAAGATGGCGATGCCTTACAAGTAGGGCTTGTCACGTATAGGGATAGCAGAATTGCTGGCAATGAAGTCAGAGTCGCTGCAACTCAAATAGTCTTATCGCCTTCAAAAAATAGTCCGCCGATCTTGGTACAAGTTGCTGAAACTTTAGAAAAAAGATCTCAACTAGCCAATGAAATTATCAAAGGTGTCATCCTTCCACAATTTATTATTTTGCCGATTGTCGTTGTGCTGGTTTGGTTTGGCTTAACCAGAGGTCTAGCCCCATTAAATGCCCTGCAAAATAGAATCAGAAATCGTCGCGTGGATGACACAAGCCCGATTGAGGAAAGAGCGGCTCCACAAGAAATCATGCCGCTTATATCTAGCTTTAATGACGTTTTATACCAATTGGAAGATTCAGTTCAGTCACAAAAACGATTTATTGCTGATGCTGCTCATCAATTAAAAACACCTCTTGCAGGCTTAAGAATGCAAGCAGAACTCGCTCAACGGGAAAGTAGCCCCGATGAACTTCAACGCTCGTTAGAACAAATTGCAGATAGCTCAACGCGTGCCACCCGCTTAGTTCAACAGCTACTCTCTTTAGCACGCATGGAGAACGCTACCAACTTAAGCGAAAAAATTCTTTTTGATTTGTCTCAGGCCGCTGAAGATGCTACTAAGAACTGGCTATCAGCGGCTTGGGAAAAAAATATTGACCTAGGATTTGTGCCGCCCACTCAAGCACACAAAATTTATGGCAACCCGGTGATGATCAAAGAGTTATTTAATAACCTCTTGGATAATGCCATCAAATACACCCCCGCCAATGGCAGTGTTACCGTTGATGTCAGACACTCCAATCGCCCAGGCTTGCTGATTGCCGAAGTTAAAGATACTGGCCCCGGAATACCGCCAGAGGAAAGGCAACGTGTTTTAGAGCGCTTCTATCGAGTGTTAGGTAGTGACATCGAAGGTAGCGGATTGGGTTTAGCCATCGTTAAAGAAATCGCCACCCAACATGGTGGCAAGCTTGAGATTTTAGAAAATGTGTATCAAGAAAACCCTTTGAAATATGGCACTTGTATGAGGGTTTATTTACCAGTAGGTCGCCCATGAAAACTTGGTCAAAAAATAAACGCCTCATCTCAATACTGTTGGCACTTTGGTTCATCACAACACTGGTTGTTGGATTAGCTCCCGAATTTTTACGATTTGACTTTTTTGGATGGAACTTCACTTATTGGTGGGGTGCTCAAGGTGCTCTACTGATTTATTTAGGCCTAACTTGGTTCTATGCATACAAAATGCATCAGTACGAGAAGAAAAAAGTTAAAAGTGATTGAAGAAAAATTAGTTCGCCACTCAAAAGCTAAGTTCTTTTCTAGTTAGTTGTTTTTGAGCTTAAGAACAAAGTGCTATATAATCATGGTCTTTGGCGAATTAGCTCAGCCGGTTAGAGCGACGGAATCATAATCCGCAGGTCCGGGGTTCGAATCCCTGATTCG
>CAYFKY010000004.1:14139-24724 GCA_964343915.1 uncultured Polynucleobacter sp. | reverse complement strand
GCTTGCGAATCCGCAGAGAAAATATAAACCTCTAGATAAATGGATTTTTTTGCGGCAGCTAGAACAGCCTCAACTCGCTCAAAATAATCCTTGCCACCCTCAAGCAATTTAAGAGTTTGGATACTTTGCCAACGATCTCTTCGCAACAATGACATAAGCTAATTCTAATCAGAATTTAGTCTTAGTATTGCCTCTCGATTACTAGGGGAAAAACAAAGTTTGGCAGCAGGCTCAATGTCTAGCCACTGATAAGAGATATGCTCTCTTGGCGATAGCTTGATAGGCATTTTGCTTGGTAATTCAAGCTTAAACCAATGCTCTGTGTTTTGCGTGACACCATCAGGATAACGGTGACGCCACTCAGGATAAATTTCATACTGAATATGATGATTCATCGACTGAAGAGCTGTATCTGGCAATTGATGAATTTCAATCCCAGTCTCTTCAAATACTTCTCTGGCTGCAGCCACATGCAATAACTCATCAATTTCATTCAGGCTACCAGTGACAGATTGCCAGTAGCCATGATGGTCTGCTCTTTCAATCAAGAGCACCTCGTTGCTAGTCGTGTAAATCACGACTAGTACCGAGATAGGGATCTTCATGCAGGCATTTGAGTGTTACGTAGACGAATGTGCAATTCACGCAACTGCTTTTCATCTACAGGGCTTGGGGCTTGCGTTAACAAGCATTGAGCACGCTGAGTTTTAGGGAATGCAATCACATCACGAATTGATTCAGCACCCGTCATCATCGTCACAATACGATCTAAGCCGAAAGCGATACCACCATGAGGAGGGGCGCCGTATTGCAAGGCATCTAACAAGAAACCAAATTTAGCTTGAGCTTCCTCGGGACCAATCTTCAATGCTCTAAAGACTTGGCTTTGTACAGATTCTTTGTGGATACGAACTGAACCACCACCAATTTCCCAGCCATTGAGAACCATGTCATAAGCTTTAGCCAAGCACTTACCTGGGTCAGTTTCTAAGTAATTTAAATGCTCATCTTTAGGGCTTGTAAATGGATGGTGACATGCAACCCAACGCGCACCCTCTTCATCATATTCAAACATAGGGAAGTCAACCACCCACATTGGCTTCCAAACTTGCTCCATCAAGCCATTGTCTTTTGCCCATGCTGAATGACCAATCTTCAAACGCAATGCACCGATAGCGTCGTTCACTACCTTTGCTTTGTCAGCGCCAAAGAAAATAATATCGCCGTCTTTGGCATTGGTGCGTTTCAAAATTTCAGCAATAGCAGCGTCGTGTAAATTTTTCACGATTGGAGATTGCAAACCATCTCGGCCTTTAGCAATCTCATTAACCTTAATCCAAGCCAAACCTTTTGCGCCGTAGATGCCAACGAATTGAGTGTAATCATCAATATCACTGCGGCTGATCACAGCACCACCCGGCACACACAAACCTACAACGCGACCATTATCTTGATTAGCAGGTCCAGAGAAAACCTTGAAATCAACATCCTTCATGACATCAGTTAATTCTGTGAACTCTAATTTCACACGCAGGTCAGGCTTATCTGAACCAAAGCGCGCCATGGCTTCAGAGTAAGGCATCACTGGGAATGGATTAGCTAACTCAACATTCATGACTGTTTTGAAAATATGACGAACCATATTTTCAAAAAGATCTCTAATCTCGTATTCATCTAAGAAGGCTGTTTCGCAGTCGATCTGAGTAAACTCAGGCTGGCGATCGGCACGCAAATCTTCATCGCGGAAACATTTTGTAATTTGATAGTAACGATCAAAACCAGCCACCATCAATAATTGCTTAAATAATTGTGGCGATTGAGGTAATGCAAAAAACTGACCGTCATGTACACGTGATGGCACTAAGTAATCGCGAGCTCCCTCAGGAGTGCTCTTGGTCAACATCGGTGTTTCGATATCAATGAAACCTGCTTGATCAAGATATTTTCTTGTTTCAATCGCAACGTTGTAACGTAAACGTAAATTCTTTTGCATTTGCGGGCGACGCAAATCCAAAACACGATGGGTCAAACGAGTAGTCTCTGAAAGATTGTCATCTTCCAACTGAAATGGTGGAGTGATTGATGCATTCAGAATATTCAATTCATGACACAACAATTCCACTTTGCCACTAGCTAAATCATTGTTTTCTGTACCTGCCGGACGCGCACGAACCAAACCTTTGATCTGCACGCAGAATTCATTACGTACTTGCTCTGCCATTGCAAACATGTCTGCACGATCTGGATCGCAAACAACTTGCACAAAACCATCACGGTCTCTTAAGTCAATAAAAATGACGCCGCCATGGTCACGACGACGATTAACCCAACCTGCTAATGTAACTTCTTGTCCAATTAAGGCTTCTGTGACTTGGCCACATTGATGGCTACGCATTGACATAAAACTTCCTACTTTGCTGATGGTACTGATTGACTTAAAGGGGGAACTGAACCCATTGAAACAATATGCTTCAGGGCTTCTTCAACACCCATTTCTAACTCTATGACATCCGCGCGCGGAACAATCATAAAAAATCCTGAGGTAGGGTTAGGCGTGGTTGGCAAAAAAACATTGACGTGCTCACTACCTAATTTTGCTGAGACCTCATCTGCAGGCGTGCCTGTTACAAATGCAATCGTCCAAGATCCATTTCTAGGGTATGGAATCAAAACAGCTTTTCTAAATGCATTGCCCTTACTTGAAAATAAGGTTCCAGATACCTGCTTAACACTTGAATAAATAGATTTAACAATGGGAATGTGGGTAATGATTTGATCCCACAACTTAATCCACCATTGCCCAACAAAATTAGCTGCAAAAACGCCAGTAGCCAAAATGATTGCCAAAACAATCAAAATACCTACACCCGGCAAATCTCTGAATGACTGAAGAGCTGGTTTAAGGGCAGAAGGCAATATCGCCATCAAAGCGCTCATCACTGAGCCAAATACACCATCTAATACAGATAGGCCCCATGTCATCACCCAAATCGTGATGGCTAAAGGAGCCCAAACCAGCATGCCAGCAATAAAATATTTTTTCATGAAGCTTGAAATTATAGGGCTTAGCTAAGCCAAGTGAGCGTAAATAAGGTCCCGCCTAGTAAACCACTCAAGAAAAGAATAGTTCCCCAGATTAATTTTCTAGTTTGCTTTTGCTCCAAAAGCAGTCTTAGCATCAACTCTTGAGTGTCATCTTTATCCTGATTTTGACTTTTATCAAGCCACTGAGCAAGCAATCTAGGGATAGTAGGCACTAACTTAGCCCAATGTGGCGCCTCGTCTTTGATACGCGCCAAGAAACCTCGAATACCAATTTGCTGATCAACCCAACGCTCTAAAACAGGCTTGGCTGTTTTCCATAAATCCATGTCTGGATCTAGTTGACGTCCCAAACCCTCAACATTCAACAAAGTTTTCTGCAATAAAGTTAGCTGAGGCTGAATCTCAACATTGAACCTTCTAGAGGCCTGAAATAACCTCATCAGAACAATACCCAATGAAATTTCTTTCAAAGGTCGATCAAAATAAGGCTCGCAAACTGCTCTAACAGCACCCTCTAATTCTTCTACCCTTGTTTCTTTTGGTACCCAACCAGATTCAATATGCAACTCGGCTACACGTCTGTAGTTGCGGTTAAAGAAAGCTAAAAAATTCTGAGCCAAATAATTTTTGTCCGAATCAGATAGCGCGCCAACAATGCCAAAGTCTAATGCGATATATCTGCCAAACGATTCTGGAGCAACGCTCACAAAAATATTTCCAGGATGCATGTCTGCATGGAAAAAACCATCATGGAATACTTGTGTGAAGAATATTTCAACTCCATCAGATGCTAATTTTTTAAGATCAACACCTGCAGCCTTTAGTTCTTCTAATCTTGAAATAGGAATGCCATGCATCCTTTCCATGACCATTACATTAAGACCACATAAATCCCAATACATTTCAGGGATCATGAGTTTTTTAGAACCTTCAAAATTGCGACGTAGCTGACTTGCATTAGCAGCCTCTCGCATAAGATCTAATTCATCGTGCAAATAAGTGTCAAACTCATCAACATTTTCTCTTGGCTTTAAGCGCTTGCCGTCACGCCATAATTTTTCAACTAGGCCTGCAAGCATTCGTAATAATGCCAAGTCACTCTCAATGATAGGCAATATCCCAGGGCGCAGAACCTTAACGGCTACTTGCTTACCTTCCCACTCTGGATATTTATCCGTACCTCTTAAGACGGCAAAATGTACTTGCGCTACCGATGCGCTGGCGACTGGCTTTTGATCAAATGAGCTAAATACTTCTGATATTTGCTTACCTAATGAAGCCTCAATCAAGGCCATAGCTTTTAATTCAGAAAATGGCGGTACTTGATCTTGTAACTTCGCTAACTCATCAGCGATGTCAGTCGGCAATAAATCACGTCTCGTAGAGAGTACTTGACCAAACTTAACAAATATTGGCCCTAGCGCTTCTAACGCTAATCGTAAACTTTCACCGCGTGTGTAAACACCAGGGGTCAACCAAGAGGCAACCGTCAAGATAACTTTAATAAGACCTGGCTTGAGGCTATCTCTAATAACCTTGAGAACACCAAATCTCCAAACCGTATAGAGAATTTTAAATAACCTTAAAAACTGCCTCACGAAGATTTCTCCAATAAACGCTCTATACGTTTCTCTATCCTATCTACATCATCTCGAAGTCGACGCAGATCTTCTTTATAACGAACCAATTCTTCTGCTTTAACAAGAGTTGGTTTTTCGTGTACCAAATATTCCAAAACACTGGCACCTAGGTCTTTAATGGCTGACTCACCAAATGATCGACCTTTTTTGGCTGACTGAACAATTCTATGAGCCAAAGCATCCCCAACCAACTTAGACAAATCTTCCTCAAACTCCCAACGAAGTTGGCTCGCCAACTTTGACATGGTTTGCGCTAAATCAACATCACCAGAAACTTTGACGTGCTGAGCAGCAGCATCCTTACCGCCCGCAATATACGCATTTAAAACATCTGCTGAAATTGTTAATGTGACATTAGGATCTTCGCCATCTTCTTTAGCTAACGAGAAATTAGCTTGCTCATTAATTAGTAGCGAGACTTGAGTAATGGGCAGAATAAATTTAACTTTTTTACCAATATGTTTGCGCAAAAGGTCACTGGCCCAAGATTCTTGGGCCAGTAAGTAATTTAAAGTTTTAACTATTGCGTTCAGATTAAACCAACTGTTGTATACCTGCTAATACCCATCCACCTTGACCATTAACAGGCTTAATTAAATTCCACACCTCTACGAATGACTCAGCAGGACCATCAGACTGCTCACGAATCATGCCGGAGAAACGCACACTTGCCATGTAAACATCAGCACCAGATTCAATACCTAACAAATCAGCTTCTAATGTTAATACCTCTGTACGGTTTTGTAACGTTGCTCTAGCTTCTAAATCCTGCCTCAACTCTTCAAACATTTCTGCCGTAGCGAATTCTTTTAATTTTGCTAAATCACCTTGATCCCATGCATCTTGTAAATGAACAAAGTGTTTCTTTGCATTAACCAAGAATGACTCTTGATCAAAATTCTTGATCGCAGGATCAATTTCTGTGGCAACGGAAGGAGTGTTAACTGGAGCTGAACCAGAAGATGTAGGCTCTTGTCGGTCAAAACGATCATTAGGCTCCCAAGATGGTCCACCCGCAGGACTTGTCTTGTAAGTTGCTTGATTGCCCGAAAAACGTCTGAACAACCACGCACCCACCATCACCACAAGCAAGACTACCAACAATCCCATGAAGAATGAAGCTGCTGCTTCACCCAAACCAAAATGAGACAGCAACCAACCAAGACCAAGACCGGCTGCTAGACCGCCCAAAATACCAGCCATACCAAAACCTTTTTTAGGCTGGGCTGCAGGAGTTGCAGGAGCTGGTTTTGCTGCCGGTGCAGGCGCTGCTGCCGGAGCTGTCGGTTGAGTTGGTGCAGCCTGTTGTTTCTGGGTCACGCTCTGAGACTGCTTACCCATGCTCTTTGAGCCACCTAAACGTTTAGCATCAGCATTGAATGATGTACCAGCCAACACAAAAGAAGAAAGAACCAAACACACAAAACTTTTCTTCAAAATCATTTCCAACCTCTTTATTGAAATCAAGCAAACAAATTAATACTTATAACCAATGTGAAGGGCAACAATACCACCTGTTAGCGAATGATATTCAACCCTATCAAAACCCACACTTTCCATCATGGTTTTTAAAGTCTCCTGATCAGGATGCATACGGATTGACTCTGCAAGATAGCGATAACTATCAGCATCCCCAGCAACCTTTTCACCTAGCCACGGCAAGATCTTGAATGAATACGCATCGTATATTGGTTTGAGTGCATCAACTGGCTTTGAAAACTCTAAAACCATCACTTTCCCGCCAGGCTTAATCACCCGTAACATCTCTTTAAGCGCGACGTCTTTGTGTGTCATATTACGAAGACCAAACGCAACAGTTGTTAAGTCAAAATAATTTGATGGGAACGGAATTTGTTCTGCGTCAACCTGAACACAAGGCAAATGGTAGCCTTTGTCTAAAAGACGATTACGGCCATATCCAAGCATCGATGCATTGATATCAGTCAACCACACCTGGCCGCCTGTTTCACGTTCCAGCCCAACTTTCTTGGCAAAACTTAATGACAAGTCGCCGGTGCCACCAGCGATATCTAAAACTTTTTGCCCTGACTTAACTGCTGCCTTGCTAATAGTGAAATGCTTCCAGACCCGATGCAAACCACCAGACATCAGGTCATTCATGATGTCGTACTTATTTGCTACAGAATGAAAAACCTCAGCAACCTTGCTAGCCTTTTCAGTTTCATCAACAGTTTTATATCCGAAATGTGTTTGTGCCATATCTAATCAGTGCCCACATGAGTGACCGGCATCTTTGGCCATAGGAGCATCTCTATCGACACCCTCTTTTTCCAATCGAGCAAGGTAGTCTTGCCACATGGCATCATAGTTCTGACACATGTCATATAAATATTCCCACGAGTAAATGCCAGAGTCGTGCCCATCAGAAAATACGGGCTTGATTGCGTAGTGCCCCACTTGCTCGATGTTATTAATGAGCACATCTCTTTTGCCAGTTTGCAAAGTTTCTTGTCCAACACCATGTCCGCGCACCTCAGCAGATGGCGACCAAACTCTTAAGAACTCAAACGGCAATTTATAAACATCGGTGCCATACACCAACTCTAAAACTTTAGACTGTTGATGAACCACAATATTTTGTGGCAATGGGGCTTTATTTGTCATCGCTTTTAAACCAATACCCTTTCGATACCACCTTGGTTAGCACTATTCACGTAATTAGCCATCCAATCTTCACCCAACAAGTGATTAGCCATCTCCACAACAATGTAATCAGCCTTTGTTTCAGAGTCATCGTTATATCGAGACAAGCCTTGCAAACAGGATGGGCAACTCGTTAGGACTTTTACCTCTCCATCAAAGTTGTTTCTTAAATCAGCCGCACCCTTGCGCATCTCAATTTCTTTGCGGAAACGAATTTGCGTAGATATGTCTGATCGAGTAACTGCTAACGTGCCAGACTCACCACAGCAACGATCATTTTTTGCAATTACTGTGCCATCTTCAGTTGTCACCAGACTATTAACAGTTTTGAGTGGGTCTTGTAGCTTCATCGGGCTATGACAAGGGTCGTGATACATGTACCTAACACCTTTGGCACCCTCTAACTTAATACCCTTTTCTAATAAGAACTCATGAATATCAACAATCCTGCAACCAGGGAAAATCTTGTCAAACTCATAACCAGATAACTGGTCATAACAAGTGCCACAAGAAACCACAACAGTTTTAATATCCAAATAATTTAGGGTGTTAGCCATACGATGGAAAAGCACTCGATTGTCGGTAATGATCTTATCGGCTTTATCAAAGTCACCAGAACCACGCTGAGGATAACCGCAGCACAAGTAACCCGGCGGCAATACTGTCTGAACACCCGCATGCCACAACATCGCTTGTGTAGCCAATCCTACTTGTGAAAACAATCTCTCAGATCCGCAACCAGGGAAATAAAAAACAGCTTCTGTATCGACCGATGTTGTTTGAGGATTTCGAATAATCGGAACAATGTCAGAGTTTTCGATATCCAATAAAGCGCGAGCTGTTTTCTTAGGCAAGTTGCCAGGCATCTTTTTGTTTACAAAATGTATGACCTGTTCTTGCACTGGTGGCTTACCAACAGTTGCACGTGGCTTAGCAGTCTGCGCTTTGGCAAACTTTTTCAAGAAATCATGCGCCAACCTCTGAGCCTTATAACCCCAGTCAATCATCAATTTACGTGTTAACTGAATCGTCTCTGGATTGGTTGCATTCAAGAAGAACATGGCTGCAGAGGCGCCAGGATTGAAACGCTTTTGACCCATCTTGCGCAATAAGTTGCGCATATTCATGGTGACATCACCAAAATCAATTTTGACAGGGCATGGCGTTACGCACTTGTGACAAACTGTGCAATGTGCCGCCACATCATCAAACGCCTCCCAATGCTTCACAGAAACACCACGTCTTGTTTGCTCCTCATACAAGAAAGCTTCAACTAACAATGATGTGGCCAAAATCTTGTTGCGTGGACTGTAAAGTAAATTAGCGCGAGGAACATGTGTTGCACACACTGGCTTGCACTTGCCACAACGCAAACAATCTTTCACACTGGATGCAATTGCTCCAATATCACTTTGTTGCATGATCAATGACTCATGCCCCATCAAACCAAAGCTTGGCGTGTAGGCATTCCTTAAGTCAGCGCCTGGCATTAACTTACCTTTATTGAAGCGACCTTCAGGGTCCACTTTCAACTTATAAGATCTAAAGTCTTTGATCTCTGATTCAGTCAGGTATTCAAGCTTTGTAATACCAATACCATGCTCACCTGAAATAACACCATTCAAAGATCTTGCCAACTTCATGATGCGATCAACTGCTTGATGTGCATCTTGCAACATATCGTAGTTATCAGAGTTCACTGGGATATTGGTGTGGACATTTCCATCACCAGCATGCATGTGCAATGCCACAAAAACTCGACTACGCAATACACGCTTATGAATTGCTTCGCATTCTTTCAAGATAGGCTCGAAAGAGGCGCCACTGAAAATTTTCCTTAATTCCGCCCTAACCTCTAACTTCCATGATGCGCGCAAACTTCTATCTTGCAACCCACTAAAGTGTTGGTTGATGTTGCCAGCCCATTCAGACCATTCAGCGCGAACGGTATCAATTAATTGCAATGCCTGCGCAACACGCCCTTCAAGCATCTCGGCTTCAGGTATATCGTGACCATCATCAGACTTACCTAAAGGCAAATTACCTTGTCTAAAAAAGCTCTCAAGCTCACTCAATAATTGCAGCTTGTTCTTCAATGACAATTCGATATTGATTAATTCAATACCATCGGTGTACTCGCCCATGCGATCCAATGGAATCACAACGTCTTCGTTCACCTTAAATGCATTTGTGTGCTTGGCGATTGCAGCAGTTCTTGAGCGGTCCAGCCAGAATTTTTTACGAGCTTCGGGGCTAACCGCCACAAAACCTTCACCCACTCTGGTATTAGCCAAACGAATAACTTCGCTTGCTGCAGTGGCTACCGCATTTTCATCATCACCAACAATGTCACCAATCAATACCATTTTTGGCAAAACATTACGCTTTGATTTTGTGGCGTAACCAACAGCCTTCAGATAACGTTCATCCAAATGCTCCAATCCCGCAAGAATTGCGCCGCCCTGCTTGGTTTGTTGATCTAAATAAGCCTTTACCTCAACAATGCTTGGGATAGCATCCCTAGCTTGGCCAAAGAACTCCAAACAAACAGTTCTGATTTGTTTGGGCATGCGATGCAATACCCACCTTGCACTGGTAATTAAACCGTCACAACCTTCTTTTTGAACACCAGGCAAACCAGCCAAAAATTTATCCGTAACGTCTTTACCCAAACCTTCTTTACGGAAACGTTTACCCTCAATCTTTAATTCTTCTGTTTTGATGACTTTAAGACCTGGGGCATAAAGACCATCTGACCAAGTTAACTTGAAGGTGGCAAAGTCGACATCATGAATCTTGCTCATATTGTGACCAATACGCTCAATATCCAACCAGTTACCCTCTGGGTCAACCATTCTCCAGGATGCTAAGTTATCTAACGCTGTTCCCCACAACACAGCTTTCTTGCCGCCAGCGTTCATTGCAATATTGCCGCCGATGCAACTAGCTTCAGCTGAAGTTGGATCTACAGCAAACACATTTCCAGACTTGTCAGCCGCATCAGAAACTCGTTTCGTGACAACGCCTGCACCGGAATAAATCGTCGCTACTTCATGATCCAAACCAGGCAAGCGAAGCATCTCTACCGGACCAAGCGTTTCTAATTTTTCCGTATTAATAACCGCAGACATTGGTGAGAGAGGCACAGCGCCACCCGTGTAACCTGTACCACCCCCTCGAGGAATGATCGTCAAACCTAATTCAATACATCCCTTAACCAAACCAGGTATTTCATC
>CAYFKY010000004.1:0-14039 GCA_964343915.1 uncultured Polynucleobacter sp. | reverse complement strand
CGTTGCACAACCCAAATATCCCCCAAAACCTCGTAAAGCATTCTGGCTGATCGGCCTGTTTTACGACCCGACCTTAATTCATCTAAGATTTGCCACGCTTGCTCACCCAACAAACGAATAACAATCTCTCTGTCCGAGAAAGATGTGTAGTTATATGGAATTTCACGCAAACGCGGAGCATTTTGAGCATGCTCAGCAAAGCTATTCAGGGGCAAAGGTGCGTTCATATCACTGGCTTTAACTAAAACGCTATTTTAAAGGACTATGGGCTTGGTCGTCTCAATCTTGAATAACCCTTTGAAACCCTGCCTATATTGTGGTCATCAAATCAGGCCCAACCATTGACCTATCGCACTCCAAAAGCCATCTGGCACCATCAGAAGAGCGTAAGTCATGGTCACATAACGCAAAAACTTGCCAATCGCCATGTAAATGAGGCATTGCAGCCAAGGCAATCTCAACCAACCAGCCACAGCACACAATGGATCACCCACAATGGGCAACCATGACAAAAGTAATGCTGGTGGCCCCAATTTCTCGAACCATTTCAAGAGCTTATGCTCTTTAGGGCCCAATAGTTTTTCATGGGCTTTACTAGCCCCGAAGCCCATTAACCAGTCAAGCATCCCACCTAAAGTATTACCAGTTGTGGCAACCAAAATCGCCACCCAAAACATATCTGGATTAAGTTTGAGGTAGCCAAACAAAACCGGTTCAGACCCCATTGGCAAGAGGGTTGCAGATACAAAAGAGACAGTAAACACTGCTGGCAACCCAACAATGGGTAGCGAGAGCCAAACTAAAAAATTATGTAAATTGCTTTCCATGTTTGGTCATTTTAGGCTGATGCCGTGATACGCTCACAGGATGCCAAAAGATTATTTAAGAAAAATTCTAACCGCCAAGGTATATGACGTTGCTCGCGAAACCGAGCTTGAACCCGCTTCACATCTATCAGCGCGCATCAAAAACAAGGTTTTACTCAAGCGCGAAGATAACCAACCTGTGTTTTCATTCAAGCTCAGGGGCGCCTACAACAAAATGGCGCACCTTAGCTCAGCTGACTTGAAACGAGGGGTCATTGCCGCTTCGGCCGGTAATCACGCTCAAGGTGTGGCTTTATCAGCCGCCAAATTAGGCTGCAAAGCAATCATTGTGATGCCAACCACCACACCACAAGTAAAAATTGATGCTGTTAGATCTAGAGGTGGCAGCTCCGTAGAAATTGTGCTCCATGGTGAGTCATACAGTGATGCCTATCAACATGCTTTAGCACTAGAGAAAAAACATCACCTCACCTTTGTACATCCATTTGATGACCCCGATGTGATCGCAGGTCAAGGCACGATAGCCATGGAAGTGCTGCAACAACATCAAGAACCCATCGACGCCATCTTTTTAGCTATTGGTGGCGGCGGCCTTGTGGCTGGTGTTGGTGCATATATCAAAGCCGTTCGACCTGACATTAAAGTGATTGGCGTCCAAACAGTTGATTCTGATGCCATGAAAAAATCATTAGAAGCTGGCAAAAGAGTAGAGCTCAAAGAAGTAGGACTATTTTCTGACGGCACTGCTGTCAAGCTTGTTGGCAAAGAAACTTTCAGGTTATGCCAAGAGGTGGTTGATGAAATCATCACAGTTGATACAGACGCAATATGCGCCGCGATCAATGATGTCTTTACCGACACCAGAAGCATTCTAGAACCTGCTGGTGCACTAGCCCTTGCCGGACTGAAAGCCTATGTCGAGCGCGAAAAATGTAAAGACAAAACGCTGGTGGCTGTTGCTTGCGGCGCAAACATCAACTTCAATCGCTTGAGATTTGTTGCTGAACGTGCAGAAGTTGGCGAAGCCAAAGAAGCTGTCTTTGCCGTGACCATTCCAGAACAAAGGGGTTCGTTCAGACGCTTTTGTGAACTACTAGGCGACAGAAACGTCACAGAATTTAACTACCGTATTGCTGACGCCGATAAAGCCCACATCTTTGTTGGCATAGCCACACAAAAAGCAACTGATAGCACTCAAATTGCAAAGTCTTTCAAAAAATCTGGTTTTGACACCATTGATTTAACGCACGATGAGTTAGCGAAATCTCATTTACGCCACATGGTTGGCGGTCGATCTGCGCTTGCTAAAAATGAATTGCTCTATCGCTTCGAGTTCCCAGAAAAACCAGGGGCGCTCATGAAGTTCTTAACAAGTATGGCGCCCAACTGGAACATCAGTTTGTTCCACTATCGAAATCATGGTGCTGACTATGGTCGAATCTTGGTTGGCATTCAAGTTCCAAGTAGCGATAAAAAAGAACTGAAGAAATTTTTGGCAGGTCTTGGCTATCCACACTGGGATGAGAGCGATAACCCAGCCTACAAACTTTTCTTAGCTTAAAAATGGCCTTCTCTTTAGATGGAAAACTTGTTGTAGCCATCTCATCAAGGGCCCTTTTTAACTTCGAAGAAGAAAATCAAATTTTTGAAGCCACAGATGACAGCGCTTACATGCAACTTCAACTTGAGCGCATTGATCAAGCAGCCAAACCAGGCGTGGCATACCCACTAGTAAAAAAATTACTTGGTTTTAATCAAGGCAAACAACAAATGGTTGAAGTGGTCATTCTTTCAAGGAATGATCCGGTGAGTGGTTTAAGAGTCTTTAGGTCAGCTAAAAGTGTTGGACTAGCCATTGAGCGCGGAGTCTTCACACGCGGCAGACCCCCTTATCACTACCTAAAATCATTGCAAGCCAACTTATTTTTATCTGCAAATGCAGATGACGTACGAGCCACCCTTGATGCCGGTTTTCCAGCTGCCATGGTTTTTCCTCAGAGCAAACAAATTGCCGAATCTAATCCGGATGAAATTAGGATTGCCTTTGACGGCGATGCTGTGTTGTTTTCTGATGAAGCAGAGCAAATATTTCAAAGCAAAGGGCTTGATGCGTTTGTCGCGCATGAAAGCAAAAAAGTAGAGATTCCCCTACCGCCAGGTCCATTCAAGCCATTACTAGAAGCTTTACATCGCCTCCAAAATGCGACGAAGCAAGAGCATCACCCAATGAGAATAAGAACTGCACTGGTAACCGCACGTTCTGCACCTGCTCACGAAAGAGCAATCAGAACACTCATGGCTTGGGGTGTGACAGTGGATGAAGCCATGTTTTTAGGTGGCTTAGCGAAAAAAGATTTTTTAAAAGAATTTCAACCCGACTTCTTTTTTGATGATCAATTAGGACACTGTGAGTTGGCATCAGATGTTGCTCCAACCGGTCAAGTTTTATCTGGCATCGCCAATCAAATTAAAAAGTAATCATGAGTCATCTAGAACATGCTCCGCTGGGTAAAAACTCAGAGAACCCCAACCAATACAGCCCTGATTTACTATTTCCAATTAGTAGAGAAGAAAATCGCGCCAAACTAGGCATCCAGTCTCAATCACTGCCTTTTTTTGGTGTTGATATTTGGAATGCTTACGAACTAAGTTGGTTAAATGCCAAAGGTAAACCTCAATTAGCCATTGCCACATTTATGGTGCCTGCTAACTCGCCAAATATTATTGAATCAAAATCTTGGAAACTGTATCTCAATAGCTTAAACAATCATCGCTTTCAGTCTAGCGATGAATTAATTGATACGCTTAAAAAAGATTTATCAAAGGCGGCTGGATCTACAGTGACAGTACAACTTCACAGCCCAGAATCCCAAAGCGCCAATGGTATGAGAGAGTTATCAGGAAAGCTGCTAGACCGATTAGACCTTGAGATCAATCCTGAGCAAAAACCAATCTCCGATTTACTAAGTTCAGACTCAAGCTTAGGCTTAGTAGAAGAATCCCTAGTAACCCATTTACTCCGCTCTAACTGCCCGGTGACTGGCCAACCAGATTGGGCTAGCGTACAAATTAACTACGTAGGGCCAACGATTAACGAAGAAGGTTTATTGCGCTACTTAATTGCCTTCAGAGAACATCAAGAGTTTCATGAACATTGCGTAGAAAAAATATTCATTGATATCAAAAACAAATGCCGCCCTAGCAAACTATCGGTTTATGCCCGATACACTCGCAGAGGCGGCATTGACATCAACCCATTCAGGGCTGATTACAACGCTGAGTGGCCAGATAACAAGCGCCACTCACGTCAATAACAATTAAAACGGAATATCGTCGTCTATATCACCAAGACTAGGGCTGCTCATTGGCGCAGATGATTTAGGTGCTGCCATTGAAGATGAGCCACCCTCTGCAGAACCTGGTGCACGACCACCTAGCATTTGCATTGTTTCAGCAACAATTTCAGTAGAGTATTTTTCTTGTCCACTTTGGTCAGTCCACTTACGTGTACGCAAACGGCCCTCAACATACACCTGAGAACCCTTCTTCAAATATTTTTCTGCAACCTCAGCCACTTTGCCGAAGAACGCAACTCTGTGCCACTCTGTGTTCTCGCGCATCTCCCCAGATTGCTTGTCGCGATAACGATCTGTTGTTGCAATTGAAATGTTTGTCACTGCATCACCACTTGGTAGGCGACGAGTCTCTGGATCACGGCCAACATTACCCACAATAATCACTTTATTTACTGATGCCATCTTTGTCTCCCGAAGAAAAAATTTGTTGTACCGAAATTAAATCATTTGTATCTATGTCGAATTCTCAAACTCAACCTTAGACAGGTTTTTGAGGCAACTCTCTCATAGATGAAGCAATTATAAGCCAGGCAAAAATCAGGGCTGAGCAAGCATAAAAAACTGATGACTCACCCCAGTTTTGTAATAGCCAACCGCCCAAAAGGCCGCCCAAAAACAAACCGGTTGATTGAGTGGTGTTGTAAATACCCAAAGCCGTACCTTTTGCATGACTGGCCCATCTAGACACCAGCGATGGCTGCATAGCTTCAAGAATGTTAAATCCAATAAAGTAAACCAATACTGCCATAGCCAACCCTGGTAGACCAACGAAATTAGCCATCATTAATTGGGCTACCAACATCGCAGTAATACCTAATATGAATGCGGGCTTCATACGTTTGCGTTTTTCACTCATCATGATGATGGGTGCCATGAATGCAAATGATATTAAAACTGCTGGCAGATAGAGCTGCCAATGTGCCGACAAAGGTAGATCAGCTCGAGCCAACAACCTAGGTAAAGTCAAAAATAGTGCTATCTGAGCAGCGTGCAAAACCAACACGCCCAAGTTAAGGCGCAACAAATCTGTGTTGAAGAAAACTTCTGAAAACTTTGCTGTAAAAGGTGTCTGACTTGATTTACTTTGCTCTGGGACAACAAATAGAGCTATTAACAGGGCTCCAATGCCCAAAAGAGCCATGACATTGAACATGCCATCTAAACCTATTGATTCATGCAAAGGGGATGCCACAACCAACGACAGAGCAAAAGTTAACGCAATACTGCCCCCAACCATTGCCATGGCTCGGGTGCGAGTTTCTTCTCTCGTTAAATCAGCCAACCATGCAGTAACAGCTGCTGAAATTGCACCAGCTCCCTGTATCGCCCTGCCTGCTGTTATCCAAACCAAATCATCATGGCTGGCAGCAATGAGAGCCCCCAAAACAAACAATGCCAAACCGAACACTACAACTGGGCGACGCCCGTATTTGTCTGACAGCATCCCAAGAGGAATGTGCAAACATGCCTGCACAAATCCATAAATGCCTAATGCCAAGCCCACCAAAAGGGCTTGATCCCCGCCAGATAAGGATTTAGCGTGAATACTGAATACTGGCAAGATCAAAAAAAGACCCAACATGCGTAGGGCAAAAATGCCAGCCAAGGCTAAAGATGCGCGAAGTTCTGTGTTTTGCATAAGAAAGAGCTATATTAACTGGTTACGCAAAGAAAAATCATGGATACGATAAAAATTAGGGGTGCGCGCACCCACAACCTAAAAAGCATCAACTTAGATATCCCAAGAGATCAATTGGTGGTCATCACTGGGTTATCAGGGTCAGGCAAGAGCTCCCTTGCTTTCGATACTCTTTATGCGGAAGGTCAACGTCGTTACGTTGAGTCACTGTCTGCCTACGCTAGGCAATTTTTGCAACTGATGGAAAAACCTGATGTTGATTCAATTGAAGGCTTATCACCAGCGATCTCTATCGAACAAAAAGCAACTAGCCATAATCCACGATCAACCGTAGGCACAGTCACAGAAATCCATGACTATCTAAGATTACTTTTTGCAAGAGCTGGTACACCTCACTGCCCAGAGCACCATTTACCGTTAGAAGCACAAAGCGTCTCTCAGATGGTAGACACCGTGATGGCAAAACCTGAAGACACAAAACTAATGATCTTGGCGCCCGTAGTTAGCGAGCGCAAAGGCGAGCATGTTGATTTGTTTGAAGATCTTCAAGCCCAAGGATTTGTGCGTTTCAGAGTTCGGTCCGGCGGCGGCACCACGCAACATGCAACCGCCAAAATATATGAAGTCGATGATTTACCAAAATTAAAAAAGAATGAAAAACATTCAATTGACGTAGTAATCGACCGCATCAAAGTCAAAGCTGATATCCAGCAACGCCTAGCAGAATCTTTTGAAACAGCACTGAGGCTTGCAGATGGCCGAGCGATTGCACTAGAAATGGATACCAACGAAGAGCAACTCTTCTCTAGCAAATTTGCGTGCCCCGTTTGCTCATACTCATTGCAAGAGCTTGAGCCAAGACTTTTTTCATTCAACAACCCCATGGGTGCCTGCCCAAGTTGCGATGGCTTAGGGCACATTACTTTTTTTGACCCAAAACGAGTTGTTGCACACCCAGAATTATCTTTAGCATCTGGCGCAATTAAAGGATGGGATCGTCGCAACCAGTTTTATTTTAGACTTTTGCAAAACTTAGCAAAACATGCCAATTTTGATTTGGAAGCGCCCTTTGAGGAGCTACCAAAGAAAGCTCAAGACTTAATTCTCTTTGGCTCAGGCAACCAAGATATTCCATTTGAATATCTGAACGAAAAAGGGAAAGTAATAGTGCGCGAACATGCTTTTGAAGGCATCGTTGCAAACTTTGAAAGGCGCTACAAAGAAACGGATTCAGCAACAGTTAGAGAAGAGCTAGCCAAATACCAAAACAACAAACCTTGCCCAACATGTGAAGGTACACGCCTAAGAACAGAGGCAAGAAACGTCAAAGTGGGTGATGGCACTCAATCTCGTGCAATCTATGAAATCAGCAATCTTCCGCTTGGTAAAGCGTTAACTTATTTCAAGACACTTGAATTAAAAGGTGCCAAAAAAGAAATTGCTGGGAAAATTATTTCCGAAATCAGCTCTCGCTTGAGCTTTTTAAATGATGTTGGCCTTGATTATTTATCACTCGATAGAAGTGCAGACACACTATCAGGCGGCGAAGCTCAACGCATTAGATTAGCTTCGCAAATTGGTTCTGGATTAACTGGCGTGATGTATGTCCTTGATGAACCTTCAATTGGATTACACCAACGCGATAACGACCGCCTAATTGGCACCCTCAAACATTTGAGAGATCTAGGTAATTCCGTTTTAGTTGTCGAACATGATGAAGACATGATTCGCGCTTCCGATCACGTCATTGATATCGGTCCAGGTGCAGGCGAACACGGCGGAAAAATTATTGCTGAGGGCACCCCCAAAGAAATACAGGAGCACCCCACATCATTAACAGGCGCATACCTATCTGGCAAAGAATCAATTGCTGTACCAAAAAATCGCACACCAATCAGCGATAAAACTTTAAAAATTATTGGGGCTACCGGCAACAATTTGAAAAATGTTGACGTTGAAATTCCTCTAGGTTTATTAACCTGCGTCACGGGTGTATCAGGCTCAGGCAAATCAACATTGATCAATGACACACTTCACCATGCAGTTGCCCAGCATCTCTATGGTTCAAATGCCGAGCCTGCTGAACACAAAGAAATTCAAGGCTTGGAGCACTTTGACAAAGTTATCAACGTTGATCAATCACCGATTGGTAGAACACCAAGATCCAATCCTGCAACGTACACCGGATTATTTACGCCAATCAGAGAGCTATTTGCCGGCGTTCCCGCAGCCAGGGAAAGAGGCTATGAAGCTGGCAGGTTCTCATTTAACGTTCGCGGTGGTAGATGCGAGACTTGCGAGGGCGATGGCGTTCTTAAGGTAGAAATGCACTTCTTGCCAGACGTTTATGTTCCCTGCGATGTTTGCCATGGAAAACGCTACAACCGTGAAACATTAGATATTCGCTATAAGGGCAAAAATATTCACGAAGTTTTATCCATGACCATTGAGCAGGCACACGATTTTTTCGAAGCTGTTCCTACAGTCAAAAGAAAGCTGAAAACACTTCTAGATGTTGGTCTTGGTTATGTAAAACTCGGGCAAAGTGCAACCACGCTATCTGGTGGAGAAGCTCAGCGCGTTAAGCTGTCTTTGGAACTATCTAAACGTGATACGGGTAGAACCCTATACATCCTTGATGAACCAACAACAGGGCTTCATTTCCATGATATTCAATTACTTTTAAAAGTAATACATACCCTGAAAAAGCATGGGAATACAATTGTCATCATTGAGCACAACCTCGATGTAATTAAGACGGCTGACTGGATTATTGACTTGGGACCCGAAGGCGGTGGTGGTGGCGGAGAAATTATTGCCGTAGGCACCCCAGAAAATGTTGCTAAAGTAGCAAAAAGTTACACCGGCAAGTACTTAGCCCCCTTATTGAAATAAGGTCAAAGACATATACTTCTGATATGAACAAACAAACCGAACTGCAAAGACAAAGAGCTATTGACCTTGCTAGAGAAACTCTAGCTATTGAGGGAGAAGCAATTCTGACTCTGCAGAAAAACCTCACCAATCAGAATGCAGAACAATTTGCACACGCCATTGAAATTTTATTGGCGTGTACTGGCCGGATTGTGGTTTCAGGAATTGGCAAATCTGGCCACATTGGCAGAAAAATTGCAGCCACTTTTGCATCTACTGGTTCACCAGCATTTTTTGTGCATCCAGCCGAAGCTAGTCATGGCGATTTGGGCATGGTCACACAACATGATGTGTTTGTAGCCTTTTCAAACTCTGGCGAAACAAGTGAGCTAACAGCGATTGTTCCCATCATTAAACGTACCGGAGCAAAACTGATTGCTTTAACAGGCAATCCAAATTCATCTTTGGCAGTGTTAGCCGACTCACATCTCAATGTGGCAGTAGAAAAAGAAGCCTGTCCACTTAATCTAGCTCCAACAGCCAGCACAACTGCTGCACTAGCTATGGGAGATGCACTAGCTGTTGCACTACTAGATGCAAGAGGATTTAAACCTGAAGATTTTGCAAGGTCTCATCCGGGTGGCAGTTTAGGCAGAAAATTATTGACCCATGTCAGAGATGTCATGAGAAGCGGCACAGAAGCTCCCCAAATTAATATCAATGCCAGCATCACGGACGCTTTATTAGAAATCACAGCAAAGCGCATGGGCATGACCGTTGTGACGGATGATGAAGATAAAGTTTTAGGTATTTTTACTGATGGTGACTTGCGTCGCCTAATCGAGAAGAATATTCAGTTCCAAAACATTTCTCTCAAAGATGCCATGACTGCAAATCCTAGAACGATTTCTCCTGATCTATTGGCAGCAGAAGCAGTTGAAATGATGGAGCGCTATCGCATTAACCAATTAGTAGTTGTTGATCATCAAAGTCGCTTGCTTGGCGCACTTAACTTGCACGATCTTTTTGCAGCTCAGGTTATTTAATATGACAAATGCATTTAATCCAATGGTAACCAATCCCCTCTCAAATCATCCTCAAGCCATTGAGAGAGCCGCCAACATCAAATTACTTGTATTAGATGTTGATGGCGTGCTTACAGATGGAAGCCTACTCGTTGGATCAGATGGAAAAGAATTTTTAAAAACATTTGATAGCTTAGATGGACATGGCATTAAGCTCCTTCAATCAACTGGCGTAACAGTTGCCATCATCACTGGTAGGTCATCTGGCATGGTGGAAGGTAGAGCTAGAGAACTAGGCATCAAAGAAGTACAAATGGGTGTTAGCAATAAATACGAAGCCCTACAAGTTTTACTAAAAAAAACCGGTCACCACTTATCAGAAACAGCTGCCATGGGTGATGATTGGCCAGATTTGGCCATCTTGCCAAAGGTTCACTTAGCAGCGTGCCCATATCAAGCACACGATGAAGTTAAAAAGCGTGTTCACTACATCACCCAAAGAGTTGGGGGGCACGGAGCTGTTAGAGAACTATGCGACCTAATTCTGAAGGCGCAAAACAATTACGAGCGCTTACTTCAAGAGTCTTTATAAGATGGGATTGATGGCGTCAGTACTGAAATTTCTACCCTTATTCTTAATGGGGTTGTTGACGCTGGGCACTTATTGGTTAGTTCAAATTAATACCCCAGACATTGAAATCGCCAAAAATAAAAGACACGTTCCAGATTACATCATGGACGGCATTGTTGTAACCACTCTAGGGCCTGAGGGTAATGCTCTTTACCGAGTTGTTGGGCAAAAACTAATTCATTATGAAGATGACGCAAGCTCAGAAATCTTCCAGCCCATTGCCCGACGTTTTCATGCGACCAAACCACCAATCACCGTTCGATCTGATAAAGGTTTTTTAAATGGCGACATGACGATATTGGACATGGTCGGTAATGCCAACTTAACAAGGCCAGCACAGGTTGCAACAGGAACACAAGCTGGTAGTGCTCGTTTATTCATGAGCTCCAATAAATTTACTGTGCTGATGAACGAAGATATTGTTAAAACAACTCTACCAGTTATCCTTGAACAAGGCTTATCAGTGATGACTTCGCAAGAAGGCGCAATCTTTGACAATGTTCATCAAAAACTTACCATGATCGGTCAAGTCAAAGGACGCATCGAGTCTGACACTGCAGGGGGCGGCAGATGAAATCTTTATTCGCCTTAAGAATTTTATTAATGTTGGCAATATGCTCAAGCATGTCCAATATTCAGGCTGAAAAAGCAGATAAAGATAAGCCCATTGCACTAAGTTCAGACAAAGCTCAATTTGATGACGTTAATCAAATTTATCACTTAGAAAGCAATGTACTACTCGTCAAAGGTACGCTCATTATTCGCGGCGAAAAAGCTCACGTCAAAATTGATCCAGAAGGTTATCAGCTGGCTACTATTTTTGCTAAACCCGGCGGTCTAGCCAGTCTCAAGCAAAGACGTGATACTGGATTAGATGATTACATTGAAGGTCAAGCCGACTGGATTCAATACGATGCTAAATCAGAGACTGCCACGCTAGTGGGCAAAGCTAAAATGAGTCAACTCAGCGGCACAAAAATATCAGACCAAGTGAAGGGTGATCGCATTCATTACGACGGTCAGACTGAAAAATATAATGCACTCTCAGAGCAACTAGTTAAATCAACTTTATCTCCGCGCAGAAAAGAATCCTCAAGGAACATTTCACAATGAGTTCACAATCAGTTCTAACTGCTTTTGGCTTGCAAAAAAAATATGGTGCGCGCACGGTTGTTAGAGACGTCGGCATTGAGGTCAAAAGCGGTGAAGTAGTTGGATTACTTGGCCCCAACGGTGCTGGCAAGACCACATCTTTTTATATGATTGTTGGGTTAGTGCCGCTCGATAACGGGGAAATTACTCTCAACAACCAAACAATTACGCACCTACCTATTCATGAAAGAGCCAAATTAGGTTTATCTTATTTGCCTCAAGAGGCATCTGTATTTAGAAAGCTCAATGTTGAAGAAAATATTCAAGCGGTTCTAGAACTACAAGAAGAGAACGGTCAACCTCTTTCTAAAAATGAAATTCAAAAACGATTAGATTCGTTATTGCAAGAATTGCAAATATCACACCTACGCAGTAATCCAGCCATGTCCTTATCAGGTGGTGAGCGTAGGCGCGTCGAAATTGCTAGAGCACTTGCATCAGAACCAAAATTTATTCTGCTTGATGAGCCATTTGCAGGAGTGGACCCAATCGCAGTTGGCGAAATTCAAAGAATTGTGCGTTTTCTTAAAGATCGTCAAATTGGCGTCTTAATCACCGATCACAACGTACGAGAAACTTTAGGCATCTGTGATCACGCTTACATCATCAGCGAAGGCAAAGTATTAGCATCTGGTAAGCCTGAATCAATTATTGGAAATGAAGCAGTTCGCAAGGTGTATTTGGGCGAAAACTTCAGAATGTGATTTTAATCAATATTTAATAAGCAAAATTCATACCAATCTATGATTGACAGTCTAAAATGGCTGCATCATGAAGGCATCTCTCAATCTAAGGTTCTCACAAAACCTCACACTGACACCTCAGTTGCAGCAATCCATCAAATTGCTGCAACTCTCAGCGATTGAGTTAGAGCAAGAGTTAATACAAGCCGCTGAACAAAATCCCCTGATTGAATATCAATCTGAGTCGGCAACAGCGCCCACGGAACCGATCAATCAGCTATCCCACTTGAGCATTAGTTCGGCTAAAAATCATGCGGAATGGGATGAGGAGGATGACCGCTTTGCAAAAATCCAAGCGCCAGAAACACTACTTGATCACCTACTCAGTCAAATAAGGGTCATGAGGATTTCTGACCAAGAAAAAGCATTGCTAGGTTTATTGGCTGGAAATCTGGATGAGAAAGGCTATCTAAGCACCGCTCTAGAGGAGTTAGAGGAAGATTTTTCTCCATACATAGACTTGGAAGATGGCACTGCCTCAGAACAAATTAAGCGCGCCCTATCTAGACTTCAGCATTTAGACCCCCCAGGGATTGGCGCCAGAGACTTGGCAGAATGTCTAAAACTTCAATTAGAGAATTTTCAACAAACTGCCAGAGCAACCAAATCTTGGCAGGTTGCCCATGCTATTTGCGAAGACTATTTAGAAATCATGGCAGCCAGAGATTGGCCCAGACTAAAAAAAGTATTAAAAATTTCTGACGCAGAACTTGAGTGTGGGATCAATCTGATTAAAACTTTAAAACATAACCCCATTGCACAATTCAACGAATCAGTTGATAGCACGCTGATTCCTGATGTAATTATTAAAAAAGTTAAAGGCGCCTGGGTGGCAATCAGCAATCCTGATGCAACTCCTAAGATCACTATTCACGAAGAATACGCAAAAGTCATCAGGGAGCATAAAGGTCGAGATGGCATAGAGGGTATTAACCAAAAATTACAAGAGGCTAGATGGTTGGTTAAAAATGTGCTACAAAGAAGTGAAACCATCTTAAAAGTGGCAAGAGCTATCGTGGATAGGCAGCAAAATTTCTTCAATCATGGCGAAATCGCCATGCGACCCTTGGTTTTGCGAGAAATTGCAGACACCATTGGGATGCATGAATCCACAGTCTCGCGAGTTACAACCCAAAAATATATGGCAACCCCAATGGGCTGCTTCGAATTTAAATATTTCTTCGGCAGCCAAGTTAGCACTGATAACGGTGGATCAGTTTCCTCAACAGCTATTCGAGCACTGATCAAGCAGTTAATTGAGGAAGAAAATCCTCTTAAACCTCTCTCAGATACACAAATAGTGGATCTTTTGGCACAAAAAAGTTTTGTTGTTGCAAGAAGAACCATCGCCAAATACAGGGAATCCCTACGCATCCCTGCTGTTCATTTGCGTAGGAAATAAAAAAGGGAAAAAACATGAATTTAAAAATCACAAGCCATCATGTAGAAATCACCCCAGCGATGCGCTCTCACTTAGAAGATAAGCTCGCACGCGTACTAAGCCATTTTGATCAAGTTCAGACGGTTTCGGCAATTCTTGCAATTAATAATGAAAAAGAGAAGGATTTACGAAATCACGCAGAAATTACTATTCACCTCAAAGGCAAGGACATCTTTGCCGAGGCTCATCATGCCGATATGTACCACGCCATGGACCTAGTTGTGGATAAATTGGATCGTCAAATCATCAAACATAAAGAAAAAGTTCAAAATCATCACCATCAAACAATGAAAAACACTTGATTAAATTGGCCAAGGCACTCTTATAATGCACTGCACACATGAATGCCTT
>CAYFKY010000003.1:28553-38724 GCA_964343915.1 uncultured Polynucleobacter sp. | reverse complement strand
CAATGCTTCATAACTTGAAACACAACCGAGTTCTGCATGAGCGAGTATTTTTCTTGAAATTAAGCACTTGGGATGTGCCTTATGTGAATGATTCTGAGCGTCTCACCATGAAAGATATGGGCGGTCAAATTTATTTGGTTCGCTCTGTGCATGGATTTAAAGAGACGCCAGATATCAACAAAGTCATCGCATTGATTGAGACTCAATACGATATCAAGTTTGATTTGATGGAAACATCATTCTTCCTCGCAAGAGACACAGTGGTGCCGTCTAAGTTGCCAGGTATGGCTTTGTGGAGAGAGCGTATATTTGCTTGGATGTTCCAGAATGCTGCCAAACCCTCTGACTTCTTCCAGATCCCTACCAATCGGGTGGTTGAGCTAGGCGCAAAGATTGAAATCTGATCACTTTTGACCGGTTCTCAGCCAATGGCTTATGCTTGAGTCTATGAGCTATTTCAAATCAATCTTTGCTTTATTTTTAGTCTTGCCAACGTTGGCGATAGCTGGCCCTGCTGAAGAAGCGGAGCTGGTTGATATCGACCAGCGGCAAGCCAATCTCAATCTTAAAAAAGATTGGGCAAAGTACCGCTTAGAGAAGAAGCAGCACGAGTGCTACGACAAGTTTTTCACTACACGCTGCTTAGATCAAGCTCGTTTAGAGCATCGCCAAGAAATCAAAGAAATTCGTGCACAAGAAATCCCAATGCATGAGAGACAGCGTGTTCTAAAAGCCATTCTTAAAGATGAAAAAGATGCTGAGCGTCTCAAGCAAAGAAATGATCCTTCAAAAGAAGAGAAGCGCGCTGAAAACGTCAAAGCTTTTGAGCAAAAACAAATTGATCGTGACAAGCGTGAGGCAGAGCTAGCTAAGAAGCGTGCTGATTCAGAAAGACGCGCTAACGAGAACAAGAAAGCCACGCCGTTCTAATGGCAAAGATTAAGTCTGTTTACGTCTGTCAGGCATGCGGCGGCATGTCTGCAAAATGGCAAGGCCAATGCCCTAATTGTGAAGCTTGGAACTCCATGGAAGAAACCGTGGAAGACAAACCGTCTACCAATCGTTTTCAGAGTTTGGCAAAAGCAGCACCTAAGCAACGCTTAGCAGTGATTGAGGCTGAAGATCTGCCCAGAATTAGTACAGGTGTCGATGAGTTTGACCGAGTGCTTGGTGGCGGTCTTGTGACAGGTGGTGTTGCATTGATTGGTGGTGATCCTGGCATCGGTAAGTCAACATTACTTTTACAAGCCTTAGCATCCATGAGTGCACGTGGTGATGCTGTGTTGTACATCAGTGGCGAAGAGTCGGGTGCGCAAATTGCTTTAAGAGCGAAACGTTTAGGGATTCAGGCACCGGATTTAGAAGTGTTGGCCGAGATTCAGTTAGAAAAACTCTTGGCAACGATTGAGGCAGCTAGACCAACGGTGGTGGTCGTTGACTCCATTCAAACGATTTATTCAGAAGCGTTAACTTCAGCTCCTGGATCTGTGGCGCAGGTTAAAGAGTGTGCCGCACAATTGACTCGCTTAGCAAAGACAACGGGCGTGTGCATGATCATGGTTGGGCACGTGACCAAAGAGGGTAATTTGGCGGGTCCTCGTGTGCTTGAGCATATCGTTGATACGGTGCTTTATTTCGAGGGTGATACGCATTCATCATTCAGATTGGTGAGGGCTTTCAAAAATCGTTTTGGCGCCGTGAATGAACTAGGTGTATTTGCCATGACCGACAAAGGTCTTAAGGGCGTGGCTAACCCATCTGCATTATTCTTATCGCAACATGATCAAATTGTTCCGGGATCATGTGTGCTCGTCACGCAAGAAGGTAGTCGACCGCTTTTGGTGGAAATACAAGCGTTGGTGGATGCCGCGCATGTGCCTAATCCGCGCCGACTAGCGTTAGGTTTGGAGCAACACCGTTTAGCCATGCTGTTGGCTGTATTACATCGTCATGCAGGGATTGCATGCTTTGATCAAGACGTATTTTTAAACGCAGTGGGTGGCGTGAAGATCACCGAGCCTGCCGCAGATTTAGCAGTTTTATTAGCTATTCAGTCTTCTCTGAAAAATAAAGCCTTACCAAAGACTTTGATTGTCTTTGGAGAGGTGGGTTTGGCTGGTGAGATTAGACCTTGCCCTAGGGGGCAAGAGCGTTTGAAGGAAGCTGCTAAATTAGGATTTACTCAAGCGATCGTGCCCAAGGCCAATGCACCTAAAACTAAAATTCCTGGATTAGAGATTATTGCTGTAGATCGTATTGATCAGGCAATTCAGGCAGCTAGGAATTTAGACTAGGCTAAATCTTCTGCCTGAATTAACAGAACTTGGTCATCGCCTGCAGATACTTCTAGCCAAGTGATGGGAACTTCTGGGAAGGCTTGGGCAAAGTTCTTCGCTTCATTACCAATTTCTAGAACGAGTGCGCCTTCAGGTTTTAAATAATCTTTGGCATTGTTGATGATTCTTCTAATCAAATCCATGCCATCAGTGCCACCCGCTAGAGAAATTTCAGGCTCAGCATGGTACTCAGGCGGTAAGTTAGCCATCGATTCTGAATTCACATAGGGCGGATTGCAAATAATTAGGTCAAACTTATTCTCTTCACTAGGTAGTGGCACTGCTTCTAGTAAATCACCTTGATAGATTTCAATTTGTTCGTTCAGGTTGTGTCTATCCAAATTCTTAGCAGCCAGTGACAAGGCTTGCATACTGATGTCACAACCACTGACTTCAACATCTGGACAGGACAGAGCCATCAAAATGGCTAGTGAGCCATTACCAGTACATAAATCTAGTACTTTGGCATTGGGTGGCAACCATTCTTCTAAATGACCATCAACAATTAACTCAGCAATAAAGGATCTTGGAACAATGCTGCGCTCATCACAATAAAACGGAATACCCATGAGCCACGCTTCGCCAAGAATATAGGCAAGAGGTTTTCTAGATGTAATGCGCTCATTAGCCCATGCATTTACTTTTGCCAAAACATCAGCTGTGATGGGTGTATCTAAAGCTTCTAGCGCATCTTCTGGTGGAAAGCCTAGAGCGGTTGCTAGCATCCATAGAGCTTCACTTTGGGCATCTATAGCGCCATGACCATAACTCAAGCCTGCAGAATCTAACTGGTTAGTTAGTTGTTGCCAAACAATTTCTAAAGTGGGTTGTGATGACATGAGATGTATTGCAAAAGTTTTAAGCAATTAACTTTTGCAAAATACCTTTATAAACATTTTTAAGTGGTTCGATATCTGCTAGCTCAACACGTTCATTGATTTTATGAATCGTTGCATTGCGTGGGCCAAATTCAACGACTTGGGGACAGATCTTAGCGATAAAGCGACCATCGCTGGTGCCACCCGTTGTTGAAAGTTCTGCATCAACACCAGTCGCTTCTTTGATGGCTGATTGAACGGCGATCGATAAATTGCCTGGCTCTGTTAAGAATGGCTCACCGCCTAAAGTCCAATCAATCGAATACTGCAATTGATGTTTTTTGAGAATTGCCTCTAATGTTGATTTCAGGCCTTCAGCAGTGCTGGCGGTCGAAAATCTAAAATTAAAATCAATCACCACCTCACCAGGAATCACATTGGTTGCCCCTGTGCCTGCATGGATATTGGAGACTTGCCAGGTGGTGGGTGGGAAATGCGCATTACCTTGATCCCAAACCACACTAGCGATTTCAGCTAAGGCTGGAGCCATCAGGTGAATAGGATTCTTTGCTAGGTGAGGGTAGGCAATATGACCTTGCACACCCATCACCTTCAATTTGCCAGATAGCGAGCCGCGACGACCGTTTTTGATGGTGTCGCCAAGTTTGTCGACAGAGGTTGGTTCACCAACCACACAGTAATCAAGACGCTCACCACGTTTTTTTAACTCATTACAAACAATCACTGTACCGTCATGTGCAGGACCTTCTTCATCGCTTGTTAAAAGAAAAGCAATCGAGCCTTGATGATTAGGATTTTGTGCAATGAACTCTTCGCTGGCGACAACAAAAGCAGCAAGCGATGTTTTCATATCAGCTGCGCCGCGACCATACAAATAACCATCTTGATGAGTCGGTACAAACGGATTAGATGACCATTGATCCAGTGGCCCAGTTGGCACCACATCCGTGTGACCGGCAAAGCTAAGAAGCGGACCTTCCTTGCCCAAGCTACCTCGTTTAACCGCCCAAAGATTCGTTACTCTGAAATGATCTGGACCACTGATGATTGTTTCGCATTCAAAACCAAGCGGTTTTAAGCGTGCAGCAATTAGATCCTGACAGCCGCCATCAGCGGGTGTCACAGAGTTTTGAGCAATTAACGATTCTGTTAAAGCTAAGGTAGGGTGGGTAGTCACAAATAGGTCTTCAAATTGAGGTCGTAATTAATCGCGCAACAAGTCGTTAATCGCTGTCTTAGCTCTAGTTTGAGCATCGACTTTCTTAACGATGATGGCTGCGTATAAGCTGTATTTGCCGCAGGCTGATGGTAATGAGCCAGGAACCACTACTGAACCTGCTGGTACGCGACCGTAGTGCACTTCACCTGTTTCGCGGTCGTAAATTTTTGTGCTTTGACCAATGTACACGCCCATCGATAGCACAGCGTTTTCTTCGATCACAACACCTTCAACCACTTCAGAACGAGCGCCAATGAAGCAGTTGTCTTCAATGATCACAGGACCCGCTTGAACTGGTTCTAAAACGCCGCCGATACCAACACCACCAGATAAGTGAACATTTTTACCAATTTGTGCGCAAGAACCGACTGTTGCCCATGTATCAACCATAGAGCCTTCATCCACATAAGCGCCAATATTGACGTATGAAGGCATTAAAACCACGTTTTTGCCAATAAATGAGCCGCGACGTGCTGTGGCTGGTGGAACTACGCGGAAACCGCCCTTGGCGAAGTCGTCAGCTGTGTAATTAGCGAACTTTGTAGGAACTTTGTCATAGAACTGTGGAAAGCCACCAGTGCCATTAGCAGACATTACTTGGTTATCTTCTAAACGGAAAGAGATTAAAACGGCTTTTTTAACCCATTGATTGACATTCCATTTACCAACAGATTGGCGCTCAGCAACGCGGATAGAGCCATCGTTTAGACCAGCTAAAACACTCGCAACCGCCTCGCGAACCTCGGCAGGTGCTGATGATGGGGATAAATTGGCGCGATCTTCCCAAGCTTGGTCAATAATGTTCTGTAGTGTTGCCATAAATCATTTTTCCTTTAAAAATAACAACTATTAAGCTTAGATTATATCGGTGAGGTCGAGGAAGTGCTCCTAATAGCTCTGCCCTTGGTATCATCACTAGATTCCATTAAAAGAAGTTAGCCGTGCGACTCAAATCTATCAAACTTTCAGGGTTCAAATCCTTCGTAGACCCCACTCATTTCGAGCTTCCTGGCCAGTTAATTGGCGTTGTAGGCCCTAATGGCTGCGGTAAATCCAACATTATTGACGCTGTTCGCTGGGTTTTAGGTGAATCTAGAGCCAGTGAGTTACGTGGCGAGTCGATGCAGGACGTGATTTTTAATGGTTCTGGTCAACGAAAACCAGCTGGTAGATCAAGTGTTGAGCTGATTTTTGACAATACCGATGGTCGAGCTGCTGGTCAGTGGAGTGCTTTTGCTGAGTTATCAGTTAAGCGTGTATTAACCAGAGATGGAGCATCCAGCTACTACATCAATAATCAATCAGTAAGACGTAAAGATATTCATGACATGTTCATGGGTACTGGTTTAGGACCACGTGCGTACGCGATTATTGGTCAGGGCATGATTTCTAGAATCATTGAAGCCAAACCTGAGGAATTGCGTATTTTCTTGGAAGAAGCTGCTGGCGTATCAAAGTACAAAGAGCGTCGCAAAGAAACAGAATCTCGTTTAGAAGATACACGTGAGAATTTAACGCGTGTTGAAGATATCTTGCGTGAGTTGACCCAAAACCTCACGAAGTTAGAAGGTCAAGCTCAAGTTGCTGAGAAATACAAAGAGCTGAATGCTCAAATGACCCAGCAACAGCAGTTGTTATGGTTGGTTCGCCAAACAGAAGCAGGTAAAGAGCAAGAGCGTCATGCGAATGCTATTCGTGATGCACAAGTACAACTAGAAGAGCAAACAGCTAAATTAAGACATGCTGAGGCTGAACTAGAAGAATTGCGTACAGCCCATTACGCCGCTCAAGACACAGTCTCAACAGCTCAGGGTGAGTTGTATGAGGTCAATGCTGAAGTAGGTAAATTAGAAAACGAGATTCGTTATGTACAAGAGTCACGTGCTCGCTTGCAACAACAAATTTCAGACTTGCAAGCGCAGTTATCACGCTGGTCATCTCAAGAAGTTGCCGCGGCTGATGCTTTGCGTCAAACCAATATTGATCTTGAAACAGCTCGCGAAAATGAAGAGAGCTATTTAGAAGCATTGCACGCTGTTCAAGAAAAATTACCTGCTCATGAAGTGGCTTATCTAGAAGCTCAAAAAGCACTTGATGCAGCAAGACAGGCAGTGTCATCAACAGATCAGCGTTTAGCTAGTTTGGCTGAGCGTGTTTTGGCAGCAGGTCGTCAGTTAGATCAGTTGCATCAAAGACAAGAACGTCTTAAGGCTGATTTTGGAACATTGGTTAAGCCAGATTCAGAAGCACTTAGTTTGGCTACAGATCGCCAAACAATGGCGCAACGCAAGGCAGATGAAGCGCAAGAGATTTCAGAGTCAGCTCAAGCCAGTGTGCCTGAAACGGATGCGGCTAGACATCAAGCCCAGCAAACTCTACAGGAGTCATCTGCTGCCTTGAGTCAAACTCAAGCTCGCTTGAGTGCTTTACAAGCGCTTCAAGAAAAAGTTCAGGCTCAAGCAAAGGTAGGTCCTTGGTTAGAGCAAAAAGGTTTAAATAAAAAGCAACGCTTATGGCAAGACTTACAAGTTGAAAAGGGTTGGGAAACTGCCCTAGAAGCCGTCTTGCGTGAGCGTGTAACGGCTTTACAAGCCAGTGATTTAAATGAGGCTGTACGTTTAGCCCAAGATGCGCCGCCATCACGTTTGGCTTTTTATTCTGGTCAAGGTGTCGCAGCTACAGAAGCTAATGCGGCCGGTTTAACAAGCTTGATGAGCCGTGTACAAGTCAAAGACTCTGCTATTAAGGCAGTGGTTCAAGAGTGGTTAGGTAATGTTTACATTGCAGATAGCTTGGATGATGCGATGCGCCGCAGAGAACAATTGCCACAAGGTGGTGTTCTATTGGTTAAAGAAGGTCACATCGTTAGTCGCGTTAGTTTGCAGTTGTATGCAGAAGATTCTGAACAGGCTGGTTTGTTGGCTCGTGGTCAAGAAATTGAAAACCTAGATCTTCAATTAAAAGCGCAACAATTGATTCTGGATGAGGCGCAAAGCGAAGCAAGCAGAACTCAAGCTGCTTATCAGCAAGCTCAACAGTTGGCGCAACAAGCTCGTCAAACAGCTGAACAAGCAGTTCGTGAGGCTCATAACTTGGAAGTGGAGCGTTTGCAATTGGCTCAGGCTGATGAAAAATATCGCACCAGAGCCGAGCAAATTAATCACGAATTGGAAGAGCTTTCTCACCAAGCAGCGGAGTTGCAAGGTGTGAGAGATGAAGGTCAAGCTGAGCTTGATAAGGCGCAAGAAGAAAAAGGTGTTCATGGCGATAGCTTGGCAAGTGCTCAAGATACATATCAAGCTGCTCAGCATGCTTTGGAGCAGGCTCGTGAAGCGCTACGATTGGCTGAGCGTGAAGCCAGTGAAGCCTCATTCAATACCAGAACTTTGGTGCAGCGTATTAGTGATCTAACTCGTGATCAACAGTCTGCTCAACAGCAGGTAGGTGACATTCAAGTTAGTTTGGGTAACTCTCAAGAAGAGTTGCATACATTGTCAGATGAGGCTGCTCAAGAATCTTTGCAAAATCTATTGATTCAGAGAAGTGCTCGTGAAGCTGCTTTGGCAAATGCCAGAACTGAAATGGATGCGATTTCACATCGCTTGCGTGAAGGTGATGAGGCACGTTTAACTATTGAGCGTAGCTTGCAGCCATTGCGTGATAAGGCGATGGAATTGCAATTAAAAGAGCAAGCAGCAAGATTGAACGTTGAGCAATTTGCAACCATGTTGATGGATGCAGAGGCGAATGTCGATGAACTAAAAGCTCGTTTAACTCCAGACATGAAGGTAAGTACTTTGCAGTCTGAAGTGAATAAGCTCAATCAAGAGATTCAAGGTTTAGGCCCAGTTAATATGGCTGCCCTAGAAGAGTTGGCAAGTGCTCAAGAGCGTAAGACATTCTTGGATGCTCAATCTGCGGACTTGAACGAAGCGATTAATACATTGACGGATGCGATTGCGAAGATTGACTCTGAGACTCGTGAGTTATTGCAAGGCACCTTTGATCAAGTCAATGAACATTTTGCAAAACTATTCCCAGATTTATTTGGTGGTGGTAATGCTAAGTTGGTGATGACTGGTGAAGAGATCCTTGATTCTGGTGTTCAAGTGATGGCTCAACCTCCAGGTAAAAAGAACTCAACTATTCACCTCTTATCTGGTGGTGAAAAAGCCTTGACTGCGATTGCATTGGTATTCTCATTATTCCAATTGAATCCAGCACCGTTCTGCTTACTTGACGAGGTGGACGCTCCGTTGGATGATGCTAATACTGGTCGCTATGCAGATATGGTTGCGCGTATGTCAGCTAATACACAATTCGTCTTTATTTCACACAACAAGATCACCATGGAAATTGCTCATCAATTAATTGGTGTGACGATGCAAGAGCAGGGCGTTTCTAGAATTGTTGCCGTTGACTTAGAGGCTGCAGCAACCATGGTGGAGGCTGCTTGATGATTGGATTTGCTGAATTTGCCGCATCCTTAGGGTTAACGGAACTTCAGTTATCCCTTGGTTTAATTGGCTTCAGCTTATTGGTATTGGTGATGATCTACAACGCCATGCGTATTCGCAAGGTGGAAGTAGAAGATGCATCCAATAACATCAATCAGGCCGAGGCAACTGAGCCTGGTTTGTCATCCATAGATGGTGTGGTTGGTAGATCTGAGCCGACACTTGGTGCAACGGATGCACCCATACCCACGCCAGTTATATCTGTAGCAAAAATTGATCCATTGATTGATTGTGTGGTGGCTCTACGTTTGCCAGAGTCAATTAGTGGCGAAGAAATCTTGGGTCATTTGAATGATTGGCCTAAAAATAGTCTTTTTACGTGGATGTGCGAAGGTCTCAATGCAAACTCTGTTTGGGAGTCAGTGGTGATGACTGGCGCTTATACAGAGTTGCAAGTAGCCATACAGTTGGCTAATCGTACCGGTCCTATTGGCATTGTTGATCTATCTGATTTTGTTTCTAAGGCGCAGGCATTGGCTAATGCTTTGGATGCGGAAATTGATTTGCCACCAGTGAATGAAGTGATTGAAGAGGCTAAAAATTTAGACCAATTTGCCGCTCAAAGTGATATTCAGTTGGGCATCACTGTTATTCCAAAAGAGGGTATGTGGAATCTATCGACCATTCAATCGGTTGCCACCAAGGCTGGTTTTTTATTGTCTAGAGATGGTCGTGACTATCAGCGCATCATCTCCAATGTGGTGATCTATAAGTTGGTTGCTGATCAAGCTAATTTTTTGCGTGATGATTTAACTAAGGCAAATATTCAATATGTCACTTTATTGCTAGATTTGCCACGTGTGCCTTATGTCATGACGCCATTCAAAATCATGTTGGATGATGCCAAGTTATTGGCGGAATCTTTGAATGGTAACTTGGTTGATGATGCTGGTAGACCATTGGTCGATGAAGCAGTTTCTGCCATCACGGCGCAATTGGGTGAGATCTATCAAGCGATGGATCAGCACGGTATACCTGCCGGATCAACCACAGCAAGCAGGCTCTTTTCTTAGGGGTCATGAATGTCTGATTCGGCCCGTTATGCTTGGCTGAAAGAAGAGTTGGCAAGTTTGGATCATGCCTACTACGTTCTTGATGACCCCATTCTTCCAGATGCTGAGTACGATAAGTTATATCGTGAGCTATTAGCTATTGAACAGGATCATCCCGATTGGGTGACGCCAGATTCGCCCTCGCAGCGAGTGAGTGGGCAAGCAAGCAGTTTATTTTCTGAGGTGAAGCATGTGGTTCCGATGCTAT
>CAYFKY010000003.1:14335-28453 GCA_964343915.1 uncultured Polynucleobacter sp. | reverse complement strand
AGTGGGCAAGCAAGCAGTTTATTTTCTGAGGTGAAGCATGTGGTTCCGATGCTATCTCTTAATAATGCACTTGAAGACAAAGAAGCAGAAGCATTTGATAAGCGTTGCCGAGAGGGTCTCGATCTATCTGAAGTGGAATACGCTGCAGAATTAAAGTTTGATGGTCTAGCTATTACCCTAAGATATGAAAAGGGCCTTCTAGTTCAAGCAGCGACTCGTGGTGATGGTTATAGCGGTGAGGATGTCACTGCCAACATCAGAACGATTAAGGCGATTCCTCTGAAACTAAAAGGCCATGATCATCCTGATGTATTGGATGTGAGGGGTGAGGTCTTCATGAGTCACAAAGACTTTGAAGCACTAAACCGCGTGGCCATTGAAAAATCAGAAAAAACTTTCGCTAATCCTAGAAATGCTGCAGCAGGCAGCTTGCGCCAATTAGACCCTAGAATCACAGCGCAAAGAACGCTCTCATTTTTTTCTTACGGAATTGGGCAGTGTGAGCCATCTAGTTATCTACCTAATACTCACTCAGATTTATTAAATTTATACGCTAGTTGGGGTCTGCCAGTTTGTGAGCATCGTGCTGTTCTTAAATCAATTGATGGCTTGATGGGCTTCTATCGACGAATTGGGGAGCTAAGAGATCAACTGCCATACGACATAGATGGCGTGGTTTACAAGGTTAATTCAAGAGAACTACAAGAAGACCTGGGATTTGTTTCTAGAGCACCACGTTTTGCAGTTGCGCATAAATTTCCAGCACAAGAAGCATTAACAACGGTTTTGGGGATTGATGTACAAGTTGGTAGAACAGGCGCCATTACGCCAGTTGCAAGATTGTCTCCAGTGGTCGTGGGTGGTGTTACTGTTACTAATGCTACTTTGCATAATGAAGATGAGGTGCGTCGAAAAGATATTCATATCGGCGACACTGTTGTGGTGAGACGAGCTGGGGATGTTATTCCTGAGGTGGTCTCAGCCATTAAGGAAAAAAGACCTGCTGATGCAACATCTTTTGTGATGCCAACGGCATGCCCAATTTGTGGCTCACATATTGAGAAGCCCGAAGATGAAGCAGTGGCTAGATGCAGTGGCGGATTATTCTGTCCTGCTCAACGCAAACAAGCGCTATTGCACTTTGCGCAGCGACGCGCGATGGATATTGAGGGTTTAGGTGAAAAAATTGTGGATCAATTAGTTGATCTGCAAATCGTCAGAACTCCTGCCGATTTATATAAGTTGGGCCTGATGGCGCTAGCCAATTTAGAGCGCATGGGTGAGAAGTCAGCTGAAAACCTTTTGGCGGCCATTGAGCAATCCAGAAAAAACTCTTTGGCCAGATTTATTTTTGCCCTTGGTATTCGTCATGTGGGTGAGAGTACTGCCAAAGATTTGGCCAAGCACTTTGGTGGCATTCATCAAGTGATGGACGCCAAAGAAGAAGAGTTATTGCAGGTGAATGATGTTGGACCTGTGGTTGCTCAGTCATTGGTCAGTTTTTTTAGCGAAGCACATAACCGTGAAGTCATTGAGCAACTATTGGCTGCAGGTATTGAGTTAGAAGTTGAGCAATCAGCCATCAATCCTGAGTTGGTCGGCAAGACATTTGTTTTGACCGGAACTTTACCAACCATGTCTAGAGATCAAGCGAAGGCTTTATTAGAAAAGGCTGGCGCAAAGGTCGCTGGATCTGTTTCTGCCAAAACTAGCTATGTAGTTGCAGGTGCAGATGCTGGCAGCAAGCTTGAGAAAGCGCAAGAGTTGGGTGTGACAGTCATTGATGAGTCTCAACTAATGGCGCTGTTGCAAGGCTAATCAAAATTTAAACAGCCAAAGCTTCTAATATTTCAGTTTCTAATTGAATTTGTATTTTTGAATCTTTAGATAAGTTTTCACCAGCCAATAAAAACACGTCTTCAATACGCTCGCCTAAGGTATTAATTCTGGCAGTGTGTAAAGATATGCTGTGTTCAGCCAAGATCTTTGCAATCGCATACAGAATGCCCGTTCTATCGTTTGCAGATACGGATAAAACAAAGTATTGGCCTCGATCATCGGCTCGCAAACTCACGCGTGGCTGGATGGGGAAGCTTCTGGATTGTCTGGATAGTCGTCCTTGATTAGGTCTTGGTAGTGGTGCCACTCTTTTTAGAACCTCAGCCAAATCATGTTCAACCAATTGAATGATGTCGCGATAGTGGCCACCTTCACGCAATAGATTGGTCCCAGAGATTTGGAATGTATCTAACGCATAGCCATGTTGGGTGGTATGAATGCGCGCATCTAAAATTGAGAAGCCTTGTTGGTCAAAGTACGAGCAAATTCTGGCAAACAAATCTGGTTGGTCTTTGATGTAAACGGCCACCTGTAGACCTTCTCCTACTGGAGATAGTCTGGCTCGCACGATGGGCTCCTGATGATTCACTCGCCCATACAAATGTTTGGTTAGCCATGCGATGTCGCTGGGCTCATGGCGTAAGAAGAATGGAATATCAAGTTGCTTCCAGAGTTCTTCATGCGCATCTGCCTGAAGACCAAATAGTCGTAACATCTTTTTGGCTTCAGACTGGTTTTGTTCCAATTCTGAGCTCACATCATGTTGACCACCGCCAATGACTCGCAGAGTCAGTTTGTAGAGGTCTTCCAGCAACTTGCCTTTCCAAGCATTCCAAACTTTAGGGCTAGTGCCTCTGACATCGGCAACAGTTAATAAATATAACGCTGTGAGACGTCGTTCAGTTTTGACTCGTTTGGCAAATGCTTTCACCACATCTGGGTCGCCAATATCTTGTTTCTGTGCCACCTGACTCATGGTGAGATGTTCTGCCACTAACCAAACCAAGATGTCAGTATCTTCTTTTGATAAGCCATGTTGTTTACCAAATTGGCGCGCATCTTTTTTACCTAATTCCGAGTGATCACCACCTCGACCCTTTGCGATGTCATGGAATAGGGCAGCCAAAATTAATAACCAGGGTTTATCGTAGTTGGCGGCTAGTTGACTGCAGAATGGAAATTCGTGTGTGTGCTCAACAACCCAAAATCTTCTGACGTTGCGCAGCACCATCAGAATATGTTGATCAACCGTGTAGACATGGAATAAGTCATGCTGCATTTGACCAACAATGCGTCTAAAGGCTGGTAGATATCTGCCCAGAACGCTGGTTTGATTCATTAATCTGAAAGCATGGGTGATGCCATCGTGTTGTTTAACGATATCCATAAAGCATGCGCGGTTCTCAGGGTTATTGCGCCACTGAGCATTCATTAGACCGCGAGCGTTATAGAGGCCTCTGAGTATTTGAGCTGAGAACCCCTTGACCCCAGGTGTTTTTGTATAGAGCAAGAAAGCTCGCAAAATCTGTTCGGGGTGTTTTTCAAAAAGTAGCGGATCAACAATATCGAGCAGACCTTGTTTCTCAACAAAATGTTCTGAAACAGGTCGGGTGATTCTTGATTCTTTTGGAAACAGGATGGCTTCAATGTTTTGTAGAAGAATCTCATTTAGCTGGGTTACCGCTTTGGCTGCCCAGTAATACCTCTTCATGATCTTTTCACTGGCACGCGTGCCGTTTTCAGAGTCCAAGCCAAAGGCTTCAGCCAGTTGGGTTTGCAAATCAAACACCAAAACATCTTGACGACGTTTGGCCACCAAATGTAATTGAGTTCTTAAGGTTTGTAAGAACTTTAGATTGCGATTGATTTCTAAGGATTCTCGTTTGGTCAGCAAACCCTTTTTATGTAAATCAGAAAAGCTATTGCCCAGTTTGGCTGCTTTTGTCATCCACAGAATAACTTGAAGATCTCTTAAGCCGCCCGGGCTTTCCTTGCAGTTAGGTTCTAAAGAGTAGGGCGTGTCATTATGTTTGTGGTGACGTTGACGAAGTTCTAACAGTTTGGCCTGGTAGAACGCTTTTGCATCCATGGCAGCGTCAAACTGAACTAAGAAGCGGCGATATAACTTTTTGTCACCTCCCACCCAGCGTGACTCTAAAAGCGATGTTCTGACAGTGATATCTGCAGCAGCTTCTTGTAGGCACTCATCAATGTTTCTAACGGATGAGCCAATTTCTATTCCTAAGTCCCAGCAGCGCGTAATAAATGCTTCTACCTTGGGGTTAACAATCGATAAATCCTCGGCACTTAATTTTTCTGAGAGAAGAACCAGGATATCAACGTCTGAATATGGAAATAATTCGCCACGACCAAAGCCGCCGACTGCCACCAAAGCTGCATAGCGATCAAGACCACTCTCTTGCCAGGCTAGCAACAACTGTTGATCAGTTAATTGGCAGACATCCTTAGTTAGCTTGCTAACGTTTAGATCCTTCTTAAATTCCTCAAATCGCGCTTGTCGACGAGTTTTAAGAGTGGCGAGGGTATCCATGATTCATGGACTCAGGGTCTAAATTGAAGATTGCCAACACACTCTGGTGGAGGTGGGCTGCCTGCAGAATAGGTGAGAACTTCAACACCCGTGGCAGTAACCAAGCAAGTGTGCTCCCATTGGGCTGATAGGCTTCTGTCTTTGGTTTTAACCGTCCATTGATCAGGCATTGTGCGAATGTCTCGTTTGCCCGCATTGATCATTGGCTCAATCGTAAAAGTCATGCCTTCGTAGAGTTTTTCTCCAAGACCTGGTTTGCCGTAATGAACAATTTGAGGCTCATCGTGGAAAACTTGGCCAATTCCGTGACCACAGTATTCACGTACGACTGAATATCCGGCGCCTTCCGCATGGCTTTGAATCGCGTGTCCAATATCACCTAAGGTGCAGCCTGGCTTCACCTGAGCAATGCCTAGCCACATACATTCGTAGGTTACTTGAGACAGTCTCTTAGCCAAAATGGATGGTTCACCTATAGCAAACATACGGCTGGTGTCCCCATAGTAGCCAGTTGGCGTGATAACAGTAATGTCTAAATTAACCACATCGCCATCTTTGAGGATTCTGTCGCCAGGTATGCCATGGCAGATCACGTCATTGACTGAGGTGCAGATCGATTTTGGAAACGGCGGATAGCCCGGAGGTTGGTAATTGAGGGGGGCTGGCACGGTTTTTTGTACATTCACCATGTATTCATGGCAAATACGGTCCAGTTCACCGGTGGTCACGCCTGCCTTAACAAAGGGGGTGACATGGTCCAATACTTCACTCGCCAAGCGCCCAGCTTCACGCATGCCGGCTATAAATTCAAGGGAAGAGGGTTTTTTAGTTTCAGTCAACATACCTCGATTATCCAGCATAAATTCATAGTTTTCATGGCTTTAATACTATTTTTAGGGTACAATACGGGCACTGTTTCAGATGGTCTGGAGCAGAATCACGAACCAAGCCGTCCAGGGTGGCACTTTTTAGTGCAGTCAGGACTTGGTTCTAGACTTAACCCTTAGGAGATTTACATGTCTGTGACTATGCGTCAAATGCTGGAAGCCGGTTGCCATTTTGGTCACCAAACTCGCTTCTGGTCACCAAAGATGGCCCCTTATATTTTCGGTCATCGCAACAAAATTCATATTATCAACCTCGAAAAAACTCTTCCAATGTTCTTGGAAGCGCAAAAGTTTGTGCGTCAAGTAGCGGCTAACCGCGGCACAATTTTGTTCGTAGGTACAAAGCGTCAATCAAAAGAGATCATCGCTGAAGAGGCAACTCGTGCTGGTATGCCTTACGTGGATGCACGTTGGTTGGGCGGTACATTGACTAACTTCAAAACTGTTAAAGGTTCTATCAAGCGTCTAAAAGACATGACTGCTGCTCGCGAAAATGGCGATTGGGAGCGTTTGTCTAAGAAGGAAGCTTTGACAACTAGCCGTGATATCGAAAAACTAGAGAAGTCACTAGGCGGTATTCAAGATATGGCTGGTACTCCTGATGCGATTTTCGTGGTGGACGTTGGTTACCACAAGATTGCTATCACAGAAGCTAAGAAATTAGGTATTCCAGTGATTGCTGTGGTTGATACCAACCACTCACCTGAAGGTGTTGATTACATCATTCCAGGTAACGATGACTCAAGCAAGGCTGTTTCTCTATACGTTCGCGCGATGGCTGACGCTATCTTGGAAGGTAAAGCTAATGCAGTTCAGCAAGTTCTAGAAGCTGTTAAGGGCGATGCTGATGAGTTCGTTGAAGAAGGAAAGGGTGAGTAATGGCTGCAATTACTGCTGCAATGGTTGGCGAACTACGCGCCAAAACCGATGCTCCAATGATGGAGTGCAAAAAAGCTTTAACTGAAGCTGATGGCGATATGGCCAAAGCGGAAGAAATTCTGCGTGTAAAACTTGGTAGCAAAGCTGGTAAAGCTGCTTCACGTGTTACTGCAGAAGGTGTTATCACTGCATTCATCAACGGCACAACTGGTGCTTTAGTTGAAGTGAACTGTGAAACAGACTTCGTTTCTAAAAACGATGACTTCCTAGCTTTGAGCAACGCATGTGCTCAATTAGTTGCTGAGAAAAACCCAGCTGATGTAGCTGCTTTATCTGCGTTGCCATATGCTGGCAAGACAGTTGAAGAAGTTCGTGCTGAGTTGATCGGTCGTATCGGTGAAAACATGTCTTTGCGTCGTTTCACACGTTTTTCTGGCGACAGCAAATTGGTTTCATATCTACATGGCACACGTATTGGTGTGATGGTTGAATACACTGGTGATGACACAGCTGCTAAAGACGTGGCTATGCACATTGCTGCGATGAAGCCAATCGCTTTGTCAGCTGCTGATGTTCCTGCTGACAAGATTGCTACAGAGAAAAGTGTTGCTGAGTTGAAGGCTGCTGAATCAGGCAAACCTGCTGACATCGTTGCTAAGATGGTTGAAGGTTCTGTTCAGAAGTACTTGAAAGAAGTTTCTTTGTTAAATCAAACTTTCGTTAAAAACGACAAGCAAACTGTAGAGCAAATGTTGAAAGCTGCAAACACAACAATTAAGAGCTTTACGATGTATGTTGTTGGTGAAGGTATTGAGAAGCGTCAAGACGACTTCGCTGCTGAAGTAGCTGCCCAGGTAGCTGCTGCAAAAGCCACGGCCTAAGTAGTACTAGTAGTTCGAAAGGGCACGGGGTTAATACCTTCGTGCCCTTTATACTTTCGGAACTTGATGATTGCCCACAATAGAGAGACTAACCATGCCAGCATACAAAAGAGTGTTGTTAAAACTATCAGGTGAAGCCTTAATGGGCGACGATTCTTATGGAATCAACCCATCCACCATCGATGCCATGGTGACAGATGTTGCTGAAGTGGTCCAAAGTGGGGTGCAGTTAGCCATCGTGATTGGTGGCGGCAATATATTTAGAGGTGTGGCAGGTGGTGCGGCAGGTATGGATCGTGCAACAGCTGACTACATGGGTATGTTGGCAACCATGATGAACTCCTTGGCCTTGCAAGATGCCTTGCGTCAAAAAGGTGTTGAGGCACGTGTGCAATCTGCTTTGAGGATGGATCAAGTGGTTGAGCCGTATATTCGCCCTAGAGCAATTCGTCACATGGAAGAAGGTAAGGTAGTGGTGTTTGCTGCTGGTACGGGCAACCCGTTCTTTACAACAGATACAGCTGCAGCACTACGTGGTGCAGAGATGGGTGTAGAGGTGGTCCTAAAAGCTACTAAAGTAGACGGTATCTACACCAGCGATCCTAAGAAAGATCCAACAGCTACTAGATATGACACTATTAGCTTTGATGAAGCGATTATTAAAAATTTACAAGTCATGGATGCGACAGCTTTTGCTTTATGTCGCGACAGAAAACTACCTATTAAAGTATTTTCAATCCTCAAACCAGGTGCGCTAAAGCGTGTGGTGATGGGTGAAAACGAAGGCACATTGGTACACGTATAAAAGGAAGCATTATGTCTGCTGCAGATATTAAAAAAACCACAGAACAAAAAATGACCAAGTCGATTGAGTCATTGAAGTCTAATTTGCAAAAAATTAGAACGGGCCGTGCTCACCCTGGTATTTTGGAGCAAATTAACGTTGATTATTACGGTAACCCAACTCCTTTAGCGCAAGTGGCTAACTTAGGTTTGGCTGATGCTAGAACTTTGACTGTACAACCATGGGAAAAGAACATGATGGCGGCAGTTGAAAAAGCCATTCGTGAGTCTGATCTAGGTCTAAATCCTGCAACGCAAGGCAACATCATTCGTGTACCGATGCCAGCCTTGACTGAAGAGCGCCGTAAAGAATTAACAAAAGTTGTTAAAGGCGAAGGTGAAGATTCAAAGATTGCTGTGCGTAACTTAAGACGTGATGCGAATGAGTCTTTGAAGAAGTTAGCTAAAGATAAAGAAATTTCTGAAGATGACGAGCGTCGTTCTCAGGATGAAGTTCAAAAGATGACTGATCGTTTTGTTGCTGAAATTGACAAAATTATTTCTGAAAAAGAAAAAGAGATCATGACTGTTTAAGCCAAAGCTTAAATAGTTCATCTATGACCACCCAATCAACTCAAGCACACACCAGTTCAACTCAGGATGTTCCTGAGGTGACTGGAGTGCCTAAGCACGTTGCCATCATCATGGATGGCAATGGTCGCTGGGCTACTAAGCGTTTTTTACCCAGAGTGGCAGGTCATAAGCAAGGCTTAGAAACAGTTCGTAAGATTGTCAAAGACTGTGGTGATGCTGGCGTTCAATATCTAACTTTATTTGCCTTCAGTTCTGAGAACTGGCGCAGACCTGCAGAAGAAGTTGGTTTTTTAATGAAGTTATTTTTAACGGCATTAGAAAAAGAAATTACCCGTTTACATCGTAATAATGTTCGTTTGAGATTGATTGGCGACTTAAGTCGTTTTGATCCCTTGATTCAGGAGCGTGTGGCGCAAGCTGAGGCTCGTACAGCAGAAAACACCGGCCTCAATTTAACCATCGCAGCGAACTATGGTGGTCGTTGGGACATGTTGCAGGCGGTATCAGCTTGCTTGAAAGCCAATCCAAGTATTGCCCCAGAGAACGTCACAGAAGCTTTGTTGACGCCTCATTTAAGTATGTCATTTGCTCCAGAGCCAGACTTGTTTATTAGAACGGGTGGCGAGCAGCGTATCAGTAACTTCTTGCTTTGGCAGTTAGCCTACACAGAGCTTTATTTCACAGATGTGCTTTGGCCAGATTTTGATCCTGCTGCGCTAAGAGAGTCTTTTGCTTGGTATCAAGATAGAGAGCGCAGATTTGGCAGAACCAGTGCTCAGGTAGTTAGTGCCAATAAAGATAAGGTTGAGTAGATGTTAAAAACGCGCGTAATCACAGCCTTAGCATTATTAGCAGTTTTTCTGCCTGTATTGTGGTTTGCACCATTAATTTGGTTGGGTGTTTTGATTGCTCTCGTGATCACTTTGGCTGCCTGGGAGTGGTGGCGTTTATTGTTCCCGCAAAATGTTAAAAGAGCCTACTCCTATGCAGGACTGTGTTTACTCAATTTAGCCACCTGGTTCATGTATGCCGATATTCATGCGGTTGAGTTTTTGCTTTGGGCAACCTTGGCATTTTGGTTGTTATTGGTACCTTTTTTCATGAGCCGAGCGCTTGAACTCAATATGAGTTTTTGGCGTTGGCCATTAGCGGTGATCGGTTTGTTTATATTGCCAGCATGTTGGTTTGCTCTCATGCATTTGCGTGCCATTAGCATGTCATTATTCTTATCTGTATTGGTTTTAGTCTGGGCGGCAGATATTGGCGCTTATTTTGCAGGCAAAGCATTTGGTAAACATAAGCTAGCGATTCGTTTAAGCCCTGGTAAATCCATTGAGGGTGCTGTGGGTGGTTGGTTATTGGTTTTGTGTATTGCTGTTTTATCAGTGGTGGTTTTATCTGAATATGATTTAACTCGTACTAACTACTTTTACATCCTTCAAGAAAAATTAGGTTGGCTAGGTTTGTTGGCTTTAACAACACTGAGCGTGATCATGAGTATTCAGGGTGACCTATTTGAATCTCAAATGAAGAGAATCGCGGGCGTTAAAGACAGCAGTGCTTTATTGCCTGGTCACGGTGGATTCTTAGACAGAATTGATGCCTTATTGCCAGTATTGCCATTGGCCGCACTTTTAATGATTTTGGTTGCTTAAAAACCATGAGACATATTTGTGTATTGGGGTCGACCGGTTCTATTGGCGTTAATACGTTACAGGTGGTGCGTGCGCACCCAGATTTATTTACCATTAAAGCGTTAACAGCCCACAGAAATGTAGAGGTACTGGCTCAGCAATGTATCGAGTTCAAACCAGAGTTAGCTGTGGTTGGTAGCGCCAGCGCTGCGCAACATTTGCAAGATTTGCTCCGAGCGGCGAACATTAAGACAGATATTCAATATGGCCCAGAGGCACTAGCAACTGCCTCTACATTGCCATCTGTGGACACAGTGATGGCAGCGATTGTTGGTGCGGCAGGTTTGGTGCCAACCATTGAGGCAGCGAAATTAGGTAAACGAATATTGCTCGCCAACAAAGAATCATTGGTGATGGCTGGTGACATATTTATGGCAGCGATTGCACAAAGCGGTGCTGAACTATTGCCAATTGATAGTGAGCACAATGCCATTTATCAATGTCTACCAGATGCAAATACATCCAATGGTGGAGCAAGAGGTCAGTACAGCACCTTAGGTGTTAAAGAAATTCTTTTGACTGCATCTGGCGGCCCCTTTAGAAATCATTCTCTGGATCAGTTGGCTAGTGTTACCCCAGAGCAGGCTTGCGCCCATCCTAACTGGGTGATGGGCCGCAAAATTTCTGTTGATTCAGCAACCATGATGAATAAGGGCTTAGAGGTAATTGAGGCTCACTATTTGTTTGGCGTGCCTGCTGAACAAATTAAGGTCTTGATACATCCGCAAAGTGTGATTCATTCCATGGTTCGCTATGTGGATGGTTCTGTGATTGCTCAACTCGGGCAACCAGATATGAAGACTCCGATTGCCTATGGTTTGGGTTGGCCCAATCGAATCGATGGTGGTGTAGAAGAATTAGATTTCATGAAGTTAAGTCAGCTTCATTTTGAAGAAGTCGATAGTCAAAAATTTCCTTCATTGAAATTGGCATATCAAGCATTGAGCTTGGGTGGTTTGATGCCAACTGTTTTAAATGCTGCCAATGAAGTCGCAGTTGAAGCATTCTTGGCGCAAACAATTAAGTTCACTCAAATTGCAGATGTTGTTGCTAAAACACTCGACCAATTCAGCGTTACACCAGCTGATCAGTTGGAGGCAATCTTGGCTGCGGATCAAAAGTCTAGAGTAGTCGCTCAAAGCATTATTAAGGCTTACTAATCATGGCAGCTTTTTGGTCTCTTATAGGTTTTCTAGTCGCAATTGGTTTATTGGTTAGTTTTCACGAGTTTGGTCATTACAGTGCTGCACGACTTTGCGGCGTGAGAGTTTTAAGATTCTCTGTAGGTTTTGGCAAAACACTTTGGACTTATCAAAAAAATCCAGAGGCAACGGAATGGGCGCTGAGTAGCTTGCCGTTGGGTGGTTACGTGAAAATGGATGAAAACTCATTTAAGAGTAAGCCCCTATGGAAAAGATCATTGATCGTGGCCGCTGGTCCATTAGCCAACTTTATTTTGGCGATTATTTTCCTGGCAACTTTGTTTCTTACTGGAGTTCCTCAGATTCCCTCAAAGTTGGCAGAGCCTACACAAGCCAGTTTGGCTTATGAGGCAGGAGTTTTTGGTGGTGATACGGTGATTGGGTGGAAGCAGGGTGATGACCAAGCATTTCGTTCAATTCTTAGCTGGAATCAGTTGAGATGGCGTCTTTTAGATGCAGTCACAGCTAAAGAAGGCTTTGTTCTACAGGTTAAAACAATCAAGGGTGATGAGCAAGCCATTGTTTTTAAAGAAGAAAAAATGCCTAAGTTGGCGCCAGATGTTGATCCTATGGCGGCATTGGGTGTTAGACCTGATTTAACTGAGCCTGTGGCTATATTTGAGTTGAAATTAGGTCTATTTGACTCGTTAAGCGTGGCTGTGGAGCGTGTTTGGGATGTCAGTGTGGTTTCGCTGAGGATGTTGGGCGGTATTTTCACAGGCGAATCATCCATCAAGCAGATTGGTGGCCCTTTGAGTATTGCTGATATGGCAGGTAAATCAGTCCAGGTGGGGTGGCAGTCTTATCTGGGGTTCTTAGCCTTAATTAGTATCAGTTTGGGGATTCTTAATTTGATGCCTTTACCTATGTTAGATGGTGGTCAGCTACTGTATGATGCATGGGAATTGCTCACAGGAAGTAAGGTTCCTGAAGCATGGCAAAATGTGCTTCAAAGAGTTGGTGTTGGTAGCCTAATGTTATTAACCATATTGGCTTTGTTTAACGATATTTCTAGATTGTTTTTACGTTGAAACCAAGTAAAAAATTTATTCGTACACCTCTAGCTGCAATTGCAGCAGGTCTTCTATGCAGCTCTGTTTGGGCAGCTGATCCATTCGTGGTGAAAGATATTCGAGTTGAAGGCTTGCAAAGGGTTGAGCCTGGCACAGTTTTCAGTTACTTGCCTGTAAAAGTTGGTGAGACGTTCACAGATGACAAGGGTGCAGATGCGATCCGTGCCTTGTACAACACTGGTTTCTTTAAAGACGTTAAAGTTGAGTCAGATGGCCAAGTGTTGGTTGTAACCGTTGAAGAAAGACCGGCGGTTTCGCAACTTGAGTTCACGGGCATTAAAGAATTTGATAAAGATGCTTTGAAGAAGTCTCTCAAGGCTGTGGGTGTTGCTGAAGCTCGTTATTACGATAAAGCTCTCATTGATAAAGCTGAGCAAGAGCTTAAGCGTCAGTATGTGTCTCGTGGCTATTACGCCGCAGAAGTAGTTACTACAGTGACTCCCGTTGAGCGCAACCGCGTAGCGATTGTGTTTAACGTCGATGAAGGTCAAGTTTCTAAGATTGTTCAAATTAATATCGTTGGTAACCAAGCGTTCAAAGAAAAAGATTTGCGTGAAGAGATGCAACTCTCAACGCCTAACTGGTTGTCTTGGTATACCAAAAACGATCTTTACTCTAAGCAGAAGTTAACAGCTGACTTAGAGGCGATTCGTTCATATTATTTGAATCGTGGTTACTTAGAGTTTGTGATTGAGTCAACGCAAGTTTCAATTACACCTGATAAAAAAGGTATTTACCTCAACATCAACATTCGTGAAGGCCAACAATACAAGGTTGCTTCAGTGAAGTTGGCGGGTGAGTTATTAAATAAAGAAGAAGAGTTAGCTAAATTAGTTAATTTAAAAGTGGGTGATGTTTTCTCATCAGCTAAATTAACTGAGAGCACAAAAGCTATTGCAGATAAGTTGGGTGCTTACGGTTATGCTTTCGCAGCGATTAACCCACAACCTAATTTGCAAAAAGATAAGCAGTTAGTCGATCTTAATTTGATTGTTGACCCAGGTAAGCGTACCTATGTTCGCAAGATCAACGTGTCAGGTAATGCAAAAACACGTGATGAAGTAATTCGTCGCGAGATGCGTCAACTTGAAAGCTCTTGGTTTGACAGTGAAAAACTCAAGCTATCGAAAGATCGTATTAACAGACTTGGTTACTTCACTGATGTTGAGGTGAATACAGAAGATATTCCTGGTGTATCTGATCAGGTGGATGTGGGTATCAAAGTAGCAGAAAAGCCAACCGGCTCTTTGAGTTTGGGTGCGGGCTTCTCATCCACAGATAAATTGATTTTGACTGCGGGTATTTCTCAAGAGAATGCTTTTGGTACAGGTACTAGCATTGGTTTGAACGTTAATACTGGTAAAACTAATAGAACCTTAGCCTTATCAAACTACGATCCTTACTTCACAGAAGACGGTATCAGTCGTTTTACAGAGGTTTACACAAGAACTTCAAGACCGTTGTACTACTTGGGCGATTCTGAATACAGAATCGTTTCTACAGGCGGTAGCTTCAAACTAGGTGTTCCATATTCTGAAGTAGATCGCGTATTCTTTGGCTTGGGTATTGAGCAGTTATCGATGGAAACATCTGTTAACACACCTCAGCGTTACACTAGTTACATTGACGCCTACGGTAAGAGCAACATGAACGTGCCGTTCACTATTGGTTGGTCACGTGATGCTAGAGACAGTGCTTTGATTCCTTCTCGCGGCACGTATCAACAAGTGAACTT
>CAYFKY010000003.1:0-14235 GCA_964343915.1 uncultured Polynucleobacter sp. | reverse complement strand
ATGCTAGAGACAGTGCTTTGATTCCTTCTCGCGGCACGTATCAACAAGTGAACTTTGAGTACGGTACACCACTAGCAGATTTACAGTACTACCGTGTTTATTATCAACACCAGTACTTCTACCCATTCTCAAAGGGCAATATTTTGTCTTTTAACGGTGAGATTGGTTATGGTGACACCTACAACAAGAAGCCATTCCCTGTAACGAAAAACTACTTTGTGGGTGGTATTGGTTCGGTGAGGGGTTACATGCCTGGTTCTCTAGGGCCTTCATATACAAATACTCTAAATGGCGCAATTACCCCAGTGGGTGGGTCATCTAAATTGGTGGGTAATGTGGAATATACTTTCCCTGTACCTGGTTCTGGGGTTGATAAAACATTGCGTATTTTCGGCTTCTTGGATGCTGGTAATATTTATGACGGAGTTCCAAATTTTTCAGGTTTGAGAACTTCTACTGGTTTTGGTCTTTCATGGATTTCTCCATTGGGTCCACTCAAGTTTAGTTATGGTTTCCCACTAAATACTAAGCCTGGTGATCGCCTACAGAGATTCCAGTTCCAGATTGGTACAGCGTTTTAATTTTTTTAAGGTTTATATATGAATCGCATTAACTCAAAATTAATTCAATCAACACTAGCGACACTGCTTGTTTCTGTTGGTCTTACATCTACTGCGGTATTCGCTGCAGATGAAGCTAAAGACTTTAGTGGCCGCATTGGTGTTGTTAATTCTGAGCGTATTTTTAAAGAATCTAATATGGCTAAAGCTAGTCAAGCAAAGCTTCAGTCTGAATTCGCTAAGCGCGAAAAAGAGTTGCGTGATGATGCTCAAAAAATTAAAACCGCTGCAGAAAAACTAGATAAAGATGCAGCAGTGATGCCTGATGCTGAGCGTGTGCGTAAGCAACGTGAGTTGGCTGACGCTGATCGTGAATTGCAACGCAAGCAACGTGAGTTTACGGAAGACGTTAATCAACGTAGCTTTGAAGAGCGTTCAAAAATTGCTCAAAAAGCTAATCAAGCATTGAAGGTTGTTGCTGAGCAAAGAAAGCTTGATTTAATTGTGCAAGAAGCTGCCTACGTTAGTCCAAAGATTGAAGTGACTGATGACGTGATCAAGGCACTTAATAACCTTCGTTAATTATTTCAAGTAGGTTATCAATGCCAACCATTGCTGAGTTAGCCGAACGCTATTCGGCTCGCTTAGCGGGCGATGGCAAGGCGCAGGTTTCTAGCTTTGCGCCTCTTAATCAAGCTGGCGCAGGTCAGCTTGCTTTCCTAGCAAATCCTCTTTATCGCAATGAAGCCGCAGTTAGTAAAGCAGCTGGTTTAATTGTCTCTGAGGCTGATTATGACTTTTTAGTTGCTACCGATGGTGGTCAGCAGAGAAGCTTTTTAATTCATAAAAATCCTTATGCACTCTTTGCCAGAATTGCGCAGGAGTTTGCCAAGCATGCCACTCCGCAGTACCAACCAGGGATTCATCCAACTGCAGTGATTGAGGCTGGTGCTGAGATTTCTGATTCAGCTCATGTTGGCCCACTATGTGTTGTGGGTAAGGGTGCCAAAATTGGTGCTCGGGCGGTATTGGTTTCGCAAGTTCATGTTGGTGAAAATGTCACGATTGGTGATGACACCTTGTTGTATCCCAACGTGACTATTTATTACAACTGCCAAATTGGACTTCGAAACATCATTCATAGCGGCACAGTGATTGGTTCTGATGGTTTTGGTTTTGCGCCAGACTTAGCTGCTGGTGAGTGGGTGAAGGTTCCTCAAACCGGTCGAGTGGTGATTGGTAATGATGTGGAGATCGGCTCAAACACATCTGTGGACCGCGGTGCCATGGCAGATACTCGCATTGATGATGGTTGCAAAATCGATAACTTGGTACAAATTGCCCACAATGCCCATATTGGTGCTTTAACGGTAATTGCAGGCAATACCGCAGTCGCTGGTAGCACAACAATTGGCAAAATGTGCATGATTGGTGGTTCGACTAGTTTTGCAGGGCATATTCAGATTGCAGATCGAACCACTATTTCAGGTGGCACATCCATCATGAAATCAATTGTTGAGCCCGGACAGCAATACACCAGTGTATTCCCCATGTTGCCACACAGAGATTGGGAGAAGACAGCGGTATTAGTTCGCGGGCTAGATAAAATGCGACAAAAGATTAAAGATTTAGAGCAGCAAATTAAAACTATTACTCAAGATAAGAAATAAAGGGATTGTCATGACTGAACTTGTTAATTTTGATATCAATCAGATTCTGAAGATGCTTCCGCATCGCTATCCTTTTTTATTGGTGGATCGTGTTTTAGAGTTAGAAGCTGGTAAGCGTGTTAAAGCTCTTAAAAACATCTCCATGAATGAGCCACAATTTACTGGCCACTTTCCTGAGTTTCCTGTGATGCCAGGCGTTTTGATTTTGGAAGCGTTGGCACAAACCGCAGCGCTTTTAACATTCGGTCAAGATGCAATCGATGACTCTGTGTATTTCTTCGTTGGCATTGATAATGCGCGCTTTAAGAAGCCAGTGACACCAGGTGATCAATTAATCCTCAATGCCTCAGTAGAGCGCTTTAAAGGTGGCATTTGGAAATTTAAAACCTTTGCCACAGTGAATGATGTGGTCGTGACAGAAGCAGATTTGATGTGCACGATTCGTAAAAAGGAAGCCTAAGATGGCTTTGATACATCCAACAGCCATTGTTGACTCTAAAGCGGAGATTGCAGAGGGCGTAGAAATCGGTCCTTACGCAGTCATTGGCCCCAATGTCAAAATTGGCGCTAAGACACAAATCGGTGCGCACACAGTGGTGGAAGGTTGCACAACGATTGGGCAAGAGAACAAGATTGGTCACTTTGCCTCTGTGGGTGGTGCGCCACAAGACATGAAGTATCGTGGTGAACCGACTCAGTTGATCATTGGTGATCGCAATATGATTCGTGAGTTCACTACCTTGCACACAGGTACGATTCAAGATCAAGGTATTACAAAAATTGGTAATGACAATTGGATCATGGCGTATGTGCACATTGCCCATGATTGTGTGGTCGGTAACAACACCATTTTCTCAAACAATGCTCAAATTGCAGGGCATGTGCATGTAGATGATCACGCCATTTTGGGTGGTATGTCTGGCGTTCATCAGTTTGTACGTATTGGTGAGCACTCTATGATTGGTGGCGCATCTAAGTTGGTACAAGATTTACCTCCTTATGTGATTGCCTCAGGTCCAATTGCTGAACCACACGGTTTAAATGCAGAAGGTTTGAAGCGTCGTGGATTTAATCCAGAGACAATCACAGCTTTGAAGCAGGCATACAAGCTTTTATACAAAGAAGGTTTAAGCTTTGAAGATGCTAAAAAAGCAATTGCTAGTTTGGCTGAACAAAAAGAATCTACAGAAGCACAAACTGCTGAAAAACTAAGAATATTCCATGACTTTATCGCCGCTTCACAGCGCGGCATTGCCCGCTAATCAGTTGGCAGATAATTCTTATCTTGCCTGTGTTGCCGGTGAGCCATCTGGAGATATGCTGGCTGCCAGCGTTTTGGCAGCTATCAAAGCAGAACCACAGCTAGAGCATTTAAATACCAAAGGCATTGGTGGCCCTAAGATGGTCGCAGAGGGCTTTGAGGCCCTTTGGCCCATGGAGACATTGGCAGTACGTGGTTATGTTGAGGCGATTAAACAATTGCCTGCGATTTTGTCTGTGAGGCAAGCACTCATTAAAGAGTTAATGGCTCATCCGCCAAAAGCTTATTTAGGTATTGATGCACCAGACTTTAATCTGGGTGTTGAGAAAAAGTTAAAAGCGGCAGGCATTCCAACGATTCATTTTATTAGTCCTTCCATTTGGGCTTGGCGTGGTGGTCGCATCAAGGGGATCAAAGAGTCTGTTGATCACATGCTTTGTATCTTTCCGTTTGAGTCAGAGATCTACGATCGCGCCGGTATTCAAGCAACATATGTTGGTCACCCATTGGCATCAACCATTCCGATGGTTCCGGATACCGATGGAGCTAAACAAAAATTAAATGTGAAGACAGGTTCTGCTGTGGTTGCTGTTTTGCCGGGCAGTAGAAAGTCAGAAATTGCGATGATTGCTCCTGGATTTTTTGAGGCAATCGGCAAGATGTTTGAGCAATACCAACAAGATATTGAGTTTGTTGTACCTATTGCCACAGAGAGTTTGAAGCCTGCCATCAAACAATTAGCTGAGAGAATCAGAGAACGTCACCCTCAAATTAGGATCCATTTATTGGATGGCCAAGCTAGCTTGGCCTTAGAGGCTGCAGATGTTGTTTTGATTGCCAGCGGTACTGCCACACTAGAGGCGGCATTGTGGAAAAAACCAATGGTGATTTCATATAAGGTGCCGGCACTAACTGCTTGGATCATGAAGCGTCAAGCTTATTTACCTTATGTGGGATTACCAAATATTCTGGCAGGAGAATTCATTGTTCCTGAATTGCTTCAGGATGCTGCTACGCCTGATGCCTTAGCTCAAGCAACGTTAGCTTGGCTGGATCAGCCTGCCAAGGTGGCAAATTTGAAAGAGCGGTTTACCAATATGCATGAGTCATTGCATTTACCAACAGGTAAATTGGTAGCCAATGTGATTGCGGATGTGATCAATGCCCGCTGAGTATGAGTGGGTCTGCGGCGTAGATGAAGCGGGTAGAGGTCCGCTAGCTGGATCAGTTGTTGCCGCAGCTGTGATACTGGATCCTAACAAGCCAATTGATGGTTTGAAGGATTCAAAAAAGTTATCCGCAAAAGTGCGTGATGAATTATTTGACATCATTATTCGTGATTCAAAAGCTTGGTGTATTGCAGAAGCTTCTGCAGTTGAAATAGATTCCATCAATATCTTGCAAGCCACGATGTTGGCGATGAAGCGAGCCATTGAGGGTTTAGAAAAAACTTTGGGTCGGCTTCCTGATAAGGCTTTGATTGATGGTAACCGTTGTCCTAAAGTGAATATAGAGATGGAAGCCATTGTCAAAGGCGATAGCAAGGTTCAGGCTATTTCTGCTGCATCTATATTGGCAAAAGTTACCAGAGATCGAGATATGCAGGTATTGCATGAAGCGTATCCAATGTATGGCTTTAATCAGCACATGGGTTATCCAACGCCCATGCATGTTGAAGCCCTAAAAGAATTCGGCCCATGTCCTGCGCATCGAAAAACATTTGCACCTGTTAGAGAAGTGATGGAAACTAAGTTGCTATGAAAGATGCCAAATACATCAGCTCTAACGAAAATGCATTAGTCAAACGCCTCAAGGTTTTGTTAGAGGGTGGTGCTAAAGCCAATAAGACACGTCAAGAGCTTGGTCTTGCCGTGATTGAAGGCATTCATTTGGCTCAGGCATGGCTTGCAAGTGAGGATATGGTGGAGATATTCACCACCGAGTCGGGGATGGAGCAGCCTGAAATTGCAGCTGTGATTGATATGCAATTAGCCGCTGTGCCTAGCACCGATCTTTATGTACTAGAGGACTCACTTTGGAAGAAGTTAACGGAGCTAGAAAATGCTCCGCCCATCATGGCTTGTATACGTATGCCAAAGCATGAGTTTCCAGCAGAATTTAAAAAAGATGTATTGATTTTGGACTGCATTCAGGATGCTGGTAACGTTGGATCTATGATGAGAACTGCGGCAGCAGCAGGTTTGTCGCACGTGATTTGTATGAAGGGCACTGCCCAAGTATGGTCTCCTAAAGTGCTTAGAGCTGCCATGGGAGCTCATCGACACTTAAAAGTATTTGAGGCGTGGACGCTTAATCAAATACGCGAAAAAATTAAAATCCCTCTGCTAGCAACTAGCTTGATTGCGGATCAAGATTTGTATGATTTAGGTGATGAGTTATTAGACCCTCACGCATGGGTATTTGGTAATGAGGGTGCTGGTGTTGATGCTGAGCTTTTAGCAATTGCCAAAGGCGTTATCGTCCCTCAAGACCCTTGCGTAGAATCTCTGAATGTTGGTGCGGCAGCTGCCATCTGTTTATTTGAGATGCGCAGGGTGCGTCGCGAGTCTCAAGACTAAGAACTTTTAGTAGTTTGGTCTATCAGGTTTAATTTCTTGCAAGATAGTAGTAGCAATTTCTTCGATAGATTTGTTGGTGGTAGATAACCATGGGATGCCATGTTTTCTCATCATTGCTTCCGCTTCGCTGACCTCATAACGACAGTTTTCAATTTTGGCGTAGTTGCTACCTGGTCGACGTTCATTTCTGATTTCTGAGAGACGCATTGGGTCGATGGTGAGTCCAAATAGTTTCTTGCGATAAGGTTGGATATCAACGGGCATCTGATTTCTTTCAAAATCATCTGGGATCAATGGGTAGTTGGCTGACTTTAGGCCGTATTGCATGGCTAAATACAAGCTAGTGGGGGTTTTACCGCTTCTTGAAACGCCTACCAAGATAACATCGGCATCAGCTAGATTTTGATTGGACTGTCCGTCATCATGAGCTAGTGAGAAATTAATGGCTTCGATACGATTTTTATAAGAATCCGTATCGGCATTGTTGTGGAAACGTCCAATGGCATGAGTTGATTTCATGCCAAGAGCTTGTTCAAGAGGCACGATAAAGGTTTGGAACATATCCATCATGACGCCATTAGACGCTGTCACTACCGCATTTACTTCAGCATCCACCAAAGTGGTAAAAACAATTGGCTGCAAGCCGGAGGTCTTGGCGTAATCGTTGATTTCTCTAACAACCTGATGAGCTTTATCAACGGTGTCGATAAAGGGCATTCTGACCTGCCTGAAAGGAAGTTCAAACTGTGCCAAAATGGACTGAGAGAATGTCTCGGCTGTAATCCCTGTACCGTCTGAAACGATGAATACTGTGCGTGGTTTTGCGCTCATATTGTTATTTATTGATAGATGATTCCTAGAGGATACAATAGAAACATTCAATAAAAGCTAGTGCTGTGATCTAGCTTGGCAACCAGTTTCCCATTACTTAGAGAGTTGTTATGTCCAATCCAAACCATGCAAATGCATACGTTTTACCCTTTGAGGAGCTACGCATGTCTGACGTTGAGTCAGTCGGCGGTAAAAATGCCTCATTAGGCGAGATGATTTCACAGTTAAATGCTTCGGGTGTGCGAGTTCCAACTGGTTTTGCAACAACCGCACTAGCATTCCGCGATTTTTTGGTACACAACAAATTAACTGAGCGTATTAATGATCGTTTAGATAAGCTCAATGTCGATGATGTCAAAGCATTGGCTGAGGCTGGAGCTGAGATTCGTCGCTGGGTTGAAGAGGCGCCATTTCAAGAGCGCTTAGAAAAAGAAATTCGCGAGGCGTTTAAGGTTTTGGATGCGGATGGCAAGGGTTCGTTTGCGGTTCGTTCATCCGCTACAGCCGAAGATTTACCGGATGCATCATTCGCTGGACAGCAAGAATCATTCTTGAACGTTGTTGGTATTGATGACATCTTGCATCGCATCCGCGAAGTATTTGCATCTTTGTACAACGACCGTGCGATTTCATATCGTGTACATAAAGGTTTTGCTCATGCCGAGGTGGCATTGTCTGCTGGTATTCAGCGCATGGTGCGTTCTGATAAGGCAGCTTCTGGCGTGATGTTCACATTAGATACTGAGTCTGGCTTTCAGGATGCAGTCTTTATTACATCTAGCTATGGCTTGGGTGAAACCGTGGTGCAAGGCGCGGTGAACCCAGATGAGTTTTATGTATTCAAACCAATCTTGGCTGCCGGTAAATATTCAATCATTCGTAGAAGCTTGGGATCTAAGTTAATTCAGATGCAATTCACTGCGCCTGGTGAAACTGGACGTGTGAAGACAGTTGATGTGCCTTTGGAGCAACGTAATCGTTATTCCATTTCTGATGAAGATGTTGCTGAATTAGCTAAATACGCCATGATCATCGAAAAGCACTACCAACGTCCGATGGATATTGAGTGGGGTAAGGATGGTATTGACGGCAAGATTTACATTCTTCAGGCACGTCCTGAGACTGTGAAGAGTCAGGCGCATGGCAAAGTAGAAATGCGTTACAAGCTCAAAGGCAATTCGACAGTATTAGCAACTGGCCGTGCGATTGGTCAAAAGATTGGTACAGGAACAGTTCGTGTTGTTAAGGATGCGAGTGAGATGGATCGCGTTCAGCCTGGTGATGTCTTGGTGGCAGATATGACAGATCCCAATTGGGAGCCAGTGATGAAGCGTGCTGCTGCGATTGTGACCAATCGTGGTGGACGTACTTGTCATGCGGCGATCATTGCGCGCGAGCTAGGTGTTCCTGCTGTAGTGGGTTGCGGTGATGCAACTCACGCACTCAAGGACGGCGCAGTGGTGACGGTTTCTTGTGCGGAAGGTGATGAGGGTCGTATTTATGACGGTCCTATCGAAACTGAGGTGACTGAGGTAACTCGTGGTGTCTTGCCTGAAATTCCTGTCAAGATCATGATGAACGTGGGTAACCCACAATTGGCTTTTGACTTCTGCCAAATTCCTAACGGCGGTGTTGGTCTTGCTCGTTTGGAATTCATCATCAATAACAATATTGGTGTTCATCCGAAAGCAATTTTGGAGTATCCAAACATTGATTTGGACTTAAAGAAGGCAGTTGAAAGTGTGGCGCGCGGTCATGCTAGCCCGAGAGCTTTCTACGTGGATAAATTGGCAGAGGGTATTGCCACAATTGCTGCGGCGTTTTATCCAAAACCAGTAATTGTGCGTTTGTCAGATTTCAAATCTAACGAATACAAGAAGTTGATTGGTGGTTCACGTTATGAACCTGACGAAGAAAACCCAATGTTAGGTTTCCGTGGCGCATCTCGTTACATTTCTGATGATTTCGCAGAAGCATTTGCGATGGAATGCGAAGCGATGAAGCGTGTACGTAATGACATGGGCCTAACCAACGTTGAAATCATGATTCCGTTTGTTAGAACTGTGAGCCAAGCAGAACGAGTGATTGGCTTATTAGGTAAGCACGGTCTGAAGCGTGGTGAAAATGGTTTGCGTGTCATCATGATGTGCGAAATCCCATCGAATGCTATTTTGGCTGAGCAGTTCTTAGAGCACTTTGATGGCTTCTCAATTGGCTCAAATGACTTGACTCAGTTAACGCTTGGTTTGGATCGAGACTCTGGCATGGAGTTGTTGGCGATTGACTTTGATGAGCGTGACCCAGCAGTTGAGTTCTTGGTGGCTAGAGCCATTGAGACATGTCGTGCCAAAGGTAAGTACATTGGTATTTGCGGTCAAGGTCCTTCTGATCATCCTGACTTTGCTAAATGGTTAATGGATAAAGGTATTACCTCTATTTCATTAAACCCAGATAGCGTTGTGGATACCTGGACTTTATTGGCTAAGTAACAAAACAACAGCAATAAAAAAGCGGACTCAATTAGTCCGCTATCTTGGAGCCCGAACGCATAATTCGGGCTTTTTCTATTTGCCAGTCTCTATCTTTGGAGGCTTCGCGCTTATCGTGTTGTTTCTTACCGCGGCCTAAGCCAATTTCACATTTCACGCGACCTTTGCTGAAATGAAGGTTCAGTGGCACCAGGGTATAACCACGTTGCTCAACTTTACCAATCAATTTTTTGATTTCAATGGCATTGAGGAGTAGCTTTCTAGTGCGCCCTGGATCAGCTAAAACATGGGTTGAAGCAGAGATCAGTGGGCTGATATGGCAACCAATCAGGTAAATCTCTGCATCGCGTATAACCACATAAGCTTCCTTGATTTGAACGCGACCTTCCCGGATGGCTTTAACTTCCCATCCTTGTAGGACCATTCCTGCCTCAAATCGCTCTTCTACGAAGTAGTCGAAAAAGGCTTTTTTGTTATCAATGATGCTCATATATTTATATCGTTAGAATACGAGATTATGGCAGACGTATTTAAGACAGTACTCATTGGGCATTCTGCAGAGAGAATGTATAACTTGGTCATTGATGTAGCCAAGTATCAAGATTTCCTACCTTGGTGCGGTGGTGTGGAGATCTATGAGCAAACTGAAGAGATCTTGGATGCCAAAATCCATATCAAATTTAAGGGATTGGAACAGTTCTTTCATACTCGGAATATCAACACCCGTCCAACCTCCATTGATATGAGCTTTGTGGATGGGCCATTTAAGAAGTTTCATGGCAACTGGCGCTTCATGCCGTTAAGAGAAGATGCTTGCAAAATAGAGTTCCAGTTGCATTACGAGTTTGAGAGTGTTTTATTGGAAAAAATCATTGGTCCTGTATTTGGCATGATTGCCGGAACCTTTGTGGATGGTTTTGTGAAGAGAGCTGATCAAGTTTATGGGTCATAAATTGAACATCTTGCTCTGCGATTGCCGCGAAGGCGATCCTGTGATCACTCCTGTAGAGCTCAATTTTGCGGAAAATGATCCCGTGACAGTGGGGCAGGCCCTCATTCAGTTGCAAATTGCTAGCTCTGCAAAAGATCCAAATATTGCCAGAAAAGGCTGTTTTGGCGTTTTTGGCAAGCGCAAAGACTGGGATAGTCCAATATACGACGGGGATAGGCTAGAACTCTACAGTGAGCTGTTGATTGACCCTATGGAGGCTCGCCGTAAAAAGGCCAATAAGAACCTAGATAACCGCTTGCAGGCTAAGGCAGCGGGCAGAAAAGGGCGTTTTTTGAGCAAACAGTCATAAAACCTCTATAATTCGCTTTTGCGCATAGGGGTTTTGCATGAGACTCATACAAAAAGCACTCACATTTGACGATGTGCTTCTCGTTCCCGCTTATTCAGCGGTTCTACCACGTGATACTCAGTTGGGTACTCAACTGACTCGTGATATTTCGATCAATATTCCACTGGTGTCTGCCGCGATGGACACAGTCACAGAAGGTCGCTTGGCGATTGTGATGGCTCAAGAGGGCGGTGTGGGCATTATTCACAAGAACTTAACGCCCGCTGAGCAGGCTCGTGAAGTGGCCAAGGTGAAGCGTTATGAGTCTGGTGTGTTGCGTGATCCAATCACGATTTCGCCAGATATGACAGTTCGCGACGTCATCAACCTATCAAGAGAACATGGTTTCTCAGGTTTCCCAGTACTTCAAGGTAAAACAGTGGTGGGCATTATTACTAACCGCGATTTACGCTTTGAAGAAGACTTGGATGCAAAAGTTCGCGACAAGATGACGCCTAAAGATCGTCTTGTGACCATCAAAGAAGGCTCATCTCCTGAAGAAGCTAAGCGCTTGATGAACAAGCATCGTCTTGAGCGCGTATTGGTGGTGAATGATAATTTTGAATTGCGTGGCTTAATCACCGTTAAAGATATTCTTAAAGCCAAAGAACATCCTTTGGCGAGTAAAGATGGTCGTGGTCAGTTGATTGCTGGTGCAGCGGTGGGTGTTGGCCCAGACAATGATGAGCGCATTGAGTTGCTAGCAAAAGCTGGTGTTGATGTGATTGTGGTTGATACAGCACACGGTCATAGCCAAGGTGTATTGGATCGTGTGAAATGGGTCAAAAAGAACTACCCGCAGATTCAAGTCATTGGCGGCAATATTGCAACAGGTGAAGCAGCTAAAGCCTTAGTGGCTCATGGTGCTGATGGCGTAAAAGTTGGTATTGGTCCAGGCTCTATTTGTACGACGCGTATTGTTGCCGGTGTGGGTGTACCGCAAATTACGGCAGTTGTGAATGTTTCTGAAGCTCTTAAAGGCACGGGCGTGCCATTGATTGCTGATGGTGGTATTCGTTACTCGGGCGATATTTCTAAGGCTTTAGCAGCAGGCGCGCATTGCGTGATGATGGGCGGTATGTTTGCTGGTACTGAAGAAGCTCCAGGTGAAGTGTTCTTGTATCAAGGTCGCTCCTACAAGAGCTATCGTGGTATGGGTTCAGTAGGAGCCATGAAAGATGGCGCAGCGGATCGTTACTTCCAAGAAGATAACAGTGCTAACGTCGACAAATTAGTGCCAGAGGGTATTGAAGGTCGTGTGCCTTATAAAGGCAGTGTGTTGGCGATTGTTCATCAGTTAACTGGTGGTATTCGTTCTTCCATGGGTTACTGCGGATGCAAAACAATTTCTGAGTTGCATGAAAAAGCAGGTTTTGTTGAGATCACTTCTGCAGGTATGCGCGAGTCACATGTTCATGATGTGCAAATTACTAAAGAAGCTCCGAACTATCACATCGATTAATTCGATTAATTTGTCACATACTTAGGATTACCGTGCACGACAAGATTTTAATTTTGGACTTTGGGTCACAAGTGACCCAATTGATTGCTAGACGCGTACGTGAAGCACGCGTTTATTCAGAAATTCATCCCTACGATGTTGATTCAAGCTTTATTGAAAAGTTTGTTAAAGAGCAGGGTTGCAAAGGCATTATCTTGTCAGGTGGTCCAAGTTCAGTGACAGAGGGTGATACGCCTCGTGCCCCTGAAATTGTGTTTAATTTGGGTGTGCCCGTTTTAGGTATTTGTTACGGCATGCAAACGATGGCTGCACAATTAGGCGGTCAGGTTGCTACTGCAGAGTCTTTGGGTAAATCAAGAGAGTTTGGTTATGCAGAGGTGCGTGCTAGAGGTCATACCAAGTTATTAGAAAACATCCAGGATTTCACAACGCCTGAAGGTCATGGCATGTTGAAAGTGTGGATGAGTCATGGTGACTCAGTGACTCAATTGCCTGCGGGCTTTAAGTTAATGGCATCAACAGATTCATGCCCGATTGCTGGCATGGCTGATGAGGATCGTCGTTTTTATGCCGTTCAATTCCACCCTGAAGTAACACACACCGTTTTAGGCAAAGATATTCTTGAGCGTTTCGTTCATCAAATTTGTGCCTGTGGCACAGATTGGGTGATGGGTGATTACATTGCTGAAGCTGTTGCATCTATCAGAAAACAAGTTGGGACCGATGAAGTTATTTTAGGTTTGTCTGGTGGTGTTGATTCAAGTGTTGCCGCCGCTTTGATTCATCGTGCAATTGGCGCACAGTTAACTTGCGTATTTGTTGACCATGGTTTGCTTCGTTTGAACGAAGGCAAGATGGTGATGGATATGTTTGCCAAGAACTTGGGTGTTAAGGTGATTCATGTTGATGCCACAGACCAGTTCATGGGTGAGTTGGCAGGCGTCTCTGATCCTGAAGCTAAGCGCAAAATTATTGGTAAAGAATTCGTAGAAGTGTTCCAGGTTGAGTCTGGAAAAATCAAGAATGCTAAGTGGTTGGCGCAAGGTACTATTTACCCAGATGTGATTGAGTCTGCTGGTAAAGGCAAGAAGGGTGCTCACACAATCAAGAGTCATCACAATGTAGGTGGTTTGCCTGAAGATATGAAGCTTCAGTTATTGGAGCCATTACGTGAATTGTTTAAAGATGAAGTGCGCGAGTTGGGTGTGGCATTAGGTTTGCCTCATGAGATGGTTTATCGCCATCCATTCCCAGGCCCTGGCTTGGGTGTGCGTATTCTGGGTGAAGTGAAAAAAGATTTTGCTGATTTGTTGCGTCGTGCCGATGCCATCTTTATCGAAGAGTTGCGTTCAACCATTGACGAAAATAGTGGTAAATCTTGGTATGACTTAACTAGCCAAGCATTTGCAGTTTTCTTGCCTGTTAAGTCAGTGGGTGTGATGGGCGATGGCAGAACGTATGAGTATGTTGTTGCATTGCGTGCTGTTCAAACCCAAGATTTCATGACAGCTCACTGGGCGCATTTGCCACACGAGTTATTGGGTCGAGTATCGAACCGAATCATTAACGAAGTGCGTGGCATTAATCGAGTTGTCTACGATATCAGCGGTAAGCCACCAGCCACGATCGAGTGGGAATAAATAAGTCTAATGACTTACAGCGTCAAAGAACTTTTTCTGACTATTCAGGGCGAGGGTGCTCAAACTGGTCGTGCCGCAGTTTTTTGTCGCTTTAGTGGGTGCAATCTGTGGACTGGCCGAGAAGAAGATCGCACAACGGCAGTCTGCCAATTTTGCGACACAGATTTTGTCGGCACCGATGGTGATGGTGGTGGCAAATTCGATACAGCCTCATTATTAGCAGCAGCTATTAATCAAGCTTGGGGAGATGGTGACCCTCATCACAAGTATGTGGTGTTTACAGGTGGTGAACCACTGTTGCAGTTAGATAAGTCTTTAATTGATGAGTTGCACCAGTTAGGATTCAAGATTGCTATTGAAACAAATGGCACGATGCGTGCACCGGCAGGCATTGATTGGATCT
>CAYFKY010000002.1:19846-50533 GCA_964343915.1 uncultured Polynucleobacter sp. | reverse complement strand
AATCTGATGATTTGGAGTCAATACAAAATAGAACTCATCCGGCATGGCGTCGTGTGCAACTTGAAGAGTTGCTAGCGCAACAGATATCACTGCAACAGGCTAAACAAAAACGTTTACAGAGGCAGGCTGTATCAATGAGTCCGGCTCCTCTTGAGCAAGGCATTTTGAATCAATTTATTCAATCTCTACCATTTCGTTTAACGGGGGCCCAAGAAAAGGTTTGGCATGAAATTATTCAAGATTTAAGCCGTTCCTATCCTATGAATCGTTTGTTGCAAGGAGATGTGGGCAGTGGCAAGACGGTGATTGCTGCATTAGCAGCACTACATGCTATCGATCATGGGTGTCAGGCTGCGATCATGGCACCCACGGAGATATTGGCTGAGCAACACTTTCGTAAGTTGAAGGTTTGGTTAGAGCCATTAGGAGTCAAGATTGCATGGTTAACTGGATCACTCAAGGCAAAAGAGAAAAGGGAGGCTCAGGAGCAAATTGCTAGCGGTAGCGCACACTTGGTGATTGGTACCCATGCACTCATTCAAGAGGGTGTTGAATTTGCTAAATTGGGATTTGCAGTGATTGATGAACAGCATCGCTTTGGGGTTAAACAGCGCTTGCAGTTACAACAAAAAATTGATGATGTTGAGATTCATTGCCATCAATTGATGATGTCGGCTACGCCCATACCAAGAACTTTGGCCATGACTTTTTATGCTGATTTAGAAGTGTCGGTGATTGATGAGTTGCCGCCAGGAAGAAGTCCAGTTGTAACAAAGTTGGTTAAAAATGAGCGACGACAAGAAGTTGTCAATGGCTTGCTATCAGAATTGGCCAAGGGTAGGCAGGTGTATTGGGTATGCCCACTCATTGAAGAATCAGATACTTTGCAGTTGAAAACTGCAGTTGAAACCCATGAGGCTTTGGTAAAAGCGTTGCCAACGGTTAACATTGGCTTGGTACATGGAAGGTTGAAGTCTGCCGAAAAAAACTCCGTGATGCAAAGCTTTGTATCGGGAGACATTCAAATACTGGTGGCGACAACAGTCATAGAAGTTGGGGTTGATGTGCCCAATGCTTCATTGATGGTTATTGAGCATGCAGAAAGATTTGGTTATGCTCAATTACATCAGTTACGAGGGCGTGTTGGGCGTGGGTCTGCTGAGTCTGTTTGTATCCTGTTGTATGGTCAAGAACTATCCCTTGCTGCAAAAGAACGGTTACAAACCCTGAAAGAAACTCAAGATGGTTTTGTGATTGCTGAGCGCGATTTAGCTTTGAGGGGGCCTGGAGAATTGTTGGGGTCAAAACAATCTGGTGATGCCATGTTGAGATTTATTGATTTACAAAAAGAGCAGTGGTTGATTGAAAAAACACAGCAACTTTCAGTTGCTTTACTGTCAAGCTATCCAGAGCTTGCCGAGCAGCATCTATCTAGATGGTTAGGTAGTCGAGCTGAATACTTAAAAGCTTGATATCCTCTCACTATGACATTAACTGAACTTCGTTATATCGTTGCTGTTGCTAGAGAGCGACACTTTGGCAGAGCTGCTGATGCATGCTTTGTCTCTCAACCTACTTTGTCGGTTGCAATTAAGAAGCTTGAAGAAGAGCTTAACGTACAAATCTTTGAAAGATCTGGCGCTGAGTTAGCAATCACCCCACTTGGTCAAAGCATTATTCATCAGGCTCAAAAGGTTTTAGAAGAGGCTCAGGTAATTAAGCATTTGGCTCAGCATGGTCAGGACCCTTTATCTGGCCCGGTGCGTTTGGGCAGTATTTACACCATTGCTCCCTATTTGTTACCAAAGTTAATTGCCAATAGCAGAAACCTGTTGCCGCAAATGCCTTTGTATTTACAGGAAAACTTTACAGTCAAACTGTTAGAACTATTAAAACAGGGTGATATAGATGCAGCGATTCTTGCTGAACCTTTCCCGCAGGGCGGGCTAGAGGTATTGCCTCTATACGACGAGGGGTTTATGGTGGCTGTTCCTCAGGGTCATCCATGGGAAAGTCTTGCGATGATTCAGCATGCTGATCTGCAGTCTCAAACAACCTTGTTGCTAGGACAAGGACATTGTTTTAGAGATCAGGTATTAGATATTTGCCCAGACATGCAAAGAAATCAAAAAGAGGGTGAGTTAAGTAGTTTTGAGGGCTCCTCACTAGAGACCATTAGACAAATGGTGGCAGGTGGCATTGGAATCACTATTTTGCCGATTACTTCAATTGTTGATCAGGGTAGCCAGAACAGTTTAATTAGGTATATTCCATTTGCTAATCCGATTCCAAAGCGCCGTGTAGTTTTAGCATGGCGTAAAAGTTATGCAAGAACTGCTGCTATGCATGCGTTGGCTGATGCCGTTAAATCTTGTGGTTTATCGGGGGTTGAGTTCTTGTAATGGGTTCAAAGTTTTCAGACTATTTAGCGCTCATTCGTTTTGATAAACCAATTGGTACTTTGTTGGTTTTATGGCCGACGTTGTGGGGTTTATGGATGGCGTCTGATGGACAGCCTCAATTTGTACATTTGCTCATCTTTTCACTTGGTTGCTTTTTGATGCGCAGTGCTGGTTGTGCCATCAATGATTATGCGGATAGAGACTTTGATAAACATGTTTCTAGAACAAAAGATCGACCAGTTACTGCTGGTCGAATCAGCCCTAAAGAAGCTTTATTGGTCGCCGCATTTTTAGCATTTGCTTCATTTCTACTGATTCTTCCACTCAATCTTTTTACCCAGCTCTTATCTATTCCGGCTGTTTTGATTGCGGCAATTTATCCATTCACAAAAAGATTCTTTTCAATTCCTCAAGCCATATTGGGTATTGCATTCTCTTTTGGAATACCTATGTCTTACGCTGCGGTACAAAATAGTATTCCTGTTGATGCTTGGTTATTGGTGATCGCTAACATTGCCTGGGCTATCGCCTATGACACGGCATATGCCATGGTTGATAGAGAGGATGACTTAACTATTGGCATTAAGACATCTGCTATTACTTTTGGTAAATATGATGTTTTGGTGATGATGTTTTGTTATGCCATCACTATGAGTAGTTTTGCTGTGATTGCATTGCGACATGATTTATCGAATTTATTTTGGGTTTTCTGGCTAGTGGGCTTAGGGTTGATTATTCACTACTATCAATTAGTGTCTAAGCGAGTCCCTCAAGAATGTTTTTTGGCATTCAAAAGAAATAATTGGTTAGGTGCAGCGTTATTTTTAGCCTTAGCGTTTTCTTGATCTACTGACGGCTAAATTCATCACCCATTTCTGCGCCACGAGCACTAGCCGCTTTGATGGCTTTAGCCATGATGTCAGCCCATGATTCTTTTTCAAGAACCTGTAATGCCGCATATGTAGTGCCACCTTTGGAGGTTACTTTTTCGCGCAGTACTGATGGTGGCTCTGAGGATTGCGCAGCTAAGCTTGCCGCACCTTGAACGGTTTGTATGGCTAGTAAGCGCGCTTGATCGGGTTGTAGACCTTGAGCGATACCAGCCTTTTCCAAAGCTTCTAAAAAAGCAAAAACGTAAGCAGGGCCACTACCTGATACTGCGGTGATGTCATCCATCTGTTTTTCGTCGTTCACCCAAACAACTTTGCCAACTGCTTGACAGATATTTTCAGCTAATTCTTTATCACTATTGGAGGTGCTGGAATTTGTATATAAGCCAGTCATGCCTTGGCTAATTAGCGCTGGTGTATTAGGCATGGCTCTCACTAATCTTGTATGACCAAGCCATGTAGCCATATCGGAGGTTCTAATTCCTGCTGCTACGCTTAAACACAAAGGTTTGGTTTTGAGTGTGCTTAGCACTTCGGCGAGTTCGTTGGATGCCTCTTTAAATTGCTGAGGTTTGACTGCCATAACCACGACATCAGAAGACTCGATATGTGCTGCTAGCTTTGTAATATTTTGAGCTGTAATAACCAAAAGCTCTGATTCAAGTCGCATGCGCGTTTGATCATATGGATCCGCAACAAAAATATTTTTTGCGGCAACTCCTTTTTTAATTAGTCCGCCTATCAGCGCACTGGCCATGTTGCCGCCACCAATAAAAGTAATTTTTAGAGTTGATAAATTAATCATAGATAAGTTCTTTTGCCAAAAATTGCCGTGCCAACACGCACCATCGTACTACCTTCTGCTATAGCTGCCTCAATATCTGAGGACATTCCCATGGAGAGGGTATCTAATTGCATTTTAGATTGATCAAGTTCTTTGCTTGACTTTAAAAGTTCAAGAAGTTTGTATAGTTCACGATGAGCTTGCCTTTGTTGAGCCACGTCTTCTGTAGGCTCGGGAATACTCATTAATCCCCTTAATAAAATATTTGGTAAGGCGGATATATCTTTACAAAGCTCTACAACATCATGGGCTTGCACGCCACTTTTGCTTGATTCACCGCTGATGTTTACCTGTATACAAACATTTAATCGAGGGAGGTTGGGTGGCCTTTGGTCGTTTAAGCGCTGTGCAATTTTTAGGCGATCAATGCTATGAACCCAGTCAAAGTTTTCAGCAACATCGCGTGATTTATTGCTTTGTAATGGACCAATAAAATGCCATGCAATTTGAGTCCGTAAATCTTGCAGTGCGGCAATTTTTGCCACACCCTCTTGAACATAGTTTTCGCCAAAGGCGCGTTGACCATTTTCAAAGCAAGTTCTGACATCTTCAGCGGGGAATGTCTTTGAGACTGCTAAAAGCTGAATATCACTAGGTGAGCGATCACAAGCTTTGGCAGCTTGAGTGATGCGCTCTTTAATACTCTCTAAGTTAGCTTTTATGAAGGACATATCCCTCATTTTGCTCTATTAGTGAATCAATTAGTTCAATCCAATGCTCAACAGGTGTTTTCTCATTTTGTAGATGTGTAATGCAACCAATGTTGGCTGACACAATTCGATCTGCCTGGTGTTCGGAAACAGCATTTTGAAGATGATTTAATTTTTGCTCTTTGAGTTGCTTAGATAGGTCAGCTTGCAAGATTGAATAGGTTCCAGCCGAGCCACAGCATAGATGACTATCTTGGCAGGTGTTGGTAGTGATGCCTAATTGACTGAGCATGTTTTCTAATTGACCTTTGATCTTTTGACCATGTTGCAAAGTGCAGGGAGGGTGATAAACCACACCCTTCTTAGAGCTTTGACCAACTAGTTTTTTTAAGGTTTCAGTGTGACTTGGCAATATCTCAATCAAGTCCTTACATAAATTCGATATGACCTGTGCTTTTTCTGCATAAAGAGGATCGTCACGCAGTATGTGACCGTATTCTTTAACGGTTACACCGCAACCTGAGGCATTCATGATTAATGCTTCAACCTTGTGCCCATTGCATTCCGGAGCTTCTCCAGTCACGTATGGCCACCAAGCATCAATGTTTCTGCGCATATCAGCAAGTCCTGCTTCTTGCTCATTGAGGTGGTATTTTAGTGCGCCACAACATCCAGCTTTGCTCGCAACAAGGACATCAATACCCAGTTTGCTCATAACTCGTGTGGTGGCGTAATTGATGTTCGGTAGCATGCCAGGTTGAACGCAACCTTCTAGCATCAACATCTTGGTGTTATGAAGATTGTTGGCTGCACGTGTGCCCGGTTTTTTGCCTGTTGGTATTTTTTGCTGAATGACTTTGGGCAACAATGGCTTAACAATTCTGCCAATACGCATGCCATTTTCAAAAAGAATTTTATTAGTTAAACCGAATGCTAGTGCTTTGCGTAAGAGACGTTCAACGAGAGGCCTTGAGCTAGTTTGTTCTTCAGCCCACTTGCGACCAATATCAACCAGATGCCCATAATCCACACCGCTTGGGCAGGTGCTTTCGCAGTTTCTGCAAGTTAGACAGCGGTCTAGATGTTCTCTAGTTTTTTCAGTAGCAGGCCTTCCTTCAGCCATTTGCTTAATGAGATAAATTCGACCTCGTGGACCGTCTAATTCATCGCCGAGTATTTGATAGGTAGGACATGTTGCGGTACAAAATCCACAGTGAACACATTTATTGAGAATGCTTTGTGCCATCACGCCATCTGGCGTTCCAATAAATTGAGGGGCTAATTCAGTTTGCATATTAGGCCAACCTTCCTGTAGCAAAAATGCCGTGCGGATCAAAGGCTTTTTGAAGACGCTCTTGTACAGGTACCAGTGCTTTTGTTAATGGGTTGTCGTTGAGTGAGCTAAGCATCGATGCATCTTTTGAGGATGATCTAAATATGCTTGCGTGACCATCTGCCTCTGCTGCTATTGCTTTGGCTGTGCTTGCATCTAATTTTCCTTGCCACCAACGTTGACCACCATGCCATTCAATCAGAGTAGATCCGGCAAGTTTGAGAGGTTTGGAGGTGGGGGCTACCGCAAATCTCCATAATGGTGAGGCATGGGTATTGGCTGATTTAAACCAATCTGATTGTTGTTCTCTGAGAGATGCCCAGAATATTTTGGCTTCTTCAGCATCGAGTAATTGCATGCCTAGATTTTTCTTAAATGAACTAGTGGCCGACTCTACAGCGGCTTTGGCGCCACTTAATCGAATATGCAAAACCCCATTTTGTTCGCCTTGCCAACTGCTCGCATTGATTGGCCAAGGTTGGCTTGCCAATAAATTCATGGTGTGGATGGCTCTTTCTTGCTCAATCTCTAATCGAAGTGTGGCTGTAGCAACTGCTTTAGGTAATACCTTAATAGAGACATCTAACAATAATGCCAAGGTGCCCAGTGATCCAGGCATCAGTCTTGAAACATCATATCCAGCAACGTTCTTCATCACGGTTCCGCCAAAGTTCATCACTTGACCTTGCCCATCCATGATCTTTGCGCCCAATACAAAGTCTCTTAAGCTTCCTGCGCTCACTCTTCCTGGTCCTGCAAGTCCAGAGCAAACCATCCCTCCAATCGTTGCGCTCTCACCAAAGTAAGGAGGCTCAAATGCAAACTGTTGATTTTTTTCATCAAGTGCTAGCTCTACCTCTTTGAGTGGAGTGCCAGACTTCACGGTGATGACTAATTCATCTGGTTGGTAATTGATAATGCCTTGATAGCCTTTTGTTGATAAAGGATCGCCCTTTAGCTCTGCACCAAACCAATCTTTGGTTCCTGATCCTGTGATTCTGATGAGACCTTTTGACTGAATGGTGTTGCGAATAATTTCTTGTGTATCTTGAATAAATGAGTGGTTCATCAAAAGCGCTCCAATTCTGGATGTGGCAGTGCGCCACCCGTGATGCGCATCCGACCATATTCAGCGCAGCGATTAAGAGTTGGAATTGCTTTGTCGGGATTCAAAAGTTTTTTTGGATCAAATGCAGATTTCACTCGCCAAAATAGTTCTCGTTCTGATTCGCTAAATTGAACACACATGGAATTTATTTTTTCGATACCCACACCATGTTCACCCGTAATAGTTCCGCCAAGCTCTACACATGTTTCTAAGATGTCACTACCAAATGCTTCGGCACGATGCCATTCATCTTCATCTGAGCCGTTAAACAAGATGAGTGGGTGCATATTGCCATCGCCCGCGTGAAAAACATTCATGCAACGCAGTTGATATTTTTTCTCCATATCCTGGATGCGTTTAAGTAGGGTGGCGATGTGTTGGCGAGGAATCGTGCCATCCATACAGTAATAGTCTGCAGAAATTCGTCCTGCAGCAGGGAAGGCATTTTTACGACCACTCCAAAACTTTAAGCGCTCAGCCTCACTTTGTGACACTTGAATTCTGATCGCGCCACTTTTCTTTAGCACTTCTGTCATTCTTTCAATTTCTTCAGCTACCTCCTCAGGAGTCCCATCAGACTCACAAAGCAGAATGGCTTCGGCATTGATGTCATATCCTGCATGCACAAACTCTTCAACCGCTCTTGTGGCTGCTTTATCCATCATTTCTAAGCCAGCAGGAATAATGCCGGCAGCGATAATGGCTGCAACTGCATTACCGCCTTTTTCGACGTCATCAAAACTGGCCATGATGACTTGAGCGAGTTGAGGTTTAGGGACTAGTTTCACTACGACCTCGGTAATCACAGCTAGCATGCCTTCGCTGCCGACCAAAATTGACATTAAATCCAATCCTGGAGCATCTGGTGCGAGACTGCCAAACTCAACAACCTCACCAGAAATTAAGATGGCTCTGACTTTTAGAATGTTGTGAAGCGTAAGACCGTATTTAAGACAGTGAACCCCGCCTGAGTTTTCACTGACGTTGCCACCAATAGAGCAGGCAATTTGAGAGGATGGATCAGGGGCATAGTACAAGCCGTGCTTGGCAACGGCTTCAGAGATTGCCAAATTTCTAACGCCAGGTTGAACCACTGCGGTTCTGGCGATAGGGTCTATTTGTAGGATTTTTTTAAATTTAGCTAAAGATAGAACTAATCCTTGCGCAATCGGCATTGCGCCACCAGATAAACCAGTTCCTGCACCCCTCGGAACAATGGGAACATCCAAACTTTGACAAACTTTAAGGACTGCAACAGCTTGAGCTTCGGTTTCTGGAAGTGCAACTGCTAGAGGCATTTGGCGATATGCAGCCAGGCCATCACACTCATAGGGAATCGTGTCTTCTGGCTCCCAAAGTAGTGCATGCTCAGGCAAAAGAGGCTTTAAAGCCTTAACTAGCTGTGCTTGCCGGCTTTTTATTTGGGCAGCTGGGTTATCGGTGTGTGTGTTCATGAGTCTCTATTTTCTTGTGGTTTAGCTCTATTCTAGCTATTTCCCTATAATCAGTCTTATGGGCAATCGATTAACTCAAATAGCGACTAGAACAGGCGATTCCGGAACCACTGGTTTGGGGGATGGTCAGCGTGTGGATAAAGATCATCTGCGCATCTGCGCTATGGGGGATGTGGATGAACTGAACTCTGAAATTGGGGTGTTAATTACCGAAGATATCCCTAAGAGTATTGCGGTTGAGTTCAAAGATATTTTTTCTGCTATCCAGCACGATTTATTCGATTTAGGTGGGGAGTTGTGTATTCCTAACTACACCTTGTTGAAAGAAGAGCAGGTGGCACAGTTGGATATTTGGCTTAAAAAGTACAACGCCATTCTTCCAAGATTAGAAGAGTTCATTTTGCCTGGTGGTACTCGTGCAGCTGCCCAAGCGCATGTGTGTCGAACTGTGTGTCGCCGCGCTGAGCGATCAATTGTGAAATTAGGTCGTCATGAACCTATTCATGACACACCGCGTCAATACGTCAATAGATTGTCAGATTTGTTATTTGTTTTGGCGCGAGTCTTAAACAAAGAAGCCGGCGGCTCTGATGTTTTGTGGCATCACAAAAAAGACCCCGAAGGGTCTTAGTTGTTGTAGCTTATTTCTTTTTTCTACGCTGTCTTACACCTTCAGCAAGAATCTCTAGAACGTTAAGAGAGTCATCCCAACCAATACATGCATCAGTAATACTTGTTGCATATTTAAGGTCATTTGGATTGTCTTTGCCAGGGGTGAACTTTTGTGCGCCAGCACATAAGTGACTCTCCACCATCACGCCAAAAATTTGTGTTGAACCACTCGCTAATTGACCTGCGATGTCTTTTGACACTTCAATTTGGCGTTCATGTTGCTTGCTTGAATTGGCGTGTGAACAATCCACCATCAAGGTGCCCGGCAGTTTTGCTGCCTCAAGCTCTGTGCATGCTTTTGCAACGCTCTCTGCATCATAGTTAGTGGTTTTGCCACCGCGCAAGATAACGTGGCAATCTTCATTGCCTTTTGTCTCAACAATAGCCACTTGACCATTTTTATGAACGGATAAGAAATGATGAGGTCTGCTTGCAGATTGGATGGCATCAGTAGCAATTTTGATGTTTCCATCTGTACCATTCTTAAATCCAATTGGAGCAGAAATGCCAGAAGCTAATTCACGATGGATTTGGCTTTCTGTTGTTCTTGCGCCAATTGCACCCCAAGAGATCAAATCACCAATGTATTGTGGAGAAATAACATCAAGGAATTCGCTGCCTGCTGGCATACCCATGCGGTTGATTTCAATTAGTAGGTGACGGGCAATGCGCAGACCTTCGTCAATTCTGTAGCTCTCGTCGAGGTATGGATCATTGATCAAACCTTTCCAGCCAACCGTTGTGCGTGGTTTTTCGAAGTACACGCGCATAACGATTTCTAGTTCACCCTCATATTTCTTTCTTTGCTCTAAAAGTTTGGTGGCGTAGTCAATTGCTGCGCTTGGGTCGTGAATAGAGCAAGGGCCAATGATGACCAATAGTCGATCATCTTTACCGTGCATGATGTCACGAATTTTTTTACGAGTTTTGTTGATTAACTTTTCAACAGAAGTGCCCTGAATTGGGAAAAAGCGAATCAAATGCTCTGGCGGAGGCAACACCGTAATATTTTGGATGCGCGCGTCATCTGTTTCAGATGTTTTATCGACGCTGGCATACCAACTATCTCGATTGCTGAGAGCTTTATCAACCATTTCATTAACCCCTTTTTTTGCTATTTCTAAATTCATCTATGTGTAAAAAAAAACCGCCGTTTGCGTCGGCGGTTATTTTGAGTGCTTGAAATTTACGCTTGAATTTCTGCCTCTCGACCGCCTAGGGCTGAGAACCAAAAGTAAAAGAAGTAAAAATTATTTGCAGACATGTGACTAATGTAGCACAGTTTTTATGGTTTTCGCTATTGGGCTGTGCCACCAACAGTCATATTGTCAATTCTTAGGGTTGGTTGCCCTACGCCTACTGGAACGCTTTGACCGTCTTTACCGCAAACCCCAATACCGCTATCAAGGTCCATATCGTTGCCAATCATGCTGATATCTTTCAGTGATTCGGGGCCGTTACCGATAATTGTCGCCCCTTTGACTGGATACTGAATTTTCCCATTTTCGACCCAGTAAGCCTCCGATGCTGAAAATACAAATTTGCCGCTAGTAATGTCAACCTGACCGCCGCCAAAATTAACGGCATACAAACCTTTTTTGATGCTCGCAACTATTTCATTGGGATCATCCTTGCCGCCTAGCATGTAGGTGTTTGTCATACGTGGCATTGGTAAAGAGGCGTAGCTTTCACGTCTTGCATTGCCTGTGACTGACATTTTCATGAGACGTGCGTTAAGACTATCTTGTATGTATCCTTTGAGGATGCCGTCTTCGATGAGGGTGGTGCATTGAGTTGGGTTACCTTCATCGTCAATGGAGAGTGAGCCACGACGTCCTGCAATTGTGCCGTCATCGACAACCGTCACTCCTTTGGCGGCAACTCTTTGTCCGATTTTTCCTGAAAAAGCAGATGACCCCTTGCGATTGAAGTCACCCTCAAGGCCGTGACCTATTGCTTCATGAAGAAGAACTCCTGGCCAACCTGGACCAAGCACTACAGTCATTGGGCCAGCTGGCGCTGGTCTTGATTCTAAGTTCACTAAAGCAGATCTGACTGCTTCATTGATCCACTGATCAATTTTTTCGGTGACGAAAAAGTGATAATCAAATCGCCCGCCGCCACCTGATGAGCCAACTTCACGGCGACCATTTTGTTCTGCAATAACAGTGATTGACACACGTACTAGTGGCCTAATATCAGCCGCCAAAACGCCATTGGCGCGGGCGACAAGTACCACATCAAATTCACCAGCAAGTCCTGCCATTACCTGAACAATTCGAGGATCTTTGGCTTTCGCTTTTCGCTCAATATCTTCTAGTAGTGCAATCTTAGCTTTTGCATCGAGGCTATCTAAGGGATTTAGAGATTGATATAAAGCCTCAGTAGTTGGAGTCTTCCATTTGGGGCTGATGTAAGCCTTTTTGCTACTCGAGCCAATTACGCGCGTTGCTTCGGCAGCATTTTTTAGGGCGCTAGCACTGATTTCATCTGAATAAGCAAAAGCAGTTTTATCGTGACTTACCGCTCTGACACCAACGCCTTGATCAATACTAAAGCTGCCTGATTTAACAATGCCTTCTTCTAGGCTCCAGGCTTCATTGTGTGTTCTTTGGAAATATAAATCAGCATCATCTAACTGATGACGATGCATGTGAGAAAGCGTTTTTTGTAGGTCTTGTTCTGAGATGCCTGCAGGCGCCAAAAGAATATCTTTAGCAATTTTCAGCGCATCTGACCTGCTCAGCTGAAGTGGATTTTCTAGTGCCAAAGATGAATTCATTGATTAATTAGAGTGTGCGGTGTTGAAGTGAGGGTAATTTTCCTCGAATTTCATTAATTGTGCTTTTTTCTAATTGGCCGATGACAAATCCTTCACCTTCTTTGAGCTCAGATTTGATCGCACCCCATGGGTCAATCAACATGCTTTGCCCCCAAGTTGTTCTACCATTTTCATGGTGCCCACCTTGTGCGCTGGCCAAAACATAACACTGATTTTCAATGGCTCTGGCTCTTAATAAAATCTCCCAGTGAGATTTTCCCGTTGTGTATGTAAATGCTGCAGAAAGAATGTGGCAATCAACCACGCCAATGTGGCGATAGAGCTCCGGAAATCTTAGGTCATAACAGACGCTGATACCAAATTTCCAAGTTTCACCATTTGCAGACATTTCAAAGCTCGTTGGTTGTGAGCCTGGTTCAATCGTATTTGCTTCTTGATACTCTTCTTGGTCTTGTTTGAAGCCAAATAAATGAATTTTGTCGTATCTAGCAATCACCTCACCCTGACAATCAAATACTAAGCTGGTGTTTTTCACCTTGTCAGGTTGGGTGCTAGTCAGAGGAATGGTTCCTGCAACTAAGTGAATTTGATGATTGCGAGCAATCTGTTGAAGCCTATTTTGTATTGGACCGGTACCAAATTGTTCCTGAATCTTTACTTTATCTGTGTCTGATTGACCCATCAGGCAGAAGTATTCAGGTAATACCGCTATCTCAGCTCCTGCAGCTTTAGCCTTGGTCACAAGTTGCTCAGCCACATCAAGATTTCTCTCAACTGAGGTAGTTGAGACCATTTGTATGCTGGCAATATTTAGTCGGCCTTTGTTATTCATTCACCAATTTTATTTCTTGTTGGGACTTTGCTGCTGACGAAGTAGTGATTTATCTCTGATCTCTTTAAGTTGCTTCTCGTCAAGTGGCTTGCCTTTGTTATCTAAAGCAATCACTTGAGGTGTTGCCCAAGTCCCTTGCACTATGTAATCCAATTGAAATAGTTTGCTCACTTCATCAGCAATTAGGTACTGTCCAACTAAGGTGCTTAGACCAATAATTGGATTAATGAAGGTGTAGCCTAGTGATGCAGTGCCTGCATTAAAGTTTGGAGCCACAGTGATGCGCATGTCTTGAGTTTCATTTAACAGATTTGCATAGCCAGTTAAGCGAACATTTCCTTGTGGACCCTTCATGTTGAGGTCTTTAATGTTCGCCACACCATTGCTGATGGTGCCTCTTGATGTGATTCTGTCAAACGGAGTTCCTTGCGTCACGATTGGTTTTAATACTCCACCAATATCCAATGTTGCAATTCTTGTTAAGCCCTGAAAACTTAATACCCCCAATAATCTTCCCAGTCCGGGGTCAACTTGTAAGATAGTGCCCTTAACAATATCAAGCGATAAATCTGCTTGTAGTGTTTGCAGGTCATATTTATAAGGTGCATCTGCCCAGCTAAGTTGACCAACTAATTTTCCGGAGCCATCTTCAATGGCTTTCGGGAAGCCTAGTTTGGATAAAAGTTTTCCTGCATTGTCGACGTCAAGGTCAAAATTTAATTCTGTTCTACCTGAATCCTGTTTTTTAGTTTCTTTAGGAAGAATCCAGCGACCAGTAATTTTTACTTCAGCATCTTCGGTTTTTAAAGATAGCTTTTCAATTTTCCAATCATTTTTATCATTGTTAGCTAGTAGCTCAATTTTTCCGTAGGCTTGTCCATTAAGGATGAATTGATCAGATTGAATATCAAGGGCTGGTATTTTTTGTATGCGCTGATTGATGCTCTTAGTGATTGCCTCGCCAGAACTGGAGTTTTCTATGGTTAGTTTTTGTAAACGTGCGGTGAGTTTTCCTTGAGGTAGACCCGCTGTGGCTGAGCGCCACTGTACTAGGCCAGTAGCTAAGGATGAATTAATGCTGGCATGCCATAAATCCTCATCATGTGTTGCTAGGATGCTGACATCTTTGAGATCTCTATCTACAGCTCTTAGATTTTTGATGTAAGCAGAAACAGCATTTAGTTGGAGCGCTGACTTCTTCTGAGTTTGATTTTTTGCAGTTGATGTTGATTCTGGGAAATTCTTTGATAGCCAGTTTTGCCAAATCCCCGTATCCAGATTTTCGAAAACGATTGCGCTGGTGATTCCTTTGCTAGGAACGTATCCAGGAGTATTGATTCCGATGCCTAGACGAATATCTGATTTGTCCTTAAATACGAAATTTGCATCGATCAATTTGCTGATTTTTAACTGACCAACAGTTTCGGAATTGGTTTCTTTGGTGTTATTGAGAGTTAATTTTCCTGTGAGTGCTTCGCCCAACTTTTTATTGAACGGGGCTGGAAAGTTTGAACTCATGTCTTTAAGTTGCAACCCTAAATCTAACTTGTATCCGCTAGAGGTGATGCTTAATGAACCATCGTAGGCTGCGAAACCATCTAGTTGCTGTTGAAGAGTTTTTACTTGCTCATCTGAATTGGTATTTAGTACATCAATGAACTGATTAATTTTTACTTGCCCATGAACTTTCATGCCATCGGCATTTTTCCATGGGAGGTTGCTGCCACTTTCAAGAGTTACGTTGCCACCTAATAAATTGGCCTTAAGATTTTTTCCTAATACGTTGTCCTCGGAAAATAATATCTCTCCCGAAATATCTTTGACCTCAATGGTTTTATTGAAGGTGGCTTGATTCTTGTCGAGGTAGACGCTACCCTGAATGGTCGTTTTAGCGGTATTAGCAAGCGGTAGCTCAATAGCAATTTTTAATTTGCCGTTGCCAGATAAGTTAATTTGTTCCGCAGTTTTTTGTAGCTTTAAGCCAGGCGGACTTTGTATGTAGTATTTCAGAAGATCTTCGCTGGATCCTGCAGCCTCACCATTAATTTTAAGAATGGCATTGGTACTCACAATGTTTGATATGGAGCCATGAATATCTTTTAAGTTAACGCTTTCAAAGACTGCGTGATTGAAATCAACTTGAAGTTGTGGGCCTTTAAAAGAAACAACACCTGTCACGTTGGTGAAGTCAGCCCATTGGCCTTGTTTTTTTGGGTCATTAGGAGCGGGTGAGTACTGAACATTGTTGATGGGTAGATGCAAGTCAAATATGCCAGGATGTTTTGTGTCAAATGGAATATGTTCAGGGTTGCCACTGATATTGATCGTACCGTTACTAATCACCCCAGACTTGAGCGCACCTCTAATATATCCCCGAGCATCTTTCGACATACCTAGCGGGAAGTAGCGGGTGATTTTGTTCACTTCTGCGCGGTCAATGTTTCCTTTGATGCTCAGAAATTCGGTTACTTTTTTGCTTGAAGGGCGATATTCAGCATCAAAATTGACTGATGCATCTGAATTTTCTAGACGGATATTCTTCGCCACGTACTTGAAGGATTCTTGGTTTTTTGTCCATTCGATGAGTCCGTCAGCTTTAACTAGGTCTAAATGATCATTTTCCAAAATACCTGGCAGTACAAATGATGTGTTTTTACCTGCAATGCTGACTTCACCACCAAGTTCGGTAGCGTATATTTTCCCGCTCAAATTTGAGACGGCTAAAAAATCTTTTTTCTCAGGCTTTAAATAAAGTTGAGAGAATTTGAAGGCTAGTTTGTAATGTGACTTATTAAATCCGGGCAGTGAGATATCAAAAGGCAATTGGCTTGTGTCTGCATTCCAGCTCGCATCTAGATCTTGTAGTTGTCCTTCAGGCTGATAATTTTTAATAAATGTGCTGATATCTTTAGGTAGTGGAAATTGTCCAGCCAATTGCTCGACAAGTCCTAAATCAATTTCTGAAGCTTTAATGCCAGCATGTTTAATGGAGTCAATATCTTTTGCTTTTTCCCAATACACACTAATGTCATTGAGTTCTGTTGGTTTGGATGTTTTATCGATTTGCCATTTGAGTGAAGTGGCGCTCAAAGACATTTTTTTGCCTTGAGTGTCTTGTTCAATGTCACTATTGAGACTGTATATTTTCAATGGTTTCGAAATGCGATCCCATTCGAAATGTAATTGACTTGCTTGTAAAGTGATTTTTCCGCCATCAAGTGCACCACTATCCAAGTAAGCGTGACCTTCACTGCTCAATTGGCCATCTATGATCTTTACTGAACTATCAAACAATTGATTAATTTTTTGGAGGTTAACGTCGCTAATTTGCCAATCTACACGACCATTCCAATCTTGCCAGTTGCCTGCATTTCCTAAAACATTGTGACGAAACTTTGCGGTGATTTTTGCCACATCTTTATTCCACGGAGTTTTTGTCGTTAATTCGAGGCGGTGCTTATACCAAGTATTTTTGAGAATCAGTGATTGAATTTCAATGTGATGTTCTGCGCTTTGGTGGAGTTGATCCAGCCAAATAATTTTTGCATCATTAATGTTGAGGCTGTCTTGCTCAAATAACCAGTTTGCTGATTTGTACCCAGCAGATTGTTTGTCTAACTTAATGCCGCCGATATCCCAGTTACCATCTTGACTCCGGTGTACATGGATAGTTGCATCATTAAAGTTGAGATCATGGAAATGTGGCTGGAATGTCCAAATACTCTCCCAAGAAACGTTTCCTGTTAGCTCAGGAATGGTTAGGCGAGGCTTAGAATTTTTTTCTGAGCTGTCATATATGGCGATATTTTTAATTTTGAATGACGGCCAAAGAACATTCCAGTCAGTCTGAATTTCCTCAATTTTTAATTGGGCGCCGATATTTTGGCTCACGAGTTGTTCAAAAGTAGCCTTATGACTTTCAACTTGCGGCCATAAGAAAAATCTGACAGCAATGTGTGTGACGATGAACAATATGCCGACAATTAAGCCAGCATACTTGAGCCTTTTTTTCCACGCCATTAGTTGGTTCGCGTCCAATGAATGTTCGCGAGCCATTTTTAAGATAGTAGAAAGACTTAACCAAGACATTTATGTAATTATGCTGTAGCCGAGAAGGTATTGATAGCGATAACATGATACCTATGACAATTAATGATCCCAGACTTTCTGTACTTCTCAAAAATTCGGCTTATGCCAGCCGTTGGTTGACTGCTCAACCACAATGGGTAGAGGGTTTGGTGGAGGGGATAAATACCCCTATTACCCCCCTTGTTATAGAAAAGATTCTGGAGCCCGTTTATCAAGTTCTTGCTCAAGAAACTGCTGACTTAGAGGTTTTGGCTGCTCAATTAAGGCTTTCAAGGCAGAAATTGATGTTGTTGATAGCTTTGAGGGATTTGAGTGGTCTTGCCAATGTTTCTGAGGTCACAGAGGCTATGAGTTGCTTTGCGGAAAAAGCAATTGCAGTTGGTTTGAGTGCTTTGCATAAAGATATGTATCCCTTGGTGGGAGAGCCGCAGTCTAAAGGCGGGCAGTATTTACCGTTGATTGTCGTTGGTATGGGTAAGTTGGGCGGGAAAGAGTTGAACGTCTCTTCTGACATCGATTTGGTTTTCTTGTATGAGGAGGATGGTGATACTCGAGGGGGTATAAAAAGCATTTCTCATCATGAGTGGTATGCCCGCCTAGGCAAAAAGCTAATTGCTCTCTTGAGTGAACTCAAGTCTGAGGGGTTTGTTTTTAGAGTTGATATGCGATTACGACCCAATGGTGATTCTGGGCCATTGGTATGCAGTCTTGGAATGCTGGAAGAGTACTTTAGTGTTCAGGGGCGTGAGTGGGAGCGTTATGCATGGATTAAGGGGCGGATGATTTATCCGACTGAGTCAGATTCAACTTACGCAACAGCGTTCAAGGGTTTACAGGATTTAGTCAGACCCTTTGTATATAGACGTTATTTAGATTTTGGTGTGATAGCGGCAATTAGAGAATTACACGCCCAAATTCAGCAAGAGGCAGAAAAAAGAAGTATTGCTCATCCTGAGAGGGCGGCAGATATTAAGCTAGGTCGTGGCGGCATCAGAGAAATTGAGTTCATGGCGCAAATGTTTCAGTTAGTGCGTGGCGGGCAAGATCCGGGTTTAAGAATTAAGCCAACACTGGATGTTTTGAAAGCGGTTCATGAGAGAAATTACATCGGTGAAACTGACTTGCACCAATTAACAAATGCCTACCTTTATTTAAGGAAATTAGAGCATCGTTTGCAATATTGGGAGGATGCTCAAACACATCATTTGCCAGGTGACGATGCATCACAAGAAAGAATTGCTCAAGCAATGGGGCATCAGACCTTGGATGATTTTAGACAGGTACTTTCTTCACATCGTTCCAATGTGGCTAATTTGTTTGAGAATGCTTTTGTATTAAAGCAGCATAGTTCTGAGTCTGACTCCGGCGAAGAGGCCTCAGCGATTTGGTCTCCATCAACTGATTATGTGGAGTTGTCTGAAAAGTGGTCTGCATGGACGGGTAGTGCGCGCCAAAGATCGTTGTCTGATACGGCGCGTAGAAGATTTATCCAGTTGATGGCTCAATCTGCAGAACATGTTCGTTTGCAACGCTGGTCATCGGAGCAGGCAGATCGTGTGATGGTGCGCATGATGAATCTATTAGATTCAATTTCTAGAAGAGCATCTTATTTGGCGTTATTGGTTGAGTACCCCAATATTTTGGGCAGATTAATTCACTTAATGGCTGCATCTAAGTGGGGATCTGACTATCTCATTAAACACCCGCATTTATTAGATGACCTCTTAAATGGTTTTGGGCAATATTCTCCAGAAGATCACCCCAATGTTTACTGGACCAAGCTACGCTCTCAGATAAATGTTTTATTAGATGATGCTGCAGAGCATGGCGATCAAGCTGAGTTAGCAATGGATATTCTTCGGCAAACTCATCACACAGAAACATTTTTAACCTTATTGGCTGAATTAGGCATTGGTAGAGACAAACCTTTGCCGATTGAAAAGGTGAGCGATCGTTTGTCTGCTTTAGCAGATTTGATATTGGGGGTGACTCTGGAGAGAGTTTGGCCCATCGTTGCGAGTAAGTATGGTTTGAACCCCAATACTCCACCAGCTTTTGCAGTGATTGCATACGGCAAACTTGGCGGCAAAGAATTGGGGTACGCATCTGATTTAGATATTGTATTTTTGTACGATGCCCCCGATTCTGACCAAGGCGCTTCAGAGCGATATGCAATGTTTGCTAGAAGATTAATTGCGTGGCTGACCGCATCAACCTCGGCAGGAGTTCTTTTTGAGATTGATACCCGTTTAAGACCAAATGGTGCGGCAGGTTTATTGGTGACAAGTATTGATGCCTTCAAACGATATCAATTGCGAGAGGGCGACAATTCTGCGTGGCTTTGGGAGCATCAGGCATTAACCCGTGCACGGTTTTGTGCAGGTGACACAAGGATTGGGCAAAAGTTCGAGGAGATTCGCTCAGAGGTGCTCGCGCAGTCGAGAGATGAGCAACTTTTAAAGCAAGAAATTCTCTCTATGCGTCAAAAAGTAAGTGATGGTCATCCAAATGATTCTGGGATGTTTGATATTAAACATGATGCTGGGGGTATGGTTGATATTGAATTCATCGTTCAATATTTGGTGCTGCGTTTTAGTGGTCAGCATCACAAGTTGCTGGGCAATTGGGGAAATATTACTTTGTTGGGATATGCAGCAGAAGAGCGGTTAATTCCTGAGGATTTAGCTAATTCTGTGGCGAATGCATACCGACTTTATCGTGAGTATCAGCATCGAATTCGTTTGGATGGAGCAGATAAAACTCGCATACACCCAGATGCTATGGATTCATCTTTGCAGAACGCTAGGATGGCTGTAACAACACTATGGCAACAAGTCTTATTGACCTAGTAACTCTCTAGCGTGACGTCTGGTTGTATCAGTAATTTCTGTGCCGCCTAGCATGCGTGCAATTTCTTCAACGCGCTCTTGTCGATTAAGACCTGTGATGCTTGATGTGGTTGAATTAGCAGAACTTTGTTTTTCAACTTTCCAGTGTTGATGGCCTTGTGCAGCAACTTGCGCCAAATGAGTGACGCATAGAACTTGATGTGCTTGCCCTAGCTCTTTGAGACGTTTGCCAACGGTCTCAGCAACCGCTCCACCAATACCAGAATCAACCTCGTCAAAAATCAGCGTTGGTATTTGGCTGGCTTCTGAAGTGATCACGCTAATAGCTAGACTGATTCGTGCTAACTCACCACCTGAAGCTACTTTTGATAATGGTTTTGGGGAGACGCCAGGGTGACCTGCGACTAAAAATTCAATATTTTCTAAACCGTGAGCATTTCCTTCGGCCAATGACTCAATGCCAATCACAAATTGACCGCCTGCCATTGATAAGTCCTGCATAGCCTCTGTGACCAATTTTTCTAATACCTTTGCAGCCTTGTTTCTATTTAGGCTTAATACCTTAGCTGCCTTGTTGTATTCGGTTTGCGTAGCTTGAAGATTTTTTTCAAGGGCTGCCAAATCTTGTGAATCTTTGATGGCATTCACCTTCTCTTTGATATCAACCCAAATAGCGGGTAACTCTTCTGGAGTGACTTTGAATTTCTTGGCTGCGCTATGTAAAGCTTTTAAGCGCTCTTCAACTTCTGCCAGTCTTTCTGGGTCAACATCAATTTTTTGTAGATAACGGTTAAGACTATGTGTTGCTTCGCTAATTTGTATTTGTGCAGACTCTAGAGAAATTTTCGCATCTTCAAGGTGGCTATCAAGTTTTGCCAAGTCTTCGATTTCTGTAAAAGCCTTCCCCAAAAGTTCTTCGGCATTACCTTCTTGTTCGCTAAGCATTGCTAAAGCATTTTGCGAGCCTTCAATTAACTTGGCCGCATTAGCCAAGCGGGAATATTCAACATCAATTTCAGCCCATTCGCCTGCTTTGGGTGCAAGTAGATCTAGTTCTTCTAGTTGCCAAGAAAGGCGCTCTTGTTCTTTTTGTAAGCTCTCACCAGCGCTTTGGGCAAGTTCTAATTGTTTTTTTGCAGCCTGCCATTGTTGATAGAGACCTCTCACGCTTAAAACTTGTTCTTGAAGTTGAGCTTGATGATCAAGAAGATCTCGCTGAGCACCTGTTTTGAGTAGTAATTGGTGGGCATGCTGGCCATGGATATCAACTAGATAGTTGCCTAATTCTTTTGTTTGATTAAGGGTTGCGATACCGCCGTTGATGAACGCACGACTGCGACCAGATGCATCAATAATTCTTTTGAGAATGAGTGTTGCGCCATCATCTTCTAAATTGAAGCCTTGTTCATCTAGCCAATTTGAAATCAAATCTTTTAATGAGCCATCTAAAGAAAAAAGTGCAGAGATTTCAGCTTTATTCTTTCCTTCTCTAATTTGGCTAGGATCTGCTCGTTCGCCAAGAACTAGAGAGAGTGCATCTAATAGTATGGATTTGCCTGCGCCAGTTTCACCAGTTAAGACGGTGAAACCGTGATCTAAATCTAAATCAAGTTCGTCAACAATGACGAAGTCACGAATATTTAAGCTGCGCAGCATATTTAAAACGAGGATGGGTATTCGTTCCAGTGAAGCTTTTGGCGAAGCGCTTTGTAATCGCTATGATCAACTGGATGAAGAAGCGTGACTGTTTTGTTGGAGCGACAAATTTTAATTTGATCGCCAATATGAAGTTGAGTTAAAGACTGCATGTCAAAGTTAACACTGACATCTTTACCGCCAATTAGTTCTATGACAATCGTTGCATCATTAGGTAAAACAATAGGTCGATTTGAGAGGGCATGTGGCGCAATTGGAGCTAATACAACGCCAGCTACTGATGGATGAAGAATTGGCCCCCCGGCAGACATCGAGTAAGCAGTAGATCCTGTTGGTGTTGCCACAATCAATCCATCTGAGCGTTGGTTGTACATGAATTGATTATTAACGTGAACAGTTAGTTCAAGCATGCCAGAAATACCTGAACGGTTAACCACTACATCATTAAGAGCTAATCCTGAGCCAATGACTTGGTTATTACGTAGAACTTCAGCTTCTAGCAAATACCTGATATCTGATTCGAAATGACCTTTGATCATTTCAGTTAAAACCAGCTCAACATCCTGAAGTGGTATGTCAGTCATGTAACCCAAGGTGCCCATATTGATGCCAATTAATGGGACATTTTGGCCGGCAATCTGTCTTGCAATGCCAAGCATTGTTCCGTCACCGCCTAAAACAACCACTAGGTCGATATTTGCATGGAAGTCGCTAGAAGGAATGCTCGGAATTTGAGAAATCGTTGTGTTGGAGGCTGTTTCTGCCTCTAAAAAAACCTCGCAACCTAGGTTTTTTAAGATATTTGCAAGGTTTAAAAGCATGTGCGCAAAGCCTTCGGCTTGGTATTTGCCTACCAAGGCGATTTTTTTAAAATGCTTTGCTGATTTTGTCTTAACATTTGACATGTTGTTGATTAAACCATAGCCCTAATAGCCCTACAATTAATAAATAATGGATGAACGTTCAAAAAGCCTCTTAAAAACTCTGATTGAGCACTATATTGCCGACGGACAGCCCGTTGGTTCGCGGGCTTTATCAAAGTTTTCTGGACTTGATTTATCGGCTGCGACCATCCGTAATGTCATGGCTGATCTCGAAGATATGGGCTTTGTGGCGAGCCCCCATACTTCGGCAGGGCGCATTCCAACCCCTAAAGGTTATCGGTTATTCGTAGATACCATGCTCACTGTGCAGCCAATTGAGGAAGTGGTGGCGCACGAGGCTCAGGATGCCATTCAGGCGGATGCCCCGCAGCGCGTTGTTACTGCGGCTGCGCAAGTTTTATCTAATTTGTCTAATTTTGCGGGGATTGTTTTAACACCAAGACGTTCTGAAGTATTTAAGCAAATTGAGTTTTTGCGGTTGTCAGAAAAGAGAGTCTTGCTGATATTGGTTACCCCAGATGGTGATGTGCAAAACAGAATCATTTTGACCGAACGTGATTACAGCTCCTCGGAGTTGGTGGAGGCAAGTAATTATTTGAATAGTCAATTTGCTGGATTAAGTTTTTATGCTGTTAAAGAACGTTTGATGCAAGAGTTAGAGGGTTTGCGTTCAGGTATTGCATCTTTGATGGAAGCAGCTTTGAAAGCCAGTTCTGAAAATATGACCGCGGATTCTGGCGTAGTGATTTCTGGTGAGAGGCGTCTATTAAATGTGGGCGATTTATCTTCGGATATGCATAAGCTAAAGCAACTCTTTGGCATGTTTGAAGAGAAAACGAGTTTGTTGCAATTGTTGGACGTATCTTCGCAAGCAGACGGTGTGCAAGTATTTATTGGTGGTGAGAGTGCTTTGGTTCCAATGGATGATATGGCTGTGATCACTGCACCCTACAGCGTTGATGGTCTAGTGGTGGGGACCTTGGGTGTGATTGGCCCAACTCGCATGGCATATGAGCGCGTCATACCAATTGTTGATATCACGGCTAAACTACTTTCCAGTGCTTTAAGTAGCGGCATTCATAATAAGTGAAGGATTTTTAATGGCTATAGCTCGTCAAGCTTTGCGCACAGCAGTTCTGTTAGTTAACTTGGGAACTCCTGATGCCCCAACAGCTGCAGCAGTAAAACCATACTTAAAGCAATTCTTATCAGATCCGCGCGTTGTCGAAATTCCAAAGGTAATTTGGTGGTGCATCCTCAATCTAATTATTTTGCCGATTCGCTCTGGTGCGTCAGCTAAAAAATACGCCAGCATTTGGTTGAATGGACCTGATGGCGGTTCACCTTTGTTGGTCTACTCAAAAAAGCAAGCTCAAGCTCTAGAGCAAAAATTCTTGGCTCAAGGCAAAGATGTCTTGGTTGATCTTGCGATGCGCTATGGCAATCCTAGTTTGGAGGCGGCGCTTGATCGTTTGCAAAAAGCGGGCATGGAAAGGTTGTTGGTGTTGCCTTTGTACCCGCAATACTCTGCAACTACTACAGCCTCAACCTTTGATGAAATTTTTAGAATTATTAGCCAATGGCGCAACCAACCAGAGTTGAGATTGGTTAAGCATTATCACGATCATCCTGAGTACATTAATGCGCTCAAAGAACAGGTGGAGTCATATTGGCAAATCAACGGGCGTCCTGATTTTGCTGGTGGTGACAAATTATTGTTTTCTTTTCATGGTGTACCTAAGCGAACTCTCGATAAGGGTGATCCATACCACTGTGAATGTCACAAAACAGGGCGCTTGTTGCGTGAGGCATTGGGCTTGACTTCAGATCAAGCCATGGTGACCTTTCAATCACGTTTTGGTAAAGCAGAATGGTTAAAGCCATATACGGCACCAACAGTTAAATCTCTGGGTGAAAACAAAACAAAGCGCTTAGATATCTTTTGCCCAGGATTTCCTGCTGATTGCTTAGAAACTCTTGAGGAAATCGCGATGGAAGTGCGTGATGACTTTTTGACAGCTGGTGGCGGCGAATATCACTATATTTCTTGTTTGAATACTAATCCTGCTTGGATATCTGGTTTAGCAGAGATTGCCGCTGATCACCTTGCTGGATGGCCTCAATTGCCTGAATCGCCAGAGGCATTGGCGTTAAGTATTCAGCGAGCTACGGAATTAGCTGCAAAAAAATAATTCAAACAAGGGCTTGAAACCCCTTGTTTTGTCCCTATATGAGCACTTATTGAACAAATAAGTGACTTATGACCCAAGATAATAATCAAGAAAAAACTCAAGAAATCAATGAGTTAGACAAATCTGTAGAGCAAGCTGCCGCAGAACCCACACCAGAACCAGCGGCTCCACTAACGCCAGAGGAAAAAATTGCTGCTCTAGAGGCCCAAATCCAAGAGCACCAAGATCAGTTTTTGCGCGCTAAGGCAGAAGTTGAAAATGCACGCAGACGTTCAATGGAGGAAGTAGCAAAAGCGCATAAGTTTGCGATTGAGGGTTTTGCTGAAAACTTATTGCCTGTGTTGGATAGTCTTAATGCTGCTTTGGCTGATGGTGGTTCGGATGCGGCCAAAATGAAAGAAGGTATTGAATTAACGCTTAAGCAATTAATTTCTGCTCTTGAAAAAGGGCGCGTGATTGAAATTAATCCGATGGGCGAAAAGTTCGATCCACATCGCCACCAGGCAATAGCTATGGTGCCTCATGAGCAGGAAGCGAATACCGTGGTGACGGTATTGCAAAAAGGTTATTTGATTGCAGATCGTGTTTTGAGACCTGCATTAGTAACGGTTAGTCAGCCCAAGTAATTGGGACTTGAAATAACCGAATAAATCCCCAAATTGAATATATAAACAATTATTAGGAGTTAAGCATGGCAAAGATTATTGGTATTGACTTAGGTACAACAAACTCATGTGTGTCTGTTTTAGAGGGCAATGCGCCAAAAGTAATTGAGAACGCAGAGGGTGCACGTACAACACCATCCATCATCGCCTACATGGAAGATGGTGAGATTTTGGTGGGTGCACCAGCTAAGCGCCAATCAGTTACCAACCCACGTAACACTTTGTACGCTGTTAAGCGTTTGATTGGTCGTAAATTCGAAGAAAAAGAAGTTCAAAAGGATATCGATTTGATGCCTTACACCATTGCTAAAGCCGACAACGGTGATGCATGGGTTGAGGTACGCGGTAAAAAAATGGCTCCCCCACAAATTTCTGCAGAAGTTCTTCGCAAAATGAAGAAAACTGCTGAAGACTATTTGGGTGAGGAAGTGACGGAGGCTGTTATTACTGTTCCTGCCTACTTTAACGATAGCCAGCGTCAAGCAACTAAAGATGCGGGCCGTATTGCTGGTTTAGACGTTAAGCGCATCATTAACGAACCAACTGCCGCTGCTTTAGCGTTTGGTTTGGATAAACAAGAAAAAGGCGACCGCAAAATTGCTGTGTATGACTTAGGTGGCGGTACTTTTGACGTATCAATTATTGAAATTGCTGATGTTGACGGTGAAAAACAATTTGAAGTGTTGTCAACCAATGGTGACACATTCTTAGGTGGTGAAGACTTTGACCAACGCATCATTGATTACATCATTGACGAGTTCAAAAAAGAGCAAGGCGTCGATCTTTCAAAAGATGTTTTGGCTTTACAACGTCTAAAAGAAGCTGCTGAAAAGGCAAAGATTGAGTTGTCATCAAGCCAACAGTCCGATATCAATTTGCCGTACATCACCGCTGATGCATCAGGTCCTAAGCACTTGAACATCAAGATGACGCGTGCCAAGTTAGAGTCATTGGTGGATGACTTGATTAGTCGCACAATTGATCCATGCCGCACAGCTATTAAAGATGCTGGCGTATCTGTGGGCGACATTCATGATGTTATCTTGGTTGGCGGTATGACTCGTATGCCTAAAGTGCAAGAAAAGGTAAAAGAGTTCTTTGGTCAAGAGCCACGTAAAGATGTGAACCCAGACGAAGCTGTTGCTGTTGGTGCGGCAATTCAAGGAGCGGTGTTATCGGGTGATCGTACAGACGTATTGTTGTTAGACGTTACACCTTTGTCATTGGGTATTGAGACATTGGGTGGCGTGATGACAAAGATGATTACTAAGAACACCACTATTCCAACAAAACATGCTCAAGTTTTCTCAACAGCAGAAGATAATCAGCCTGCAGTAACCATCAAGGTTTATCAGGGTGAGCGCGAAATGGCTGCAGCCAATAAAGTGTTGGGCGAGTTTAATTTAGAAGGTATTGCTCCAGCCGCTCGTGGCACACCACAAATCGAAGTTTCATTTGATATTGATGCCAATGGTATTTTGCACGTGGGTGCAAAAGACAAAGCAACTGGTAAAGAAAACAAAATTACCATCAAAGCTAACTCAGGTTTATCTGAGGAAGAGATTCAGCGCATGGTGAAAGATGCCGAAGTTAACGCTGAGGAAGATCGCAAGTTACGTGAGTTAGTTGATGCACGTAATACTGCAGAAGCTTTGTGCCATTCAACTAAGAAAGCCCTAGAAGAGCATGGCGCTTCTCTAGAAGCTGGTGAAAAAGAAAAAATCGAAGCCGCTATTAAAGATTTAGAAGAGGCCACAAAAGGCACAGATAAAGAAGTGATTGCTGCTAAGACTGAAGAGTTGGGTAAAGTTAGTCAAAAATTAGGCGAGAAAGTTTATGCTGCGATGGCTGAAAAAAATCAAGCAGCACAAGCTGGCGGTGATAATGCTAAGCCTAAAGACGACAATGTCGTTGATGCAGATTTCAAGGAAGTAAACGACAAGAAGTAAGGAATAGTTTTGGCTAACAAGCGCGACTTTTATGACATTCTGGGGGTAGCTCGGAATGCCACTGACGATGAGATTAAAAAGGCTTATCGGAAGTTGGCAATGAAATACCACCCAGACCGTAATCCTGACAGCAAAGAGGCTGAGGGTAAATTCAAAGAAGCCAAAGAGGCTTATGAGATGCTATCTGATCCTCAGAAGCGCGCTGCGTATGATCAATATGGTCATGCTGGAGTTGACCCTAACATGGGTGGTTTCGGTGGTGGCGGTCAAGGTTTTGGCGGTTTTTCTGATGCATTTGGTGACATCTTCGGCGATATTTTTGGCGGTGGTGGTGGACGCGGTGGCCGTGGTGGTCCACAGGTTTACCGTGGCGCTGATTTGCGTTACAGCATGGAAATCACGCTTGAAGAAGCTGCGCATGGTCATGAAACGCAAATTCGCGTACCTAGTTGGTCTAACTGCGATAGCTGTGGTGGGGATGGTGCAGAGCCTGGTTCAAAAGTTGAAACTTGCACAACTTGTCATGGTGCTGGTCAAGTTAGAGTCGCGCAGGGCTTTTTCTCCATGCAGCAGACTTGCCCACGATGCAGTGGGTCTGGCAAATACATTCCTAAGCCTTGCAAAAAATGCCACGGCGCAGGAAAAATTAAATCTCAAAAAACATTAGAAGTGAAAATTCCTGCCGGTATTGATGATGGCATGAGAATTCGTTCTTCTGGTAACGGTGAGCCTGGTGTTAATGGTGGCCCAAGTGGTGATTTGTATGTAGAAGTTCACATCAAAGAGCATCCGGTATTTCAGCGCGAAGGTGAGGACTTGCATTGCGAAATGCCGATCTCATTCATTGATGCTGCTTTGGGTGGTGAGATTGAGGTACCGACTTTATCTGGTAAAGCAAGTTTTGACGTTCCAGAGGGAACGCAAAGTGGCCGAGTATTCAGATTGAGATCAAAAGGGATCAAGAGTTTAAGAACAGCTTTGCCTGGTGACTTATATATTCACGTTCAGGTTGAGACGCCAGTGAAACTCAATGAGACTCAAAAAGATCTGTTAAGAAAGTTTGATGAGAGCCTCAAATCAGGTGGTTCTAAGCACAGCCCACAACAAAAAGGTTGGCTAGATCGAGTAAAAGATTTCTTTAACTAATTTTTACTCAATGATTAAGATTTAAAGCAATGCTCAGGACCGGGAAACTTCCCGGTTTTGACTTCTTGGATATAGCTTTTAAAAGCTGCCTCAATAGATTCTTGCCCAGATAGAAAGTTTTTAACAAACTTAGGACTTCTTCCTGGGAAAGCCCCTAACATGTCATGCATGACCAATACTTGACCGGAGCAATCTGGGCCTGCGCCAATGCCAATGGTAGGTAATTTGATTGAGCCGGTCACTCTTTTGCCAAGTTCTGAGGGAATGGCTTCTAATACCAAAAGTTGAGCGCCAGCTTTCTCAAGAGCTTGTGCATCTTTGACTAAAAGATCGGCGGCTTCAGTGGATTTACCCTGTACCTTGAATCCGCCCAAAGTGTGAACTGATTGAGGTAAAAGACCCAAGTGTGCGCAAACAGGGACACTTCTTTCGACCAAGAATCGCACTGTTTCAGTAAGCCAAGAACCACCCTCAAGTTTGACCATATGGGCGCCTGCTCTCATCAGTGAGGCAGCATTTTCCATAGCTTGTTCAGGCGTTGAGTATGTTCCGAATGGCATATCAGCAATTAGAAAAGCTGATTGATTACCTTTGGCAGTGCAACTAACGTGATAGACCATTTGTTCAATGGTGACTGGAATGGTGCTTGTTTGTCCTTGGATGATGTTACCTAAGGAGTCACCAACTAAAATTACATCAATGCCAGATTGATCCATCAAGCTGGCAAAGCTAGCATCGTATGCTGTTAGAACTGCAATCTTTTCGCCTGCTTCACGCATTGCTTGAAGTTTTGAAATTGTGATTGGCGCTCGATTAGCAGCGGCTTCTTGTAGGTAACTCATAATTTTTGCAGCCTTTAAATATGTTGACTAGGGCAGTTGCAGCCTTTGACCTTTTCAATGCGTTGGTGTTCAACATTAGGAATGTATTTCGTTAATTTACCAAATCCTGGTAGATCGATATCTGGCGCGATTTCTAAGAGTGGAAGTAATACGAATGATCTTTCAATCATCCGAGGATGTGGAATGGTCAATCGATCATTATGAATAGACACATTATCGTATGCCAATACATCAAGATCTATGGTTCTTGGTGCATTCACATAAGGTCTTTCGCGGCCAAAAGTGTTTTCTACTGTTTGGCAAATGGCTAGTAAATCCTCTGGGGGTAATTGGGTCTCAAGTGAGATGACAGCGTTAATAAAATCAGGACCTTCTGCATCTACTGGGGCACTTTGGTACATGCAACTGCGTGTGAGTACCCTTAGCTCAGGATATTGAGCTAAACATACTATGGCATCTTTGATGAGTTGTTTCGTATCACCAATGTTGCCACCAAGACCAATGAAGGCCAGTGCCATGAAACTCCCTTTTCAATATAACTGTACTTTATCTTTTTTTTAATTATTTTGCTCGGCAGGGCTAGATTTTGCCACGCGTGAGCGATTTCTTCTGCGGCGCTTTTTGGCAGGATTATTGTTTGATTCTTGGCTTTGTGATTTGGCAACTATCATGAGGTCTGCTCGAAGATGGTCATCTCCTTGCCAGAAGTCTGTCCACCATTGACCAATTTCTGCATCAGCTTGCCCAGTTTCGCAGCGCAATAAAAGGAAATCGTAACCAGCTTTGAATTTTGGACTCTCAATGAGGCGATATGGATAGCGGCCAACTCTTTTTTCTAGGCGGGGCTGCATAGCCCAAATTTCACGCATGTCTGCTTCGTGACGGCGCTGCATGCCCAAGAAAGCTTTTTGTTGATTGAATATTTCATCAATGGCAGCGTGAAGTGCTGGAATGCTTGGCATCCCATTGTTTTCGAAATTGGCCCAAGCCTCTTGAACGTCATGCCAAAGTAATGTGGCAAATAAGAATCCACCAGATACAGGTTTGCCCGCCTTGATTCGTGCATCAGTGTTTTGCAGTGATTTTTTGACAAATAGTGTGCGATCTTCATCGGATAGGATTGCTTCAATCAGAGGCAAAATTTTGTGGTGCAATCCAACTTTTTGCAAACCCTCGATGGATGCCCAAGCGTGCCCTGACATCAGTAATTTTAGAATCTCGTCAAACAACCTTGAGCTAGGTACATCCTGAATTAAATCACCCAAACCTTCAATAGGCTTAAGAGTATTTTCCTCAATTAAAAAACCTGTTTTGGCCGCAAAACGAATGGCTCTTAACATCCTCACAGGATCTTCTCTGTAGCGTTGGCTCGGTTCACCAATCATTCGAATAATCTTTGCCTGAATATCTTGCATGCCTGAGTGGTAGTCCAAAACCGTTTCGGTTTG
>CAYFKY010000002.1:12773-19746 GCA_964343915.1 uncultured Polynucleobacter sp. | reverse complement strand
TCTTTGCCTGAATATCTTGCATGCCTGAGTGGTAGTCCAAAACCGTTTCGGTTTGAGGGTCGTAGTACATGGCATTAATCGAGAAGTCTCTACGAGTGGCGTCCTCTGCTTGACTGCCCCAAACGTTATCACGCAGGATGCGGCCGTTAGCTGCCACATGGGCATCATCTGCTTGTACATGTGCTCTGAAGGTTGATACTTCAATTATTTCTGGTCGCTCTTTGCCATAAAAGGTAACGTGAACAATCTGAAAGCGTCGGCCAATTAATCTGGAGCGACGAAATAGTTTTTGTACTTGCTCTGGTGTGGCATTGGTTGCCACATCAAAGTCTTTGGGGGCAATACCTAAAAGTAAATCTCTTACTGCGCCACCTACGATGTAGGCTTCATAGCCAGCTTCTTGTAGTACATGAGTCACTTTTACAGCATTTTTTGACAGTAATTCAGGATTAATGTGGTGTGAACGCTTAACGATTTTTTTTGGGCTCAATGTGTGCCCATGCTTCAAACCTTTTTGCTTAGGAGATTTGCTCAGGATTCTGTCTATAAAACGACGAATCATGCGAATAACTCCAAAATTGACCAACCTTTTTCCATTGCTTTAGCACGCAGTGATTGATCGGGGTTGGTTGGTATTGGCTGAGTTACTTTTTCCATCAGTGGTAAATCGTTAATAGAGTCTGAGTAGAAGTAACTTTTTTCTAATGATGACCAAGATAATTTTTCTGCAGATAACCAGCTTTCAACTCTAATTACTTTGCCCTCTCTAAAGTTTGGCGTGCCAGCAACTTTCCCAGAAAAATTACCAGTAGCTGGGTCTCCCAATACTTCTGGTTCTGTAGCAATTAGGTGTTGGATGCCAAACGCTTGAACAATCGGGCGGGTTACAAAACTGTTGGTGGCAGTTACAACACAACAAATGTCATTTTGATCTTGATGTTTTTTGACTAAATCAAAAGCGCTGGAGCGAAGGTTTGGATTGATGACTTCGTGCATAAACTGAGCATGCCATTCGTTCAACTGTGCGCGCGAGTGTTCTGAGAGTGGTTTTAGTGCAAAAGCTAAAAAAGCATCAATATCTAAGCGACCTGCTTTGTAGTCTGCATAAAAGCGTTCATTTTCAGTCGCGTAGTAGTCGGCATCTACAACACCAATTTTGACTAAAAAGCGCCCCCATTCATGATCGCTATCAATTGGTAGAAGGGTGTGGTCTAAGTCGAATAAGGCAAGTTGTGTCATTGCTTGTCATTATGCTCAATTTTTTTGAGCAAGCATTTCTTTTACTAATGGAAGAGTGATAGCTCTTTTGGTTTCTAATGAGTAGGCATCCAGGGCTTCTAGCAAGGACATCAGGCTTGGCATGTCTCTATGAAAGTGCCTGAGTAGCCATGGTGCTACCTCTGCTGATAAGTTTAAACCTCTCGCTAAAGCCGCTTGTTGAAGAGCCTGAAGCTTTTCACCATCAGATAGCGCATGCATCTGAAATACAAGCCCCCAGGCTAAGCGAGTTCTGAGATCTTCTCTTAACTGTAAATTGGCGGGCGGTAAGAGACTGGTTGTAACTAATGATTGCTTCGAAGATTCTTTAATGAGATTGTGCAATCTAAATAGGGCGCCTTGCGAGAACTCATCTAAGTGATCAATGTCATCAACGCAAAGAATCACTGGAGAGGTTGAGTGTTCTTCAATTGCTTTGCCAGCTGCGCGCCAATCGTCAGGACTGCTATCTTGATTGAGTAAGAATGCATCAATACCTAGCTCCACTCCTTTGAGATACATTGCTTGAAGTATGTGTGTTCTACCTGAGCCGCTAACTCCCCATGCATGAATCATTCGCATATCAACTCTGAGGGGGTCGGTAGAGTTGTCAACTTGTAGCCAAGAGTCTTGAAGACTTTTAAGGATGGCGCTTAGATTCTCATTGCCTGTAGCAATGAAATTGCCTAGGCTAGGCTTAGGTGTGTGACCTAGATCAAGAGCAATTTGGCGGGGTAGAGGTGGTAGGTTTGTCACAGTTGATCGTTATTTTTTATACCAAGCACTATTTTGGTAAGCCTGCATCGCATGCTTGCAAAGTACCAGAATAATTGCGCTCATTGGCAGGGCTAGCAAAATACCAAAAACTCCAAACCAACTGCCAAATAAAATCAGAGCAAACACAACCAGTACGGGGTGCAGGCCAATTTTTTCACCAACTAATTTGGGCGTCAAAATGAAGCTCTCAATTGCTTGACCCGTTATGTAAAGAGCCAATACTGCTAAAAGGCTTACCCCTGTTTCTGCCTGCAGTAGTGCTGAAAGTAGCGCTAGTATCAATGCGACACCGTAGCCAATATAGGGAATAAAAATGGCAATACCGGTAAATAGACCTAAAGCTAGGGCGCCAGTGATTCCAAGAAGATAAAGTCCTGCGGAGTAATAAACAGCTAGCACGGTGATGACCAATAACTGACCCCTTAAGTATTGCGATAGCAGTTGATCAATTTCTATAAGAATTTGCCTAACAAGAGGCAACCAACGAGGTGGAATCAGGGGATTTAATTTTTTAAAGAAGTCATCCCATTGGCTAATCAGATAAAACACGATAAAAATGATCAGTACCAAGCCAAACAAGCTGCCGATAATGCTTTGACCTGAGCTTAGGATCGTCGATAGGCTCGAACTGACAATGGCATCTGCATTGTTAGAAAGTTGCTCGCTAATGCGACTTTGGATGATTTCTTGAATCTTTTTAAGATCAAAGTTAATTGCCAAGTTATCTAACCAAGGTTGCGCTGCTTTTTGAGCAAAATCTAGCCATACTGGTAATTGCTGGCGTAAAGCAGGCAGTTCTTTTTGTAAAACGCTTATAAATAAAAGAATTAACCCGAAAATACCAAAAAAGCCGATTAAAACAGTTAATGCTGCAGATAGCGTTTTGCCGGCTCTTAGGGCTAGAAAGCAGGTAAATACTGGCCTTAGGACATAAGCCAGGATAAAAGCTGCCAAGAAAGTTGTTAATAAAGAGGCCATAGGTATAGCGTATCCACTAGAATTCTAAGATTCTACTGATTCAAATACATTTATAGCTATGTCTGATCAAAATTCTTCTAAATCTCAAGGCCTTTCATACCGTGATGCGGGCGTCGATATGGAGGCTGGTGATGCCTTAGTTGAGCGTATTAAGCCAATGGCTAAAAAGACCATGCGCGATGGCGTATTGGCCGGCATTGGTGGTTTTGGAGCTTTATTTGAGGTGCCTAAGCGCTATAAAGAGCCTGTATTGGTTTCTGGTACTGATGGCGTTGGTACAAAGCTTAAATTGGCTTTTGACTGGAATCGTCATGACACGGTCGGACAAGATTTGGTGGCCATGAGCGTGAACGATATTTTGGTCCAAGGTGCAGAGCCATTATTTTTCTTAGATTATTTTGCTTGCGGGAAGTTGTCTGTAGATACTGCAGCAACAGTTGTAGGCGGTATTGCAAAGGGTTGTGAATTGGCTGGCTGCGCCTTGATTGGTGGCGAAACAGCTGAGATGCCAGGTATGTACCCAGAAGGTGAGTATGACCTTGCTGGTTTTGCAGTGGGTGCTGTTGAAAAATCAACCATGATTGATGGTTCAACGATTGCAGCAGGCGATGTTATTTTGGGTTTGGCTTCTAGTGGCGCTCATTCAAATGGTTATTCTTTGATTCGTAAAATCATTGATCGTGCTGGTGCTAAAGCGACTGATGATTTCCACGGTCAAAGTATGAGTGATGTGGTTATGGCGCCAACGCGTATTTATGTGAAATCAATGTTAGCTTTAATGGCGAAGATGACTGTGAAGGGTATGGCTCACATCACAGGTGGCGGCTTGGTTGAAAACGTGCCTCGTGTTTTGCCAGAAAATACTCAAGCGGTTTTACATCGTGATGCATGGCAATTGCCAAAATTATTCCAATGGTTACAAAAAGAAGGCGGTGTTGAAGATGCAGAAATGCACCGCGTATTTAACTGTGGCATTGGTATGGTGGTGATTGTGAATGCTGCTGATGCAGCCGCCGCTAAAGCTCAATTGGAATCAACAGGTGAAACTGTTTATCAATTGGGTGAGATTGTCACCAGACCTGCAGGCGCACACCAAACAATCGTTATTTAAGTTATTTAGATCAGTTGATAGTGAGCGAGGCATACTTGCTCACATCGATGCATGTCCGCCTCGTTCAAGGGGTCAAATACTTCTCTGTCTGAAATTCCGCGTAACCAAGTTAGCTGTCGTTTCGCTAATTGACGAGTAGCCGCAATCGCTTGATCTTTAAATTCTTCGAAGTTTATTTTTTCATCTAAATAATCCCAGCCCTGGCGATAGCCAACAGCTCTCATCGAGGGTAGATCTGGATGCAGTTGAGGATTCTTGTAGAGAATCTTCATCTCTTCAAGGAAACCCTGTTCAATCATGATCTCAAATCGTTTTGCAATACGTGCGTGCAAAACAGCTCTATCAGAGGGTTCAATGGAGATTAAGCGCAAGTGAAGTGGTATATCCCCATCACCTCTGCCAGAATCTTTGGGCTGCTCTTTTAGCCACTCAGACATTGGTTTACCACTTTGTAGGTAAATTTCTAAGGCTCTTTGCACGCGTTGAGCATCATTTTTTTCTAGTCGGGCAGCGCTGATAGGGTCTACTTTGGCTAGCTGATCATGAATGGCAGCCCAACCTAGTTCTCTGGCCTGTTCTTCAATTTGTAATCTAATTTCAGGCGATGCTGCTGGCATATCAGATAAGCCATGCGCTAAAGCGCGCCAGTAAAGCATGGTGCCGCCAACAATTAGAGGAATATTGTTTCTTTCTTGAATTTCTCTAACCCACTGCTTAGCATCTTTTGCAAACTTAGCTGCGGAATAGGGGGTCTCTGGATTGGCAATATTGATTCCGTGATGAACGACTTCTGTCATTTCGCTAACGCTGGGTTTGGCAGTGCCGATATCCATGCCCCGGTAAACCAGAGCTGAATCCATGCTAATAATCTCAACAGTTTTACCAAGCTTTTTAGCTTGCCTAGCGACTTGCATGGCCATGGCACTTTTGCCACTTGCTGTGGGCCCAACAATTGAAATAACAGCTTCTTGAGACATGCGTAGTTATCTGCCGCGCAAAAATAATTTATCCAAATCCTGGATTGTTAGTTGTACCCAAGTTGGTCTGCCGTGATTGCACTGGTCTGCTCTTTGGGTTTGTTCCATTTGACGCAATAAAGCATCCATTTCAGTGAGTGTTAACAATCGATGAGCTCTCACTGCAGCGTGACAAGCCTGAGTGGCTAGGCGCTCATGCTGAGCAGCATCCAATACTGCTTTAGAGCCAGTAAGGTCTAAATCATTGAGTAGATTTCTCAGAAGCATCACTGGATCGGATTTTTGCAACAAAGTTGGAATTGTTCTAATAGCTAGTTGAGTTGGCGATAGTGTTGCTAGATCAAAGCCAAGTTGTGCAAGTGTGTGGCGATGCTCTTCAGCTTTGCTGATTTCTAGTTCTGTGGCGTGCATCACAACTGGTACTAGGAGTTGTTGCACTTTGATGCCTGTAGATAAGTCTTCCTTCAGCTTTTCATATAAAACGCGTTCATGTGCAGCATGCATGTCAATTAATACAAGGCCGTGCTTATTTTGAGCCAAGATATAAATGCCATGAATTTGAGCTAAGGCGTGACCCAAGGGTAGGTCTGATTCTTCTGAGGATATGTCAGTTGTTGTGTTGGAATTGATCTGAGTAAATAGTCGATCAATATCATGCTTGCTATTTTGATTAAGAGGCAAGAATTGATTGCCTGCCTGACCAACCCACGATGGTGGGTTGCTGATGCTCGTGAAAGTGTGAGGCGTTGTAAATTCAGGATTCTCATGCAAGCGTTCGCCGCCACCTGTACTTAGAGCATTTTGTATGGCTTTATAAACAAATTGGTGAACTGCTCCACCTTCTCTAAATCGAACTTCAGTTTTAGCTGGGTGCACGTTTACGTCAACAAGCTGCGGATCAATTTCTAGAGATAAGACAATCATAGGTTGTCGATCGCCATGCAACACATCTTGGTATGCGCTGCGAATAGCATGCTGAATCACTTTATCTCTAATAAATCGACCATTAACAAAGCTGTATTGTTGGTCTGCTCTGGCTCTGCTTGCTGTTGGTTTGCTAATAAAGCCTCGCAGAGATAAAACACCTGATGTGCTTTCTAAAGCAATTCTCGATTCATGAAACTCTTGCCCTAAGATGGCGTCCACTCTTTGTTCAATATTGCCCGATGCCCAACGTTCAATCACTTTGCCGTTATGCCAAATAGCAAAACCAATATCTGGTCTAGACAACGCAATGCGTCTCACCACATCCAGACAATGTCCTAATTCAGTGTTCGCGCTTTTTAAGAACTTTCTTCTGGCGGGCGTATTGAAATACAAATCCTGGACATCAATGGTGGTGCCAACACTGCCAGATGATGGGCTGACATCGCCTACCGTTTGACCCCCATTCACTTGTATCTGCCAAGCGTGATCATCTTCAGCGGTACGAGTAGTGATTGAGAGTCTTGAGACTGAGGCAATCGAAGCTAGCGCTTCACCTCGAAACCCCAGAGATGCAACTGATTCAAGATCGCTCAAAGATTTAATTTTGCTCGTAGCATGACGTAGAACTGCCAAATGTAGTTCTTGATGGGCAATACCAAAACCATCATCCTGAATAGAAATTCTTTGGCAACCACCTTCTTCTAATCGAATCGTGATTGCTTGTGCCCCTGCATCGATGGCATTTTCTAAAACTTCCTTAACAACTGATGCTGGGCGTTCGACAACTTCGCCGGCAGCAATTTGGCTAATCAGGGTATCAGGAAGGGCGGCAATCACCTGTCTCATAAAAAATACTTTTAGTGCAGACGATGTTGCTGTTCGAGTTGTGCAATTTGCGCTTTGATTTCATCTATATCGCTGGCTTCTGTTGAGCTATCGATGTACC
>CAYFKY010000002.1:0-12673 GCA_964343915.1 uncultured Polynucleobacter sp. | reverse complement strand
GTTTCTTAAGAATCGAGACAATATTTCTCTTGGGCTTGAGCTTCTTAAAAAAGCACTGAGCGGTAATTGATATTCACCGCGATATCCCTGGGCATCCAAGTAAGGGTCTAACATTTCTTGCAAATCTTGCTTGGATAGGGATGTTCCAGTGAGTGGGTCCATGATCACCTCACCTTGCGGGAGTGATAGGCGCATCATAAAGTGATTGGGGAAAGAGACGCCTTTGATATTTAATCCAACTTGTTGACCAAGTTCCATAAATATCAAGGCTAATGAAATTGGAATACCTCTTCTTGTTTCAATCACGCTGTGCAGATAAGAATTATTTGGATCGTAGTAGTCATTACGATTTGGGCCAAATCCTAATTCTTTGTAAAAGTAGTTTTTTAATATTTGGAGTTTTTGTACTCCTGCCATCTCATGGGTGACGCGGTGTTTTACCTTATCGGCAAGAAGATCTAGTTCATCAAAAACATGCTGAACAATCAAGTCTGGGTAGGAGTGTTGCGCGACAGCAATGGCTGCTTCTGTCAGAGGAAAATGCTCATCTTCTGACACTAGCGACGCGAAGTAATCTAATTGTTGTGTTGGCATAAATCTTGGTTACTTTATTTCGCTTGATGTAAAAAATCTTTAGTTCTAAATCCGGTTAACCACAGAGTGGCTAAATATACAAACCCAGCCAATGATAGCCATAGCGTGAGTAATCCAATTCTAATCATTGGTGTGTTTCTTAGTTCGAGCCAGTCATGTTGTCGTGCGCCAAAATAAAAAACAGCGCCAATAGTTATTAATCCAATACTCAGTTTCGCAAAAAACTTCAGCCAGCCAGCATTCATTTTTAGGACGCCTAATTGGGCTAGGCCTCGCCATAATAGGAATGCGTTAAGACAAGCGCCTAGACCGATTGATAGAGCAAGTCCAGCATGGTCTAACCAAGGAACCAAAACAATATTGGCTAACTGTGTCATAACCAAAACACGAATAGCAATCTTGACTGGGGTTTTGATGTCTTGTCTTGAGTAGTAGGCGGGCGCCAAAATTTTTACCAAAATAAGCCCGATCAGACCAACACCATATGCGGCGAGAGCATGTTGCGTCATATTCACATCAATCGCATTGAACTGGCCATAGTGGTAAAGCACAGCCGCCAATGGTTGACCAAACATCAGCAAAGCTAGTGCCGCAGGTGCCGCCAGGATAAAAGTTAGTTTGAGGCCCCAATCCATCAATTGGGCAATTTGTTCTTTGTCTGCCAATGCATTGGCTTTACTTAAGCTTGGAAGTAAAACTGTGCCAAGAGCTACACCTAGCAAAGCGGTTGGGAATTCCATGAGTCTGTCGGCATAGGACAGCCATGAAACGCTACCAGCCGTTAAATGAGAAGCAATATTGGTATTAATGATGAGCGATAACTGCGCAACAGAAACTGCGAATAGAGCGGGCAACATTAACTGCAACACTTTTCTAGCGCCAGGGTGGTGCCAGGCATTTTTGATGGCTTGGATGCTTAAGCCAATTTTTGGCAACATGCCAATTTTTTTGAGAGCAGGAATTTGCAAAGACAGTTGAGTAATCCCTCCAAGAATCACGCCTATACCTAAAGCATAGATAGGGGTCTCAAAATAGGGGGATAGCAACCATGATGAAAAAATCATCGATAGGTTTAAAAGAACTGGGGTAAAGGCAGGCACCGCAAACTTTTTGTAGGTATTTAAGATGCCAGCTGACAGTGACACCATCGATATCAAGCCAATATAAGGAAACATGATCCTAGTAAGTACCAGGCTGGCTTCATGGGCGCCATTTTCTTTAAGACCTGAGGCAACTACAAAAATGATCCATGGCGCACCCACGACACCCAAAATAACTGTGGCAATCAAGGCCCAGAATAATAGGGTGGCTATGGCGCTCACCATCAAAGCGGTCCCTTCTTTGCCCTCTTTGGCATTGGTTTCGCCTAAAACTGGTACAAAAGCCTGAGAAAAGGCCCCTTCTGCGAACAATCTTCTCAGTAAATTGGGGATTCTGAATGCCACATTGAAGGCGTCGGTCCACTCTGAGGCCCCGTAGGTGCGGGCGATGAGGGTTTCTCGAAGCAAGCCCGTGATGCGGGATAGCATGGTCAAGCTACTAACTTTGGCGGCGGCGGATAATAAATTCACAGACATAGTTTTACAGATTTTTGGCGGGGGTGGTAGGCTTGCTCAGGATAAGTTATAATCTTTTTCTTTTGGCAATACCCCTAAAGGTTACAAACATGGCAAATACAGCCCAAGCTCGCAAACGCGCCCGCCAGGCCGTTGCACAAAATGAACATAACGCAAGCTTGCGTTCACGTCTTCGTACAGCTATCAAGTCTGTGCGCAAAGCCGTAGACGCTGGCGATAAAGCTACTGCAGCTAAGGTTTTCCAAGCTGCTCAAGCAACAATCGACAAGATTGCAGACAAGAAAGTAGTGCATAAAAACACTGCTGCGCGTACAAAGTCACGCCTATCTGCAGCTGTTAAAGGTATGACAGCCTAATTTATTTAGGTTGAAAAAGAGCCCGTTCCCTGATCCGGAGCGGGTTTTTTGTTTCTAGTTGTTTGATTTTATTGGGATTTCGCAGGCTTCAACGATTGGTAAATTGTTGTCTTTTGCGAAGTTTTTAACGAAATCCATGGCTTTAGGCTCTATGTCACGAAGTCGCTCATCTACAACAACGCACTTCAAACCGCCAATATTGACCGGTTTAACGTAAGGTGAGTAGGTAAAGCGAGGATCGCCAGGATCGTTCTCTGGTCGAAACTGAGCCATAACGCCGCAAAGTCTTTCTGCCCAGTCGCTTGGTCTGAATGGCTTGCCATCGTGAGTGAGACCTTGGATGAAGAATTGTTTGGCCGTCACGATGTCTTTGCAGTATAAATAGGGTGATAATTCGGGATAACCCCTAGATTTTATCAGCCTCGCATAATAATTAGTAGATATTTGAATTAATCAGGCATTTTTTAAAAAGCTATGGCGTCGAATATTCCTGTTAGGCACTACCTACAATTCGCTGATTTCAGTGCGGATGAGTACGCTTATTTATTAGAGCGCTCAGCATTCTTAAAAGCCAAGTTCAAGCGCTATGAAACTTGGCATCCCTTGCATGACAGAACTTTGGCGATGATTTTTGAGAAAAACTCAACGCGCACAAGATTGTCATTTGAAGCGGGCATTCACCAATTGGGTGGTCATGCTGTATTTTTAAATACCAAAGATACGCAATTAGGTCGTGGTGAACCTGTTGAAGATGCTGCGCAAGTGATTTCGCGGATGACTGACATCATCATGATTCGCACCTTTGGCCAAGACATCATTGAGCGTTTTGCTGCCAATTCTCGTGTGCCTGTTATTAATGGTTTAACCAATGAATATCACCCATGCCAAGTTTTGGCAGATATCTTCACTTTCGTAGAGCATCGCTCAAATATTCAGGGTAAGACAATTGCTTGGGTGGGCGATGCCAATAACATGGCTTACACCTGGATACAGGCTGCTGAAATTTTAGATTTCAAAGTGAACTTCTCTGCGCCAACTGGTTACCAGTTAGATGAGTCTATGTTGAGTGCTGGATCTAAAAAGTATTTAACAGTATTTAGTAATCCTCTAGACGCTTGTCGTGGTGCTGATCTTGTGACCACAGATGTTTGGACAAGCATGGGTTACGAAGATGAAAATCAAGCTCGCCTCAAAGCATTCAAGAGTTGGATGGTGACGGACGAGTTGATGTCTGTTGCTAACAAAGATGCGCTTTTCATGCATTGTTTGCCTGCCCATAGAGGAGAAGAAGTATCTGCTTCTGTGATTGATGGTCCGCAAAGCGTGGTGTGGGATGAAGCTGAAAATCGTCTTCATGTGCAAAAAGCTTTGATGGAGTTTTTGCTTTGCGGCAAGCTCTAATTTTTATTGAAACTTTAGTAAATTAATTTATATGTCAGATATCAAAAAAGTAGTTTTAGCTTATTCAGGCGGTTTAGACACCAGCGTGATCTTGAAATGGTTGCAAGATACTTATCAGTGCGAGATTGTGACGTTTACAGCTGATTTGGGTCAGGGTGAAGAGCTTGAGCCGGCACGTGCTAAAGCGTTGAAGTTTGGTATCAAGCCTGAAAATATTTTCATTGATGACTTGCGCGAAGAGTTTGTTAGAGATTTTGTGTTCCCAATGTTCCGCGCGAACACGATCTACGAAGGTGAATATTTATTGGGTACATCGATTGCTCGCCCATTGATTGCTAAGCGCCAAATTGAAATTGCTCACAAGACTGGTGCGGATTCTGTTTCTCATGGTGCTACAGGTAAGGGTAACGACCAAGTTCGTTTTGAGCTAGGGTATTACTCGCTAGAGCCATCCATCAAGGTAATTGCCCCATGGCGCGAATGGGACTTGTTGTCTCGCGAAAAATTATTAGCTTATGCTGAGCAGCATGGTATTCCAGTTGAGATGAAACACAAGCAGGGTGGTGCACCATACTCAATGGATGCTAACTTATTGCACATCAGCTACGAAGGTCGTCACTTAGAAGACCCTAATGCTGAAGCTGAAGAGTCAATGTGGCGTTGGACAGTATCGCCAGAGCAAGCCCCGGATGCACCTGAGTATTTGGATATTGAATTTGAACGCGGTGATGCTGTAGCTATTAACGGAACACGCTACAAGCCACATGAAATGCTAGCTGAGCTGAATAAAATTGGCGGCAAACATGGCGTAGGTCGTCTAGATCTAGTTGAGAACCGTTACGTGGGTATGAAGAGCCGCGGTTGCTACGAAACCCCAGGCGGCACTATTTTGCTAAAAGCACACAGAGGCATTGAGAGCATTACTCTTGACCGTGAGGTGGCTCATCTCAAAGATGACTTGATGCCTCGTTATGCGAGCATGATTTATAACGGCTACTGGTGGGCGCCTGAGCGTGTAGCGATCCAGACATTGATTGATCATACTCAGCAAAATGTGAGTGGCTTCGTGCGCGTTAAGTTATACAAAGGCGCAGTGACAGTTGTGGCGCGTGATTCTAAGAACACATTATTCGATCAAACTATTGCAACGTTTGATGATGATGGTGGTGCTTATAACCAAGCTGATGCTGGTGGATTTATTAAATTAAATGCCCTACGTATGCGTATTGCAGCCAATGCTCGTCGTAAGCGCAGTTCTTAATCGTTGAAGTAATAGGATAAATAATGCAATTTGATCAAGTATCAGTTAATAAAAAAGCGAATGTTTTCTTTGATGGTAAGTGTGTTTCACATACTGTGACACTACCAAGTGGTGAGCGTAAGTCTGTGGGCGTGATTTTGCCAAGCACATTGCGTTTTGATTTAACTACCAAGGAAGTAATGGAAGTGGTTGATGGTACAGCTTATGTGAGCATCAATGGCACGCCAGAGCAAGCTTTTACAGCAGGTCAATCATGGACAGTTGAAGCGGGTGGGTACTTTGTGATTCGCGCTGAACAAGCTGTTCATTACGTTTGTCACTTCGGTTAATTTTTAATAAAACCACTGGGTATGCCGTTAATGGCATTCCCAGTTGAAAGTCCCTTCTTAGCAAACCAGCCTTGGTTCATCTCTAGGGCAAAACGAACTGGTTGGCTTGGGCAATGATTATCTTCAGTCATTGCTTTCATCTCAATGATATTCACGATCTTGCCATCATCTGCTAGAAATGCAATGGCTAGAGGTATTTTCGTATTTCTCATCCAAAAGCAGTGAGTTCCCTTGCTTTCAAAAACAAATAACATGCCGTCATCCGGTGGCAAATAGTTTCGATGCATGAGCCCAAGCTGTCTAGCTTGTTCGGTGGCGGCCACCTCTGCAGCTATTTTGTAAAGACCTGCTTGAAGTTGGATAGAAGGTAACTTTTGTGCCTGGCTTACCCCTTGCCATCCTAGGCAGAGGGTAAGGGCAACAATGACGCGATTAAAAAATTTCAATGCGTTAGTAACTTGAATTACTCAGCTGCTTTAGCTTTTTTAGCTTTTTTGCCAGCTTTTTTCTTTTTAGCCTTTTTAGATTTCTTAGGAGCTGGTTTTTCAACTGCTTGTTCTGCTGCTGGGGCAACTGGAGCGGCTGGAGCTACTGGAGTTGCTGGTGCTTGAGCAAAGCTTGTTGCAGCAAATAAAGCCAATGCAATTGAAGTAATAATTTTGCGCATAATTTCCCTTTGTTATTAATTAATTTAATTATTGACCAATCAGAACTTTATCAGACTGTGAGCATAGATTCTAGGATGTTTTGATTAAATTAAGACTGATTTAAGACTGATCGGTGCGGTTGTGCAAAGAGGCTCAAAAAGGGTGCATTTAGTCTTGAACTCGATTTGAAACTTATGTTTAGAATAGGAAACATGAGTAATAAACCTAAAACTCCTAACATCATAGAAACACCCTCATTTCAGGAGGATCATGCTGCTGTCATGGATCGCCAATCAGAGCGAGTTCAGCCGCCTAAGATGTATCGAGTTGTGTTGCTCAACGATGATTACACCCCGATGGAATTTGTAGTGATGATTATTCAAGAGTATTTCCATCAAGATCAAGAAAGCGCCACAAGAATTATGTTGCAAGTACATCTTGAAGGTAAGGGTGTTTGTGGTGTATATACTAAAGATGTCGCTTCAACAAAAGTTCAACAAGTAGTAGATCGGTCCCGTGAAGCGGGACATCCCTTGCAGTGCACTATGGAGGAAGCATGATTGCTCAAGAACTAGAAGTAACCTTGCATATGGCATTTGTAGACGCTAGAGCGTCGCGACATGAGTTCATCACTGTCGAGCACTTATTGTGCGCTTTACTGGATAACGCCACAGCTGCTGATGTACTAAAAGCTTGTGCGGTAAACATTGATGACTTAAAGGGCAATCTTAAAAATTTCATTAATGACAACACTCCGATAGTCCCAGGCTCAGAAGAGGTTGATACACAGCCTACGTTGGGTTTTCAGCGAGTGATCCAGCGCGCCATCATGCACGTTCAGTCAACTTCTAACGGTAAGAAGGAAGTTAATGGCGCTAATGTATTGGTAGCAATTTTTGGTGAAAAAGATTCGCATGCTGTTTATTACTTGCAACAGCAAGGCGTTACTCGCTTAGACATTGTTAACTACATTAGTCATGGCATCAGAAAAGATCAGGTGGAGTCACCAAAGACCAATGAGTCGAGTGCTGAGAGCGAGGAGTCGGGTGCGGCTTCTAAAGATAGTCCTCTAGAGCAATACACTCAAAATCTGAATATGCTTGCTAAGCAAGGCCGTATCGATCCATTGATTGGTCGTGAGGGTGAAGTGGAGCGTGTGATTCAAGTATTGTGCCGTCGTCGCAAAAATAATCCTTTATTGGTTGGTGAGGCGGGTGTTGGTAAAACGGCTATTGCCGAGGGTCTTGCTTGGAGAATTACACAAGAAGATGTTCCAGATGTTTTAGCTAAAGCCACCGTTTATTCATTGGATATGGGTGCTTTATTGGCTGGCACCAAATATCGTGGCGACTTTGAGCAACGCCTTAAAGGTGTTTTGAAAAACCTCAAGGACAACCCAGACGCTATTTTGTTCATTGATGAAATTCATACATTAATTGGCGCCGGCGCAGCATCTGGTGGCACTTTAGATGCCAGCAATTTATTAAAGCCTGCTCTTTCGAGTGGTCACATGAAGTGTATTGGCGCAACAACCTTTAATGAGTACCGCGGTATTTTCGAAAAAGATGCTGCGTTATCAAGACGTTTCCAAAAGGTTGATGTCTTGGAGCCATCGGTTGATCAGACAGTTCAGATTTTGCGAGGCTTGAAGTCAAAATTTGAAGAGCATCATGGCGTTAAATATGCGCAAGCTGCGCTGAATGCGGCTGCCGAGTTATCTGCTAGATATATCAACGACAGACATTTGCCTGATAAAGCAATTGATGTGATTGATGAAGCAGGTGCTGCTCAACGTATTTTGCCAAAATCAAAACAAAAGAAAACAATTGGTCGTCAAGAGATTGAAGACATAGTTGCAAAGATTGCTCGCATCCCGCCGCAATCAGTATCCGTGGATGACCGCAGTAAGTTGCAGACTTTGGATCGAGACCTCAAGAGTGTTGTTTTCGGGCAAGATCCAGCCATTGAGGTACTTGCTTCAGCAATTAAGATGTCTCGCGCTGGCTTGGGTAAAGATGACAAGCCAATTGGCTCTTTCTTATTCTCTGGTCCAACTGGAGTTGGTAAGACCGAAGTTGCCAAGCAACTCGCCTTCATTATGGGGGTTGAGTTAATTCGCTTTGATATGTCCGAGTACATGGAGCGTCACGCAGTGAGTCGTTTGATTGGTGCTCCTCCAGGTTATGTGGGCTTTGATCAAGGTGGTTTATTAACGGAAGCAGTTAATAAAAAACCTCATTGCGTTTTATTGTTAGACGAGATTGAAAAGGCTCACCCAGATATTTTCAATATATTGTTGCAAGTAATGGACCATGGCACCTTAACTGACAACAATGGTCGCAAAGCTGACTTTAGGAACGTGGTCATCATCATGACGACGAATGCTGGCGCTGAAACAATGCAGAAATCAACCATCGGATTCACAACAGTTAGACAAGCTGGTGATGAGATGGGAGATATCAAGCGTACTTTCACGCCTGAGTTCCGTAACCGTTTAGATGCGATTGTTGGCTTCAAAGCGCTTGATGAGAGCATTATTTTGCGCGTGGTGGATAAATTCTTAATGCAACTTGAAGAGCAGTTGCATGAGAAGAAGGTGGATGCAAGCTTTACAGAAAATCTTAGAAACTACTTGGCGAAACATGGTTTTGATCCGCTCATGGGAGCAAGACCAATGCAGCGTTTGATTCAAGACTTGGTTAGGAAAGCGCTTGCAGATGAATTATTGTTTGGTAAGCTAGCTCATGGCGGTCATGTCGTTGTTGACATGGATGCTAACGAAAAAGTGGTTTTAGATTTTGATGCGCCTGTAAGACCCGCTGTGAAGAAAATCTCCTCAGGCGCTGCAGAAACCGAAGAAATTTAAGCTCTACCAGTGCTACCAAAGCCGCCAGCACCACGTTCGCTGGCGGTAAATTCTTCAACTTCAGCCCATTCAACTTGAGCCACGGGAACAATCACTAGTTGTGCAAGGCGCTCCATAGGCTCTAATTTGAAAGCTGTTTGACCGCGATTCCATGTGCTGACCATAAGTTGACCTTGGTAATCTGAGTCAATTAAACCCACTAAGTTACCTAATACGATGCCGTGCTTATGTCCTAGACCTGATCTAGGCAGAATAAGCGCAGCATATCCAGGATCATCTAAGTAAATAGCTAAACCTGTTGGTACCAATACTGTTTGGCCTGGCTCAATAGTGATGGCTTCGTCAAGGCATGCTCTTAAATCAAGGCCAGCACTGCCTGCAGTAGCGTACTGCGGCAAATTATTTTTCATGCGTTCATCAAGAACTTTAACTTGTAGTTTTTTCATATTAGATTTTTGTAGATACGAGCTGAATGAGTTCGCGCGACAGCGCAAGTTTATTTAATTTGGAAGTTTTTTTGCTGCCAGATTGTTCAATGATCAATAGTTGGTTTTCATCGAGTCCAAATGTGTCTGGACCAATGTTGGCAACAAGCATGGGGATGTTTTTACGAACAAGTTTTTCTTGCCCGTGTTTTTCTAAGTCGTTTGTTTCTGCCGCAAAGCCCACGCAATATGGCTTTGAATTTTTTGCTGCTACTTTTGCTACGTCAGCCAAGATATCTGGATTGGCGACAAACTCTAGTGCAGGGGAATTGTTATCAGCTTTTTTAATTTTTTCAGCTTTAACGTTTTTTACTGACCAATCAGCCACTGCGGCGACTGCAAAAAAAACATCAGCATCTAAGTGGTTCATGACAGCGGCATGCATTTCTTGGGCGCTGGTGACGTTAATACGTTGAATCTGTCCTGTGAACTCTAATGGTGTATGGATGTGGCATGGTCCAGCGATAAGTTGAACCTTGGCACCCGCCTCTAGAGCTGCTCTGGCAATGGCAAACCCCATTTTTCCAGAGCTTTTATTTGTGATGCCTCTAACTGGATCGATGGCTTCGTAAGTGGGGCCCGCAGTAATTAATACTTTTTTGCCTGCAAGAACTTTTTTCTGAAAAAAGGCAATTACACCTTCCAAAATTTCTGATGCTTCTAGCATGCGACCCATGCCATTTTCACCGCATGCTTGAGAACCGCTGGTGGGTCCTAAAACAGTAATTTGATCTTGATGTAGTTGAGCAACATTTCTTTGGGTTGCTGCGTTTTCCCACATCTGTTTATTCATGGCTGGTACCACTACCAATGGGCACTCTCTCGCTAAGCAGATGGTGCTGACTAAGTCATCTGCAAGTCCTAGAGCAATTTTTGCCATTAAATCTGCGCTGGCTGGAGCCACCAAAATGACATCAGCTTTTCTGGATAGCTCAATGTGAGCCATATTATTGGGTATGCGTGCGTCCCATTGGCTTGTATAGACTGGTTGCCCCGTGAGTGCTTGCATGGTGACCGGGGTCATGAATTGCGTGGCAGCTTCACTCATCACAACCTGAACAGAGGCGCCAGCTTGTATCAATGAGCGTGCTAATTCAGCTACTTTGAATGCGGCAATCCCACCGGACATCACCAGTAGTATTTTTTTGCCTTGTAGTGAATTCATGATTTCGCGACCCTAATTTATTTATTAACGCGTTTGATTTCATCAAAGATTAACAGAATCACGCCTATGGTGATGGCGCTGTCTGCAATGTTAAAGGCCGGCCAGTGCCAGTTGCCATAGTAAACATCAATAAAGTCTACAACCGCACCATAAGCAATACGATCTATCACGTTGCCGATTGCGCCACTTAACACCAAACTTAAGGCCAGAGAAAATAATGTTTGTTGAGAATTTTTGCGAATCAGCCAAATCATGGCTAGTGCAGCAACAATTCCCAATCCGGTAAAAAACCAACGTTGCCAGCCACCTGCTTGCGCTAAAAAAGAAAATGCTGCACCCGGGTTGTATACCAAAGTCCAGTTAAGAAAACTGGTGACAGGTTTTGCAACACCCTCAAACAAATTATTTTTGGCTAATATTTTGGTCAATTGATCGATGACCAGCAATAGGATGGATAAACCCAGCCAAGCTAAGAAGACTTGATTATTGCCACTAGATTTATTTGATCGTGCCAAAAGACTCTCCCAATTAGGCTGCTTGGCGTTTTTCGCCAGGACCAAATAAATTGGTAGTGCAGCGACCGCATAAATCTGGATGTTGTGAGTCATGCCCTACATCATCTCTGTAATGCCAGCAGCGACCACATTTTTGATGAGCTGATGATTTAACTGAAACAGAAATTTCAGTGACATTAGCTTCTTCTACTGTGGCGCTGGAGGTAATGGTGATGAACTTTAAGTCATCGCCGAGCGATTTTAAAAGTTGGGCATCTGAGCTTGAAGCCTGAATATGGATTTCTGCTTGCAGTGATGAGCCCACATGACCAGCTTCGCGTTCATGCTCAATGGCTTTTGTAATATCAGAGCGCATCTCACGAATACGTTGCCACTTGGTAATCAGTGCGGCACCATCTTGAATGGATGGTAGCGTATGGAATTCTTCGGTAAAGATCGTATCTTTGCTATTGGTGTTGTGCGCAAAAATCTTCCATGCTTCTTCTGCTGTAAATGATAGGAACGGAGCCATCAATCGTAAGAAAGATTGGGTAATGTGGAATAAGGCATTTTGTGCAGAGCGACGTGCAGGGGCATCTGCATTGAGCGTATAGAGGCGATCTTTCAGAATATCTAAATAGAAGCCGCCCATATCCTCTGAGCAGAAAGTCATCAATCTAGAAACCGCAGGGTGGAACTCATAGCGCTCATAGTGCGCCATTAAATCTTTTTGTACTGCATCCGTTAACGCTACAGCGTATTGATCAATTTCTAACCAATCTTTGGCGTCAAGGTGATGCTTGGTGATGTCAAAATCAGACAGGTTCGCCAATAAGAATCTCAGAGTGTTTCTGATGCGGCGGTAACTCTCAACCACACGTTTTAAGATTTCATCAGAGATGGTCATTTCGCCAGAGTAGTCAGTTGAAGCCACCCATAAACGAATAATCTCGGCACCCATTTTGTCAGCCACTTCTTGTGGCGCAATGACGTTGCCCACGGACTTACTCATTTTGCGACCTTGACCATCTACGGTAAAGCCATGGGTTAGCAAAGCTTTGTAGGGTGGTTTGCCATCTAGCATGGCGCCTGTGAGTAGTGATGAGTGGAACCAACCACGATGCTGATCTGATCCTTCAAGGTATAAATCTGCCCAACGACCATCTGGATTGTTTCTTGAGGCGTCGCCCAGAGTGGTTGCGTGAGAGCCACGAATCACATGCCAATGAGTTGTACCTGAGTCAAACCAAACATCCAGTGTGTCTTTGTTTTTCTCATACATGGCGGCATCATCACCCAGTAAATCTTTTACTTCGATGGCTTGCCATGCTTCGATACCTTCTTTTTCAACTCGAGATGCAATGATTTCTAATAGCTCTGGCGTGCGAGGATGGGGTTCACCAGTTTCTTTGTGAACCAAAAACGCCATTGGCACACCCCATTGACGCTGTCTAGACAGCGTCCAATCGGGACGATTGGCAATCATATTGTGTAAGCG
>CAYFKY010000001.1:6009-78324 GCA_964343915.1 uncultured Polynucleobacter sp. | reverse complement strand
CTTGCCCCTCCTTGATGAGCGGAGCCCACTTGGCTTTATCGCCAACTTTAGGGGCGCCAGCCACGCCGGCTCCATGACAAGCCATACAAACCTGCTTATAAGTAGCTTCGCCGTTGGCCATAGTAGAACTAGCACCAAACATCATGACTGATGTAATTAGAAGTCGGTGATTAAATCTCATGATGAGTTTTTAAAGTGAATAAATAGCAATACTACCCATTAATACTCTGGTTTGCTTGGAGGAATAAAAAAAGCCCCAAATCATGGGGCTTTTTAATATTTGGGGTGGCTGATGGGGCTCGAACCCACGACAACAGGAATCACAATCCTGGACTCTACCAACTGAGCTACAGCCACCGTAGAGAAATAAGATTATAACCTGTCTGAGTCCTCTTGTTCAACATACATTCTTAACTCTTGATTGGCATCCTCAAAAAAGCTCCTAATATCTTGCTCAGTCTTGACTGCACCCAGCAATCGATAGTCTGATAATTTTCTACGCCAATGCTTAGAACCACCCTTGCCGTGAGCCAATCCAAGAATATGTCTAGTAATGGCTGCCATATGAAAATGCTCACCAGTTGTCTGACAATGCTTTTGCCAACGGGCGCATTGATCAATTAATTCTTCTGTAATTCGATTCCACTGATCGACTCCAAAAAAGTGTCCGAAGGCTTGTCCATCAGTCTCCAACATTTCATCCCAATCTAGCATCATCCCTGGCGTATGGTAGGCAGCACGACCAATCATGAAGCCATCAAAATCATGCCAATACCTAGCGATATCCCCATTCGTCTCCAAACCACCGTTCAGTAAAACTTTTAGATGGGGGAAATGTTTTTGAGCATCCACCCGCAATTGCTTAGCGATCTCATAACGCAGCGGTGGTATGGTGCGATTTTCCTTTGGTGATAAGCCTTTCAAGATTGCATTGCGCGCATGTATTGTTACTTGACTAGCGCCCGCTTGCGCCACCTTGCAAATGAAATCCAATGTGAATTGATAGTCTTCAGGATTATCTTGAACATTCATGTCGTTCAATCCAATCCGATGCTTGACCGTCACTGGCATATCCACAGCATCCACCATCGCTTTGACGCAGTCAGCAACCAAATCAGGCTCAGCCATTAAACAGGCGCCAAATGATCCACGTTGAACTCGTTCCGAAGGGCAACCGCAATTAAGATCAATTTCGTCATAGCCCCACTTTTGCGCTAATTTTGCCGATACTGCCAAATCTTGTGGCTCACTACCACCAAGCTGCAAAACTACTGGGTGTTGAATATCGTCAAAATCCAAATGACGAGGAACATCACCATGGATCAAAGCACCTGTGGTCACCATCTCACTATAAAGAACTGCCTTTTTAGTCAGGCTTCGATGGAATGTGCGGCACTGACGATCCGTCCAATCCATCATCGGAGCAACTGCTAAGCGTTTTTGATTTTGTGACATGCCTAAATTTTATAGATGAAGTGCTTGAGAGCTAAAAAAATGATGCTTTAAACCACTTATAGGATCCACAAAAGATAACTCTTTGGCCAACAACTGGAGTGGCTCTGAGAAGTCTTTATTTGTAATCACATGGGGTTGCAACACGGGGTAAATCTGATCATTTTTAATCGGGATCCCGAGTGAGCTCATGTGAACTCTTAATTGATGCTTCTTGCCAGTACCTAACTTGAGGGAGTATCTAGCCCATTGACCCCTTACTTCCTCAATATCAATCCAGGTATCAGAGTTCGGGTCTCCCGCCACCTCATGCATTTGAATAAATACTGAAGACTCCTCTACCCTACTTTGGTAATGAATTGGGAAACGCTTCTGTAAGTCTTCCCGAAAAGGTGCGATGGCTTGATAAATTTTTTCGACAGCCCTATCTCTAAACAATGCTTGATAAGCATTTCTATCTTGAGGTCTTTTTGAGAAGGCTACCAAACCAGCAGTCTCTCGATCAATCCGATGTATGGGGCTCAATGTTTCAATACCAGTGGATTTTTTTAGGCGAACCAATAACGTTTCTTGCAAATAATGGCCACCTGGAGTAACCGGTAAAAAATGAGGCTTATCAGCAATCAGCAGATAGTCATCTTGGTAAATAACCGTCTCTGTAAAAGGAATTGGCTCTTCAGATTCAACACGCCTGAAGTAATAAACAAATGTACCTGCTAAATATTGACTAGTAACTGTTAGCGGTTGACCATCAACATCAAATATCAGGCCGTCATTGAATCTTGATACCCATTCATCTCTTTGGATTGCTGGAAATTTATCCACCAGAAAATCAAGTACTGTGGCATATGAATAACCACCCTGAGGCAAAAATACCTTGCTTGGAGAAATACCAGATTGACTATGCATAATCAGGGATCCAATGACAACAAAGCCGCAACGATGAAGTATGCGGCTTTGTTAGTTCAGCTACTTAGATTAAGCAACTGTCTCACGACTAGCCTTCTTACGCTCATGCTCTTTTAAGTAGCGTTTGCGGATACGAATGCTCTTTGGAGTCACTTCAACTAGCTCATCTTCTGCGATGAACTCAACGGCATATTCCAAAGACATCTGAATAGCAGGAACAAGGCGAACAGCTTCATCAGTACCAGAAGCACGCACGTTTGTTAATTGCTTGCCTTTAATTGGGTTCACAATCAAATCATTGTCACGGCTATGAATACCAATCACCATACCTTCGTACAACGCATCACCTGGCACCACGAACATACGGCCGCGATCTTGTAACTTCCACAACGCATAAGCTACAGCTTCACCATCGTCTTGAGAAATCAACACGCCGTTATGACGCTCACCAACCATACCCTCTTTCATTGGGCCATAAGCATCAAATGTGTGACTCATGAGACCTGTACCGCGGGTCATCGTCAAGAAATCACCTTGGAAACCAATCAAGCCACGTGCAGGGATTCTGTACTCAAGACGTGTACGACCTTTACCGTCAGAAACCATGTCTTGTAACTCGCCCTTACGTTTACCCAACTCTTCCATCACAGAACCTTGAGTTGTATCTTCAACGTCTACAGTTAAGTTCTCATACGGCTCCATCTTCACGCCATTCTCTTCATGGAAAACCACTCGAGGACGTGAAACAGCCAATTCGTAACCTTCACGACGCATATTTTCGATCAAAATCGTTAAATGCAACTCACCACGACCTGACACTTCAAACACTGTGTCATCGTCTGTATCACTAACGCGCAAAGCCATGTTTGATTTCAGTTCGCGATGCAAACGATCACGAATCTGACGGCTAGTAATAAACTTACCTTCACGACCAGCCAATGGGCTTGTATTAACCATGAAGTTCATCGTTAAAGTTGGCTCATCCACTTTCAACATTGGTAGCGGATCAACTTTGTCTGGTGAGCAAACTGTTGTACCAATCGCCAAATCTTCAATACCATTGATCAAAACAATATCACCTGATGCAGCTTGATCAACTTGAACACGCTCCAAACCTTGGAACTTTAATACTTGGTTCACACGACCATTGAAAGGTGTGCCCTCTGGACCATTTTGACAAACCACAGTTTGACCAGCTTTGACCGTACCGCGACTAATACGACCGACACCAATCTTACCTACATAGCTATTGTAATCAATCGATGAAATTTGGAATTGCAAAGGACCATCTGGATCTTCATCACGAATCGGTACATATTTAAGAACCGTTTCAAATAATGGTGCCATGGTGCCTTCACGCACTTCAGGCGTTAGACCTGCGTAACCGCTCAAACCAGATGCATAAACAACCGGGAAGTCTAACTGCTCTTCTGTTGCACCTAATTTATCAAAAAGTTCAAATGTTGCATTAACAACATAATCAATACGCGCACCTGGACGGTCCACCTTGTTCACAACCACGATTGGTTTCAAACCAAGCGCCAAAGCTTTTTTAGTCACAAAGCGTGTTTGTGGCATTGGGCCTTCAACAGCATCCACTAGTAACAATACGCCATCCACCATAGACAACACACGCTCCACCTCACCACCGAAGTCGGCGTGTCCTGGGGTATCAACGATATTGATATGTGTGCCTTCGTATTCAACAGCACAGTTCTTTGACAAGATCGTGATGCCACGTTCTTTTTCAATATCATTCGAGTCCATCACACGCTCAGCAACCTGTTGGTTATCACGGAACGTGCCTGACTGACGCAACAATTGGTCAACCAACGTTGTTTTACCGTGGTCAACGTGGGCAATGATGGCGATATTTCTTAATGCGCGAATATTACTCATGGTTCTGCTTTCACTTTTTTCAATTGGTTAAATTCGTTACTACTGCTTGAGCAATCAAACGACGCGGGTGTAAAACACCTTTGCGCCAATCTGCTGTGCCCATAAAATTCGAAGACTCAATCGCACCGCGATAAATCCTCATTAATTCTTCTTCACCGCTCGCCTTACTCACAGGAACTCTCTGTCCTAAGCGCAAGCGATTTGCCTCTTCATCAGTCAACCCCAATGAATTGAGGTCTTGCACGAGAGCATCTACAGGCAATAAATACTCAGGCTTCATATTCTCTTCTCTAGAGTTAGCTTTAACACTCTCAAGAGTAACGCCATGACCCAAACTTAAATGACCGACTTTTTCGCGTCTTAAGCCAATTAAATGAGCACCAGCGCCTAAATACTCTCCAATATCTTCTGCCAAAGTTCTGACATAAGTACCTTTACTACAACTCACTTCTAGTTGCGCTACTGGCCACTCCACCTTAATCCATTTCAATGAATGAATCGTGACATGACGAGCCTCACGCTCTAAAGTTTCACCTGCACGAGCGTACTCATACAATGGTTTTCCATCTCTTTTCAACGCCGAATACATCGGCGGAACTTGAGCAATATCCCCAGTGAACTTCAGCAATACTTCTGCCAATTTATCCTGCAACTGCTTTTCATCTGCTACATCAAAATTAGCAGCTTTTACTTCAATCACTTCACCCTCAGCATCACCTGTTGTGGTTTTTTCACCAAACTTGATGGTCGCCAGATAGGTCTTATCAGCATCTAACAAGTCTTGCGAATACTTTGTTGCTTCCCCCAAACAAACTGGCAATAAACCTGTTGCCATCGGGTCTAACGTACCCGTATGACCTGCCTTCTCCGCACCAAAAGCACGTTTTACGATAGTGACTGCCGTTTGAGAGCTGATACCTTCTGGTTTATCCAGCAGTACCACCCCATGAATACCTTGGGGCATAACTTAAGCCTTATCGTGGTCGCCAAGCGCCTGATCGATTAAACGAGACATCTCCACACCGCGAGCCACAGACTCATCATGATGAAAATGCAAAGTTGGCACTGTGTGAATATGTAAACGTTTAAATAACAGCGAATGCAAATAACCAGCTTTTTCACGCAGTGCTGCCAATGCATATTCAGGCTCAGCACCTAAAACGGTAAAAAAGATTTTGGCATGAGCCATGTCAGTTGTTAACTCAACAGCTTGCAAAGTAATCAACCCCACCTTGGGATCGCGAATCTCACGCGGAATGAGCTCGGCCAAATCCCGTTGGATTTGGTCGGCCACTCTTTGATTACGATGATTTTTAACTGGCATGTGACGACTTAATGCAATTAGAGCGTTCTAGCTACTTCTGTAACTTCAAAAATCTCTAATTGATCACCTTCATGAATGTCGTTGTAGTTCTTGAGTGATAAACCGCACTCAAAACCACCTTTAACTTCTTTCACGTCATCTTTAAAGCGCTTCAAAGAATCCAACTCGCCAGTCCATACAACCACGTTATTACGCAACAAGCGTGCACGTGATGTACGTTTAACAATGCCCTCAAGCACCATACAACCAGCCACTGAACCAACTTTAGAAACCTGAATTACTTGACGAATCTCAACCAAGCCAGTGATTTCTTCTTTCTTCTCAGGTGTCAACATGCCGCTCATGGCTGCTTTCACTTCATCAACAGCATCGTAGATGATGTTGTAGTAGCGAATATCAACGCCATTGGCCTCAGCCAATTTACGAGCTAAAGCATCAGCACGTGAGTTAAAGCCAATCACAACCGCTTTAGAAGCCACCGCCAAGTTAATGTCTGTTTCAGTAATACCACCTACTGCAGCGTGAACAATTTGGACTTTCACTTCTGAAGTTGATAGTTTTTGCAAAGATTGAGCCAAAGCTTCTTGAGAACCTTGAACGTCTGCCTTGATGATGATTGGCAAGTTCTTCGCCTCAATACTGCCCTCACCCATGTTTTCAAACATGCTTTCGAGTTTCACAGCTTGCTGCTTAGCTAACTTCACATCACGGAACTTACCTTGACGGAACAACGCAATCTCACGCGCCTTACGCTCATCAGCAACCGCAATCACCTCTTCACCAGCCGCAGGAACTTCTGATAGACCCTGGATCTCTACTGGAATTGATGGGCCAGCATCATTACATGGCTTACCGTTCTCATCCAACATCGCACGAACGCGACCGAATGAAGAACCAGCCAAAATCATGTCGCCACGACGCAACGTGCCTGACTGAACAAGAATTGTCGCAACCGGACCCTTACCTTTATCAAGGCGAGCCTCAATCACCAGACCTTTAGCAGCTGCATCTTTAGGAGCCTTTAGCTCAAGAACCTCAGCTTGCAACAATACGTTTTCTAGAAGATCGTCGATACCTGTGCCAGCTTTTGCTGAAACTGGAATAAATGGTGAATCACCACCGTACTCTTCAGGAACCACACCCTCAGCTACCAACTCTTGCTTAACGCGCTCTGGATTAGCTTCTGGTTTGTCAATCTTGTTAATTGCCACAACCAATGGCACACCAGCAGACTTAGCATGAGAAATCGCTTCTTTTGTTTGCGGCATCACACCATCATCAGCCGCCACCACCAAAATAACAATGTCAGTCGCCTGAGCACCACGAGCACGCATCGCTGTAAACGCTTCGTGACCTGGTGTATCTAAGAATGTAATCATGCCGCGCGGCGTTTCCACATGGTACGCACCAATATGCTGAGTAATACCACCCGCTTCGCCTGATGCAACTTTGGCACGACGAATTGAATCTAATAATGATGTTTTACCGTGGTCAACGTGACCCATCACAGTTACAACTGGAGGTCTTGTTAATAACTCTGCATCATGAGCATCAGTTGTTAAATCTGTATCAGGATCATCCAACTTAGCAGCAAATGCCTTATGACCCATTTCTTCAACGATGATCATCGCTGTGTCTTGGTCTAGCACCTGATTGATAGTGACCATTTGACCCATACCCATCAACAACTTGATGACTTCAGCAGCTTTGACGGACATCTTATGAGCCAACTCAGAAACAGTGATAGTTTCTGGAACATGAACGTCTCTAACAACAGGCTCGGTTGGCGCCACAAAATTACTTGGCACTTCACTGGCTTGCTGTTGATGTTTTTTCTTACCGCCACCCGTACGCCAGTTACCAGCTCCACCCGTTGTATCACCACGAGTTTTCAGGCCACCTGAACGCTTCTTACCATCCTCATTCCAAGTCGAAGATGACTCAGAAGATTTGATTGTTTTAGTGCCAGGCTTAGCTGCACCTGACTTGTCTTTCTTTTTCTCTTCAGCACCCTCAGCTTTAACTGGCTTATGTAGAGTGCCCTTCTTTTCTTCCTCAACAGGCTTAGCAGCCTTTAGCACTCTAGCTGGCGCATTCATCATGTCACGAATCGCTAAAGCTTCCGCCTCAGCTTTTGCGCGACGCACACGAATGTTTTCTAGCTCGTCATCACGTACTTTTGCCGCTGCAGCATCTGCAACTTTCTGTTTTTCTTCAACATCAGCTTTGGCTTTCACTTCCTCTGCAGTTGTCTCAGTCTTAACAGTTTCTTTTTCAACTTTTGCTTTTGCTTCTGCCTTCTCAGACTCTTCACGAGCCTTGCGATCCATCTCGGCTTTCATGTCAGCTTCTTGACGAGCCAACAATTCAGCTTGACGTTTAGCTTCAGCTTCACGCTTGGCTAACTCTGCATCATCAAGAATATTTGCAGGCGCAACCTCAACCGGTGCAACCGGCTTAGCAACAGGGGCTTCTGCAGTTGCAGGCTCATCACGCTTAACTAAAACACGCTTTTTACGAACTTCAACTTGAACAGTGCGAGTTTTACCTGCAGAGTCAGCTTGACGAATTTCAGTTGTCTCGCGTTTAGTTAAAGTAATTTTTTTACGAGCACCAGCATCAGAGCCATGTGCAACTTGCAAATGCTCTAATAGTTTTGTTTTATCTTTCTCAGTTAGCTTGTCTTCTGCAGATGTCTTATTAATACCTGCAGCCTGAAGCTGCTCCAGCAACGCTGCTGGAGTTCGCTTCAGTTCTTTTGCTAAATCTTCTACGGTCGTGGTCGCCATGCGAACCCCTTATGAATCAGTTAAACCAGTGTGCACGAGCTTTCATAATGAGAGCCTTCGCATCTTCTTCGTTGATGCCAGTCATTTCAACCAACTCATCAACAGCCAATTCAGCTAGGTCATCACGTGTATGAACATTACCTTCAGCCAACTTGGCAACAAGATTAGTAGTCATACCTTCTAAGCTACGCAAGTCTTGCGATACTTCCTCAACACGCTCTTCTTTTGCTAACTCCATTGTTAACAAAGAGTCACGTGCACGAGTACGCAATTCATTAACTGTATCTTCATCAAATGCGTCAATTTCCAGCATTTCTGACAAAGGTACATACGCAACTTCTTCCAAACTATTGAAGCCTTCTTCAATCAAAATGTCTGCAACCTCTTGGTCCACATCCAATTTATCCATGAATAAAGCACGAACTTTTTCTGACTCTTCTTCAGTCTTTTGAGCAGACTCTTCTGGAGTCATGATGTTGATGTGCCAACCAGTCAACTCACTTGCCAAGCGGACGTTTTGACCGCTGCGGCCAATCGCGATTGCCAAGTTTTCTTCGTCAACCACCACATCCATCGCATGCTTTTCTTCATCAACAACGATAGACTGAACTTGAGCAGGTGCTAGAGCACCAATCACAAACTGCGCTGGATCTTCAGACCACAAAACAATATCCACTGCCTCGCCAGCAACCTCGTTACGCACAGCAGTTACACGTGTACCGCGAACGCCTACACAAGTACCGATTGGATCAATACGCTTGTCATGAGCAACAACAGCAATCTTTGCGCGGATACCAGGATCGCGAGCGGCGCCCTTGATCTCTAACAAACCCTGCTCCATTTCTGGCACTTCATTCTCAAACAATTTGATCAAGAACTGTGGTGCAGTACGTGACAATTCAATTTGTGGGCCACGCGCTTCACGATCAACTTTCACAATAAAGCCGCGTACACGATCACCACTTCTTAGATTTTCTTTTGGAATCATTTGGTCACGGCGTAACAATGCTTCTACACGACCTGATTCAATAATCAAACCATTTTTGTCAGCACGCTTTACTGTACCCGTCATGACGTTTTCGCCACGCTCTAAGTAGTCATTCAAAATCTGCTCGCGCTCAGCATCACGAATACGTTGCAAAATAACTTGCTTGGCTGTTTGAGCACCGATACGACCAAAAGCAACAGACTCAACTTGCTCTTCAATGTAGTCGCCAACCTCAATATCAGCAATTTGCTCTTTAGCTTCAAAAGAAAGAATCTCTTTGTCTGGCTCTTGCAAACCAGCCTCGTCTGGCACGACCAACCAACGGCGATATGTTTCATATTCGCCAGTATTGCGATCAATTGATACGCGCATATCAACATCTTCTTCGTAGCGTTTTTTACTTGCAGAGGCCAATGCCATCTCAAGCGCTTCGAATACGATATCTTTATCAACGTTCTTTTCACGTGCTAATGCATCAGCTAGCATGAGGACTTCACGACTCATGATTTTCTTCCTTTGAAATCAACGACGGGAACCAACCGAGTTTTTTCAACCTCGGCCAGAGTAAATTCAAACATGGCTTCACTACCATCTGCGTTCTTCAACAACAAACCCAGCTTGGCATCGATTGAATCAGCATCACCACTGATCAACCCTTGTAAAACACCTACATAGTTCTTTCTGCCGGCATGAGCCACACGTAATTTCACATTCGCTTCCAAACCCGCAAAACGGATATGGTCAGCAACTGTCTTTACAGGACGGTCCAAACCAGGTGATGAAACTTCTAAGCGCTCATAGTTAACGTTATCAACAGGCAAGCTGTAGTTCAGATGACGACTCACTTTTTCGCAATCTGTAATATCAATTGGACGCTCAAAATCAATGTTTTCAATTGTTACTCGCAACAAGCCACGTCCCTCTCGTTCAATGTCAACGAGTAGGTAACCTAGACTCTTCAGAGCGTCAGCAATCAAAACTTGTTCGTTCGCCATAAGCTATTACAAAAATTTTCACCAAAAAAAAATGGGCATATAGCCCATATTCCTAAACAAAAAGAACATGCCCGACCTACGTTGAACGCAACTTTAGCCGGAACTACTAAACACTTGAATTATATAGGAAGTCACTAAAACTGCCAAGGGAAATCACCTAGAATCCCCCTGTTTTGGCTAGCTTTTTGTGAATTTTTTACCAAATTTAGCCCCGGTTTTGCCACCGGATCCCCTATTTTGACCCTGGCCTGAGCGATGAGAACCTTGACCAGGTCCTTTTTTGCCAAACTTTTGACCAGATCTTGGCTTGTCCGCACCAGCACCAAATGCACTGCCGTGGTGCACGCCAGCCTGACTGTCCTCATCACGTCGATGACCAAACCCACCTGATCGGCCCGCTTGACCCGGTTTTCCTCTGCCGCCACCATTTTTTCCCTTGAACTTGCCACCGCGATCATCGGCATGCCCTTGTGAAAAACGATTGGTATTAGAAGCCTGTCTCAAGGCATCTTTAGATCCCCAATAAGAAACAGATGTTTGCATTGGGTCTGGTTGACCACCACCCTGATCGCGATGACCACGATGACCGCCTTCCCTAGGATCACGGCGCTGTTTATCGCCCATTCCCTGAGGAACTTTAAGTCCTGCCAACTTCATTAACTGAACAATTTGATCTGATGGCACTTCTTCCCAACGACCACGACGTAAACGTGGGGGCAATACAAATAAGCCATAACGGGTTCGGATCAAACGAGAAACAATGTGCCCAACCGCTTCAAACATTCTACGAACTTCACGGTTACGACCTTCTGTTAAGGCAACGTGATACCAACGATTAGCACCTTCACCACCGCCGCTGACCAATCTTAAGAAACGAGCCACGCCATCATCTAACTGCACACCAGTTTTCAATAGCTTTTCTTGCTCTGGCTCTAGATCACCCAAAATACGTGCAGCGTATTCACGCTCTACGCCATAACGTGGATGCATCAAACGATTTGCCAACTCACCAGAAGTTGTGAACAACAACAAACCTTCTGTATTAAAGTCCAAACGACCAACCGCAATCCAACGTCCCTGCTTAGCCTTAGGTAAGCGATCAAATACTGTAGGACGTCCTTCTGGATCAGACTGACTCACAATCTCGCCCGCAGGCTTGTGATACATGATGACTCTAGGTGGCTTGGTTTGAATCTTGCGATGCACCATCTTGCCATTAATACGCACTTGATCGGTTGGCCCTACACGTTGACCAATGTGCGCCGGCATACCATTCACAGACACGCGGCCTTGAATAATCAAGTCTTCCATATCTCTGCGTGAACCCATGCCAGCATCAGCTAAGACTTTGTGCAACTTCACCGTGTCTTCGTCGAAACCTTCTTCATCAACATCATCAAGGTCTGACCAAACTTCATCACGCAAACTCAATGGCAACTCATCTACGCTTGAGAACTGCAAGCCAGGCATGGCCTCTTCTTCAACAGCAGACTCTTTATCTTCACCTTCTTGATCTACTTCCGCCTCAATCTCAGCCAAGGTTTGCGCGACCATCTCATGAGTTACTTCAGGTTCTGCTTCAGGAGCATCCAAGGAGGCATCAAACTCTCCAGAAACCACTGAGGCAAATAGCGCTTGGCTTTCTTCGCTCAATGGATTTGGTTTTGCTTGTTGTGGTCTTTGCGGACGATCGCCACGTTGCTCACCTCTATGCGGTCTTTGGCCTCTAGATCTTGGGTTGCGAGTTTGAGTAGATTCATCACCTTCAGAGCCATCAGACTGAGTGGCGTTCTCTGTAGGGCCTTCACCATCTACATTTTCACCATCCGATTTTTTCTCACCGCGAGGGCGGAACTTACCGCGCCCTTTGTTAAAAGGTCCGCGTCCAAATCGCTTGTTACGACGCTCACCCTGATCAGATGTGCCTTCTGCAGAATCGCTTGAGCGATTTTCACCAGCCTCTTGCCCACTCACATTAACAGGCTTGTCAGATTCAAATTCAGGACTAGTCATTAGCTTTTTCGTTATTCTCAATATTGTCAGCAGCATCTACTGACGCAGGCTCTTCAGTGCTTGATGTATCAACCACATCAATGACTTGATCAACTGCTACTGCTTGATCACCCTCAAACTCAATCACACGCTGAGCCACTGAAGCTGCTTGAGCATCAGCATCTTCCAACATTGGCAATTCTTGCAAAGTAGTCAAACTAAGATCATTTAAAAACTGTCTTGTAGTGGCGTATAAACCTGGGCGACCAACGGTTTCCTTGTGTCCTACCACTTCCACCCACCCGCGGTCCTCAAGTTGTTTGATGACATTTGAACTAACTGTCACACCACGAATCTCTTCAATTTCACCACGTGTCACTGGTTGTCTATAAGCAATGATGGCTAATGTCTCCATCACAGCTCTTGAATATTTAGGTGGTTTCTCAGGCGTTAAGCGATCTAGATATTCACGCATCGCTAAACGACTTTGGAAACGCCAACCTGTAGCAAGCTCTAAAAGCTCCATCCCCTTATCAGCCCAGGCAGACTGCACCTCTAATAAAGCAGCAGTCATGTCTTCTGTAGAAATTTCTTCCATGAATAAACGACGTAGGTCGTTGATAGTCATAGGCTGTTCTGCACATAAGAGTGCAGTTTCAAGCACCAGCTTGAGCTGTTCTGGATTCATAAATTAAAAAAGGGAACTATTTATATTAGGGTTAAGGACGACCGGCATTTAGACACCGACCATTCATCATGTAATTCTTATTAACCGACTAGGTAGCTATTGTAATTCAAAGTTGAGGCAATGCAAAAACCGCCCCTCAAAAGGTCATTTGGCAAGGTAAATGCTCGGTACAAACCAAACAAACCAGTGATTAACATCAAACCTGCCGCCAAATACCTGGCCCAAGATTGATGACCCCATCCAGCCAAACGAGCAGAAAAACCACTAATTAATAACAAATTAGGCAAAGTACCCAAACCAAAGGCGAGCATCAAAAGTGCGCCTGAGGCAGGATCCCCCGACAAAAAAGCCAGCGGCAGAACACTGTAAATCAGACCGCAAGGCACCAAGCCCCAAACCATGCCAGTCAAAAAATGAGATTTCGGACTATTTTTATCAGATATGTACCGAGCTAATTTCGCCCATAAAGTCGCAGTTTTAGCATTCAACCAAAGATCCCAGGCGCTATTTGCCCCCTTACTTTGAGACAAAATTCGATAGGCTTGAAATATAAATATCAAGGCGGCCAAAGCAAATAACAATCTTTGCACAGGCAACCAACCTTGTTGCCAAATAGGCACACCAACCAGACCGGCAATACTTCCCAAAGCAACATAACTGGAAATTCTGCCTAAATGCATGGTTAATTGCTCAAAAAACATGCCTAATCGCGATATTTTTCTAAGCGGTGCCACGTCGCCTGCGCTCTTCAAGCGCTCAACGCCTGCGGCAATACCGCCACACATCAGGGCGCAATGCCAGCCACTCACTAGGGCACCCATAAAGATGGTCAAAAATAAGGTACTGGTGACCATACTTATTAATATTCCCTAAGTAGTAATGTCATTAACAAAGTTATAGAATAATATCTATTGATGTAAATCAACTTGATGAAAAGCAAAGATTAATGAATCGTATTTCAAGCGCAGAATCTCCTAATAAATGCTCAACCTGTGTATTAGGTCAATTTTGCCTGCCTGTTGGTCTAAGCGCAGATGATGCCAACAAAATTGATACCCTGGTTACTGAAAGAGTTCGACTCAAAAAAGGAGACTCTCTCTACAGACAAGGTGAACCACTCACTGCTGTGTATGGTATCAAGTTTGGCACACTCAAAACAGAATACGCACTTCCTGATGGCAGAGAACAAATTACCGGCTTTCACCTTCCTGGCGAAATGTTAGGCTTAGATGGTATTGGCGAAAATCACTATCAATCAAATGCAGTTGCGCTAGAAGACAGCGAAGCCTGCGTTGTGAGATTCAGTGACTTTGAATCATTAGCTCGCCAGATCCCATCGCTACAACATCAATTTCATCGTATTTTGAGTCGCGAACTGACCCAAGATCAAAGACATTTACTGTCTCTAGGCAGCTTAAGAGCCGAAGAACGTTTAGCCAGCTTCTTGTTGAATTTATCAGATCGTTTAGCTGCTCGCGGCTACTCACCAACTGAATACCATTTACGCATGAGCCGCGAAGAAATTGGTAGCTACTTAGGTATTCAACTCGAAACTGTGAGCCGACTCTTCTCACGCTTTACTGAGTCTGGCTTAATTCAAATCAAACAACGCCACATCAAACTAGTCGATATGGATGGCTTATTAGAGTTGGCAGGTAAATCACGCGCCATTCATTGCGCAAGCCCAACTAAAACAGCGTAACAATCTAATTCAATAGAAGTTATTTTGATCAGTTAATAAAAAAGCAGCTAATTAGCTGCTTTTTTATTATTAGTTACCACTCAAAAACTAAATTAGCCCACCATCCGCTTTTTCATTCAGGTCACAAACAGAACCTGGCAATATATAGATCGTCAAGGCACTTGATAAAGAGCACAGGAACCAAAATAAAAAGAAACCGATTGTATAAACAGCTTCTCTAGATGCTGTAACAGGCTGATCAAAAAAGATTAAGTCTTCAGGGTGAACAATCGTGAAGAAGAGACCTTCAGCGACACCAGCCACCAAGAATGATGGCCACAAAATCCACATCCACATACGACATCTCATTTTGCCACCTGTTCAACTTTAAAGCCCTGCTTTTGAATACCATCACGTATGGGCTGGTCCACATCTTTTGTAAATGCAAACCAAATAGTAATAGCGGCACCCACAAAGCCAATCGCTGGACCACTAATAATCAACCATGGCCACAACTGTTTCCACCAAGGCTTATTTGTTACTTCGTTTGACATCATCATGCCTCCATTTATCCCAATCTTACCTTGGAACAATAAAACTAGATTTTTCTTCGCGCACTCTCAATGCATCAGAGGCATTTGGACCACCCTCTTTTGCCTGAATATCAAAGTTAATTGGATGGTTACCCGACTTAACATCATCAATCAGCACACGAACCTTAACAGGCATCAATAAATTACTTGCAGAATTCACAACCAAATCTTTAACTTCTTTACCTTGAGAATCTAAAAGCTGCATATTAGGTAAACCCGTCACAGCAATTTGAACATTCATTGGATTCTCAGAAGAGTTCATGATTTGCAAGCGATAAATATTCTCTATCTTAGTTCCTTCAATCTCTCTTGCTAATGCGCCACGATCACGCATCACATCCACCCTTAAAGGGTTACGCAAGAATACAGAAGTAACAAAAGCAATCAATAAAACAGACATGATGCTGATGTAAACCATCACACGAGGTCTAAATATGTAATGACGAGCCTTCTTGTTATCCATGTGTTCTAACATAGCTCGCTCAGAGGTATATCTGACCAATCCTTTTGGATAACCAACCTTCTCCATCACCTGGTTACATGCGTCAATGCACGCACCACAACCAATACACATGTATTGCAAACCATCTCTGATATCAATGCCAGTTGGACAGACTTGTACACAAATACTGCAATCAACGCATTCGCCTAACCCTAGCTGTTTATAGTCAGCAGACTTAGAACGACTACCGCGTGGCTCACCTCTGGTTTTATCGTACGTTACCAAGAATGTGTCCTTGTCGACCATCACACTTTGGAAACGCGCATATGGGCACATGTATTTACAAACCTGCTCACGCATGAATCCAGCGTTACCCCAAGTTGCAAATGCATAGAACAACCACCAGAAAGCCTGCCATGGACCCAAAGTGAATCCGATAATTTCTGCGGCAAATACTTTGATGGGTGTGAAGTAACCAACAAATGTGAAACCAGTCCACAAAGCAATCAACACCCAAAGAGAATGCTTGGCAAATTTAATGCGCCACTTTTTAAAGCTCCATGGCCACTCTTCACCGTCTAAACGAATACGCGCAAAACGATCACCTTCGATCTTGCGCTCTATCCACATGAATAGTTCTGTATAAACTGTTTGAGGACATGCATAACCACAGAACAGTCTTCCTGCAACCGCTGTAAATAAGAAAAGTCCCAACGCTGACAAAATCAATAACAGCGTTAAATAAATAATGTCTTGCGGCCAAAGAACCAAGCCGAAGATATAAAACTTACGAGAAATTAAATCAAACAGAACTGCTTGACGATCATTCCATTGCACCCAAGGCAATCCATAAAAAAGGATCTGGGTAAACAAAACTAAAACAATGCGCCACTTGGCAAAAACCCCACTCACTGAGCGGGGGTAGATTTTGCGTCTTACTTCGTAGAGAGCAAGCTCTACAGTGTTCTGCGAGCTTTCCTCTTTTTCTAAAAAATCATTCGACATTACTTAGCAGCTTTATCTTTAACATTTGATAAGCCCCAAACATAGGCGGCTAATAAATGAACTTTCTCAGGAGTCAAAATTGCTTCGTGAGCTGGCATCATGCCATTACGGCCCTTAGTCACAGTCTCAACGATAGTTGCTTCTGAACTGCCATATAACCAAACTTTGTCAGTTAGGTTAGGAGCACCCATCGCAGTATTACCTTTACCGTCACCACCATGACATGCTGCGCAGTTAGCTTTAAACACTTCTGCACCACGGCCCACTTTGATTTGGTCTGCAGCTAAGCCAGACAAATTGCGCACATAGTTAGCCACATCGCTTACTTGACCACTTTCTAGGTGAGCAAACGGAGGCATTACACCAGCACGACCACCCAAAATAGTTGTTTTGATATCAGTTGGCTCACCACCATACAACCAATCGCTATCAGATAAATTTGGGAAACCTTTTGAACCGCCAGCATCTGAACCATGGCATTGTGCGCAATGATTCAAGAATAGACGTTGACCCATTTCACGAGCAGCAGGATCAGCGGCTACTTGCTTAACGTCTAAACCCATATATTTGGCATATACCGGCTTCAATTGATCGTTAGCCTGAGCAACAGATGCATCATGCGCACCAGTTGTTGAATAACCCAATGTACCTTTGTACTCACCCATGCCTGGGTACAAAGTTAAGTAAACGATAGCGAAAACGCATGACAACAAGAACATCCACATCCACCAGCGTGGCAATGGATTGTTCAATTCACGCAAATCATCATCCCAAACGTGACCAGTATCAGCCACTGAACCATCTGGCTTGTAAGTCACATTTGTTTTACGTTGTGAGAACAACAAATATAAGCACCATACGATACCTACACCTGTCACTAGGGCGATGTACACACCCCAACCGCTACTGAAAAAATCACTCATGATTTATCCTTTTTATCGTCCTTCTTGTATTCATCTGGGAGATCAAATGGCAAGTTAGCTGATTCTTGATTAGCTGCTTGACGGTTGGCAGACCAAGCCCACCAAATAATGCCCACGAAAAACACCAAACCTAAAATCGTCGATGTTGCCGATAGATAAGGTACGATGTTTTCCATAAGATCTCTTAATCTCTAATTAGTTACTTGCGCTCGTCTTTGCAGCTTGAACCGCACGACGACTAGTACCCAAACCTTGTAAGTAAGCAATCAAAGCATCTTCTTCTGTCTTGCCTTCTAACTCTTTTGGACCATTAGCAATTTGCTCATCGGTGTATGGCACACCCAAGCGACGTAATGCTGTCATGTGAGCAGAAATATCACCCACATTGCTTGCTGGCTTGTTTTGCAACCATGGGTAGCCAGGCATATTTGACTCAGGCACCACATCGCGTGGATTACGCAAGTGAATACGATGCCAATCATCAGAATAACGCTGACCTACACGAGCCAAGTCAGGACCTGTACGCTTTGAACCCCACAAGAATGGATGATCAAATACTGACTCACCTGCTACAGAGTAAGGACCATAACGCTCTGTTTCAGAACGCAATGTACGGATGTGTTGTGAATGGCAACCTAAGCAACCTTCACGTTGATACACGTCACGTCCAGCCAAACGTAGTGCTGAATAAGGTGTCACACCTTCAGCTGGCTTAGTTGTTGAATGTTGGAAGAACAATGGCACGATTTGCACCAAGCCTGCGATTGCAACCACAAAAATAGTGGTCACAATCAACCAACCCGCATTACTCTCTAGCGTATTGTGAGAGAAGAACTTTTTATTATCAGACATAGAATCTCTCCTTTAGCTTAGTGGGCAGCTGCAATAGCAGTTGGAATTGGAGCATCTACAAACTTCTTGTGCTGAACAGTTTTCAACACGTTGTAGGCCATCACAAACATACCTGACAAGAAGCACAAGCCACCCAACAAACGAATTGCATAGAACGGATATGTTGCTTTTACAGATTCAACGAAGCTGTATGTCAATGTACCGTCTGGTTGGAAAGCTCTCCACATCAAACCTTGCATCACACCAGCAATCCACATAGCAGCGATGTAAAGAACAACACCGATAGTAGAAATCCAGAAGTGCAACTCAATTAACTTGGTGCTATACATTTCTTTTTCGCCAACCAAACGTGGGATCAAGTAGTACATAGAACCAATCGTGATCATTGCCACCCAACCCAAAGCACCTGAGTGCACGTGACCGATTGTCCAGTCTGTGTAGTGTGACAAGCTGTTCACTGTCTTAATAGACATCATTGAACCTTCGAAAGTAGACATACCGTAGAAAGACAAAGCGGTAATCAAGAACTTCAAGATAGGATCACGACGTAGCTTGTGCCATGCGCCAGACAAAGTCATGATGCCGTTAATCATGCCGCCCCATGATGGTGCCAACAAGATCAATGAGAACACCATACCTAAAGACTGAGTCCAGTCAGGCAATGCTGTGTGTTGTAAGTGGTGAGGACCAGCCCACATATATGTGAAGTTCAACGCCCAGAAGTGAACGATTGACAAACGATATGAGTAGATTGGACGCTCAGCTTGCTTAGGAATGAAGTAATACATCATGCCCAAGAAGCTTGTTGTCAAGAAGAAGCCCACCGCGTTGTGACCATACCACCACTGAATCATGGCGTCTTGTGCACCAGCGTAAGCTGAATATGACTTAAACAAGCTAGCTGGCATTTCGATGTTATTAACAATGTGCAACATCGCAATTGTCAAAATGTAAGCACCGAAGAACCAGTTAGAAACGTAGATATGCTTAGTTTTACGCTTGATCACAGTACCGAAGAAAACAACGGCATATGCAACCCAAACCAAGGTAATCAAAATATCGATTGGCCATTCTAGTTCGGCATACTCTTTAGAAGTAGTGATACCTAAAGGCAGAGTCACCGCTGCAGCCACGATAACAGCTTGCCAACCCCAGAAGGTGAAAGAAGCTAACTTATCGCAGAACAAACGCACCTGGCAGGTACGCTGCACGATGTAGTAGGAAGTCGCAAATAGCGCGCTACCACCAAAGGCAAAAATAACCGCATTAGTGTGCAATGGGCGCAGGCGACCATAGCTCAAAAATGGAATATTGAACGTGATATCTGGCCAGATTAACTGAGCCGCCAAAATCACACCTACCAACATGCCCACAATGCCCCAAAGCACTGTTACTAAAGCAAATTGGCGTACAACTTTGTAGTTAAAGTTGTCTTGCGTATTACCCACGGCAAATCCCATGGTTTCTCCCTTTACTAGCCGAATGGCCGATTTATCCCAGTCCTGATTATCAAACTTGGTGCTTTTCAAGACCTTGATATAGGTCAAGTTTTTGAGGGAGAGCTAGTTTTTTGTATTAATTGGAGGCAATGTGTCGGTTTTGTCTGACACAGAATTAGATTTTGGGGTGTCATCATCCATCAAGATCGCATGACCAGGCCCTTCTAAATCCTCAAACTGGCCATTTTTCACAGACCAGTAAAGAACTGCCACGATGAAGCCAATCACCACCAGCGACATAGGTATTAGAAGATATAAGCTTTCCATGGCGTGAGTCTAACCTATTGCTTAAAGAATTTTGCCTTAACAGTTAGTTTAAAGAGCTAACTTTTCTTAAGCGCCACGCATTTAAAGTGACCGCTAACGATGAGATCGACATGCCTATGCCAGCAATCCACGGATTCACCCACCCCATCATGGCAATAGGTATGGCAATAACGTTGTAAACAAAAGCCCAAATTAAATTTTGGCGCATGATGGTTTTTGTTTTGTCCGCCAATTGCAAAGCTTGAGACAAAGGCTTCAAAGACTCTGTTGTTAATACTGCATCAGCACCAGCTTGCGCTAATGGCGCACCATTACCAACAGCTACAGAAATGTCGGCTTTGGCTAAGAATGGCGCATCGTTCACACCATCACCAACCGCCCAAATTTTGGCGCCCTTTGACTGCAACTGTTCAATGTATGAAAACTTATCTTCAGGAAGCGCTCCACCACGCTGTTGCTCAATACCAAAATAATTAGCCCACCAAGCAACAGTCTGGGCATCATCACCTGATAAAAGGTGAATCTTGATGCCTCTATGTTGCGCCACCTGAATCAGTTCCTTCGCACCTTCTCGTGGACTATCCAGCAATGCGAGAACTGCTAGTAGACCTTTTTCGTCTCTTAAATAAACCAAGCTAGATTGCTGATGCTCCGCTGGTATATCAACTGCATCTAAGGACAACCATTGACGACTGCCCAGTTGGTACACACCAGATCTCAATCCTTTACCTAACTCACTAACTGTAGCTTCTGATAGTTTTGCAGGACTGATATGTTTCTTTTGGGCTGCCTCAATAATGGCCAGTGCCAAAGGATGTTTTTGCCCCAACTCCATTGCCAAAGCAATCGCTAGAACATCCTCCTCTGTAGCACCTGCTCGGATATTAAGTATTTGCTTTAACTCAGGATGACCTGTTGTGAGGGTTCCTGTTTTATCCAGCACAAGATCAGTGGCTTTTGCTAATGTCTCCATCACATGACCACGTACCACGAGTAATCCCAATTTGGTGATAGCGCCCTGAGCAGCAGCCATGGCTGCTGGCGTTGCCAGAGATAAAGCACAAGGACAACTGGCTACTAGCACTGCCACAGCTGTTTCCCAAGCTCTAATTGGATCTAAAAAATACCAAGCAACTGCGGTTAATCCAGCAGCCAACATTAAAAACACCACAAAGTACCCAGCCCACTTTTCTGCCAAACCAACCATTTGTGGTTTTGCTTCCAAAGCTTTATCTAAAAGTGATGCAATACCAGCAATCCGCGTGCCCTGCCCAACTGCCGTAACTTTCATCAAGATAGGACTCTCGATGTTATGACTGCCCGCATATAAAGTATCGCCAATAACTTTAGCAACCGATCTTGATTCACCAGTGAGCAGCGCCTCGTTTAAATTGGCAACACCTGCAATTAACACACCATCAACAGGTACTAGCTCGCCTGGTGAAATACGCAACACATCACCAACTTGGCATCTAACCACAGCAACAGTTTTTGACTCTTCAGCAGGATAATTTTCTAGGCGCTCACATGTTGCAGGCAATTGTTTTGCTAATGCTTCAGCACCACCCTGAGCATCCTGCCTAGCAAGCAACTCCAAGTACCTAGCGCCCAACAAAAATGCCACAAACATGGTGATGGAATCAAAGTAACTTTCTCCAACGCCAAACACCAAACTGATGGTTCCTGCCATGAATGCCAAAGCTATCGCGAGAGTTACAGGCACATCCATACCCAGCATGCCCGTTTTAGGGAAGGACTTAATACTGTGCCATGCTGCAATAAACATCGGGCCGGCAGAATAAAAGACCACAGGCACGGTTAATGCCCAACTAGTCCAATCCAATAACAGCGCATGCTCTGCTAATAAATCTTGGGCATCGGTGTAAGTTGGCCAGGCATACATCATCACCTGCATCATGCCCAACATAGCCACCCCTAAACGCATCAATAGATGACGTCGCTCTTTTTTTGCTAACCCCGCACTCATCGAGGGCTCAAATGGCCAGGCTTCATAACCTATTTGCTCAACAGCATGTAACAACTTTGATAACTGAACTTGCTGAGGATCAAATCTAACAATGGCTCGTTGAGTGACGTAATTAATTTGCACATCTTTCACGCCTGATAAACGCTTGAGATGCTGCTCATTTAGCCAGACACAAGCAGCACAACGAATCTTCTCTAAACGCAGAGTTGTTTCAATCTCACCCGGAAATTGTGCTGATGGTCGAGTAAAACGATCCAATAGAACTGGATCGTCATAAGCCAATAAATGTTCTGGAACTTGATCACTCAGATGGTCTAAGCTTTCCGGCTTGCCACCCAGAGGAATACGTCTGGCATAAAAAGCGTCTAATCCTTGCCCGTGGATTGTTTGGGCAATCGCCATACAACCAGCACAACAAAAATAGCGCGGTGCCCCACCCAATTCAACCTCATAGGGCTTATCTTGAGCTAGGTCACCACCGCAGTGATAACAAGCTTGGTTGGTTGGATGGGAGGTCTCAGGCTGTGTATTCATCTCAGCCTGAGATTCTAGGCTTTCTTTTTACTTATAGGAAACTCTATCTAGAATTTTTTGTGCATATATTTGATTTTTACCAATTGCAGCAATAGAAATGTTTTCTTCTTTAAAGCTACCCCATTTATTTAGCGCAGGGTTATTGGTTTTGACAGATTTAACTGCAGGCCACTCATTATTACCATCCGCAAAGTATTGTTGAGCTGAATCACTAGCCAAATATTCCAAAAATTTGATCGCAGCAGCCTTATTAGGGGCATTTTTAGCAACAGCACCTCCAGCCACATTCATGTGTGCACCGGAACTTGTTTGATTAGGCCAAATTAAACCAATTTTAGAAACAACTTGTTGATCAGCAGGCTTATCAGATCTCATCAAGCGCGCTAAGTAATAAGAATTCGTTAATGCAACACCGCACTCACCAGAGGCAACACCTTTAATCTGATCTGTGTCCCCACCCTTTGGTGCACGAGCCATATTAGCCACCATGCCCTTAGCCCATGCTTCAGTAGCTGCCTCACCGCTGCGCTCATACATGGCACCGATCAAAGACAACATGTATGGGTGAGACCCAGAACGTGTACACACCTTACCTTTATTCACTGGATCGGCTAATTTCTCATAGGTATCCACATCAGTAGGCTTAACTGTGGCTTTGTTATAAACAATCACACGAGCCCTTGTGGAAAAGCCAAACCACTGAGAACCTTGACCCGTATCATTTGAGCGGAGGTTCTTAGGAATCCTAGTTTCTAAAACTTTAGATTTAACTGGTTGAAACAAACCTTCAATCTCAGCACGCCATAGTCTTGCGGCGTCCACCATCAAGATAACATCGGCAGAACTATTTTTACCTTCACTGCGTAAACGCTCATACAAAGCATTGTCATCAGCCTCAATTCGATTAATTTTGATACCAGTTTCCTTGGTAAAGTTGGCGTACAGAGCCTCATCAGTCTGATAGTGTCTAGCCGAATATAAATTCAAAACTCCAGAAGACTGAGATAATGCTGGTAATGATGTGGCAATACCTACTGCAGCCATTGCCACTAACAAGGATTTTTTGCTTAAAAACATATGAATAACCGCTCCGTTTTACGTGATCAATCAAATACAATTGAGAATAATTCTCATATAGATTACCACAATTCTAGAAGACGGTTCTTGACCGCTATCAGTTTGGGGGCAATTAGCTCGCTATCTTTGCCCGGTTGTGCCAGTTGGATGGGTAAAAAGCCCGTCATTGGCCTTGCCTTAGGTGGCGGTGCAGCACGTGGCTTTGCTCACATTGGCGTAATCAAAGCCCTAGAGTCTCAAGGAATTAAACCTGACCTAGTGGTGGGCACAAGTGCAGGTAGCGTGATCGCAGCTCTCTATGCAGCTGGCAACAAAGGTACGGATCTCAACAAAATAGCCTTATCTCTGGATGAGGCATCAATCACTGATTGGGCTCTACCCTTCTCAGGCAAATTTGGCGGCATGATCAAAGGTGATGCCTTGCAAACAACCATCAATCGTTTATTAAAAAATCAAGCCATTGAAAATATGGCAATGCCCTTAGGCATTGTTGCTACTGATTTACAAACTGGAGCAGGCGTACTATTCCGTCGCGGTGACACTGGTCAAGCTGTGCGCGCATCTTGCAGCGTGCCAGGAGTATTTCAACCCACCACCATCAATGGTCATGAATACGTTGATGGCGGCTTGGTATCACCAGTACCGGTTCGTTACGCCAAGCAAATGGGCGCCGATTTTGTGATTGCCGTGAATATTTCAACAGAGCCAAGTAGCCAAGATAGTAGTGGCACATTAGGTATTTTGTTGCAGACCACCTCAATCATGGGACAAAGCATTAATCAATTTGAGTTAGAAAATGCTCAAGTTGTCATCAAGCCACCACTTAGCAATATGAAAGGCACTGACTTCAAAGCACGCAATGCCGCGATCTTGGCTGGTGAAGAAGCTGCCATGAAACAAATGGCTGAAATCAAAAGTAAGCTCGGCATGAGGTAATTAGGCAGCAAGCAAGCAAGCAAGCAAAAAAGTTTAGGAAATAAAAAAGAGCCTCGCGGCTCTTTTTTGTTATCAGTTGGCTAGCTTTGAATTAGAGCCTGCCTGATTTTTCAATACGCTCTTGATAATCCAACAACAACTGTTGACGTTGTTGCTCGGTCATCGCATCAAAACCTTCCATGCGACGCGCACCGTTGTAACGTTTTTCCCAGTAAGCCTTAGTCATGTCATCCACACGAATCGACTTACCTTTAGACGGAGCGTGAATAAACTTGTTGTCACCAACATAAATACCCACGTGTGAAAAAGCATGACGCATGGTGTTAAAGAACACCAAATCACCTGGACGTAATTCGTCTTTGCGGATTTCTAGGCCAACTTGGCTCATCTGCGCTGATTTACGAGGTAACAAGAAACCGAATGTGTCATTGAATACATAACGCACAAACCCGCTGCAATCTAGACCGCTTTGCGGTGTGTTACCACCCCAACGATAGCGCACACCAATTAATTGCATCGCATTGTTGATCAATGACTCAGTACCGTCTACGACAGATGAAGTCACAGTATTAGCCAATTGGCTAGCAACTGATGTGATGCGATTGGATGCTTCAGGCTCAGTAGCAGATTGCGCCAAGACCACGGGGGCTTGGAACGATCCAATGACTACCAACAATGCGAGAAGCTTGTGTTGTATTTTTGACATGAACGTTCATTATAACCTGAACATTTGCTTACAAGCTAGTCTTAGCTTATAGAGCTACATGATTGATTTGTTTGCCTTTTTTCAGGGTAATGATGCGGTGCGACATAGCATGAACCACCTCTAGGTCATGGCTGATTAACAAATAGGCCATGTTGTACTTGTGCTGTAAATCTGAAAGTAAAGTCAAAACTTGCTTCTGGATGGTGACATCCAATGCAGAGGTAGGCTCGTCCAAGACCAATATCTGCGGCTTGAGTATTAATGCCCGGGCAATCGCAATCCGTTGGCGTTGCCCACCGGAAAACTCATGTGGGTAACGGTTATAAGCCGTGCGATCAAGCCCCACCTCTTTAAGTACCTCAATCACTCTGGCTTTTCGTCCATCTTGGGATAGATCTGGCTGATGCAAGGCCAATCCCTCACCAATAATTTGACCAACCGTCATACGTGGCGACAACGACCCAAATGGATCTTGAAAGATTACTTGGAATGAAGCCCTTAATTGACTGCGCTCCTTTGGCGACATTTTTGACCAAGAGTGCCCTAAGACTTCTACATGTCCACTAGTTTTAGCTCCTGTCTGCCCAAGCAGATCCAATAAAGCCATCGCCAAAGTTGATTTACCAGAACCAGACTCGCCGATGACGCCCAAGGTCTCACCCTGCCTCAAATCAAGACTGATGTTTTTAACCACTGATTCGTATTCACGCTTGAATAAGTCTGAGAAATGTAATCCTCGAATGAACTTCTTAATGCCTGCACTCAAAAACCCACTACCTGCTTTAGGGTAATCAACACAAACATCCTGAGCTTTTAGTAAAACTGGTGCAATGGGCACCAATGGCAAAACATTTCTCACTGGAGCGCTGTGAACAAGACTCTCGGTGTAGGGATGTTCAGGTCTTTCAAAGACTTCTTCGGTCGAGCGACACTCTAACAACTTACCTTGATGCATCACCGCCACACGCTGTGCAAAGTAGCGCACCATGTTCAAATCATGCGTGATCAGAATCACCGCCATACCGCCATCGGCCTTGGCATCCTCTTGAAGCTCCTTGAGCAAATCAAGAATCTGCAAACGCAAGCTCGGATCCAATGCTGTTGTGGGCTCATCAGCAATGAGCAACCTTGGCTTGCAAGCCAAAGCCATTGCAATCATGGCGCGTTGGCGCTGCCCACCTGATAGCTGATGTGGGTAATAAGAAAAACGTTCATCTGGATGCGGGATGCCTGTTTTAGTTAATAAGGCAATCGCTCTAGTTTTACATTCTTGCTGACTTAATAGTGGCTCATGACATTGGACTGCCTCCATGATTTGATTACCCACTGTATAGAGTGGGTTCAATGCCGTCATGGGCTCCTGAAAAATCATCGCCACATCTTTGCCACGAATACCGCGCAATTGGCGCTCAGATAGTTTTAATAAATCATGGGCTTTTGTTTGCTCACGACCAATTTTGATAGAAACACTACCTGCAACATCCCCACCCTCAGGCAGTAATCCAATCAGAGATAAACCTGTCAAGGTTTTACCTGAACCAGACTCACCCACAATGGCAATGCGCTCACCCTCCGCCACTTGCAAACTAAGATCATTGACAACCACTTTGCGACCAAAGCGAATCGTTAGATTTTGAATATCGACCAACATCTCTTGGCTCATGCGCCATTCCCTTGCTTTGCACGACGGTTATCAAAAGCATCACGCAATGCATCACCCATGAAGGTAAGCAACATCAATGTGCCAGCTAAAACTAAAAAAGTAGATAAAGAAATCCACCAAGCATCCAAATTCGCTTTACCTTGAGACAACAACTCACCAAGGCTGGCCTTATCTGGAGGCACACCCAAACCTAAAAAGTCGAGGCTGGTTAAGGCCAAAATTGCACCACTCATCCTAAATGGTAAGAAAGTGATCACAGGGGTCAAGCTATTAGGCAAGATATGACGCCACATGATTTGCTGACTCGATAAGCCGAGTGCTTGCGCAGCACGCACATACTCCAAAGAGCGGTTCTTTAAAAATTCCGCACGCACATAATCAGACAATCCCATCCAACCAAACAAGGACAACAAAATAATCAACAGCCCAATGCTTGGAGAAAAGATGGAAGCGAAAATAATTAATAAATAGAGCTCCGGCATGGAGCTCCAAATTTCAATGGCACGCTGCGATATCAAATCCAAGCGACCACCGAAATAACCCATCAAAGCACCTGTCACAACACCAATTAATACGCCGATGATGGTGAGGCACAAGCCAAACAAAACAGACAACCTGAAACCATAAATGAGGCGCGCCAATACATCGCGCCCACGATCATCAGTGCCTAACAAATTATCTCGGGAAGGTGATGCAGGATTAGGTTCTTTCGCAAAGTAGTTAAGCGTGTCGTAGCGATAAGTAATGAGCGGGTAGATAGCCCAATTACCCTTCTTGCTAAAAGTTTTTTTAATGTCAGGATCTAAATAATCAGTCGGTGTAGGAAAGTCACCGCCAAAAGTTTTTTCTGGGTAGTCCTTAATAATAGGTACGTAAAAGCTTCCCTCATATCTGACCAATAAAGGTCGATCATTGGCAATGATTTCTGCAAATAAACTTAATACAAATAGAACCACAAAGATCCATAAACTCCAATACCCCAAGCGATTCGCCTTAAAGCGAGCCCACTGATCACTCTCACGGATTCGGCGCACAAAGGTCATGCTCATGCGCGACCTCCTTGGCTATCAAATTGAATGCGTGGATCAACCAACACATAAGCAATATCCGAAATCAGTTTGGTCACTAAACCAATCAGAGTAAAAAGATACAAGGTTCCTAAAACGACTGGGTAATCACGTCTCACCACCGCCTCGTAAGAAAGTAAACCCAAGCCATCCAACGAGAATAGAGTTTCTATTAGTAGTGACCCCGTGAAAAATGCCCCAATGAATGCAGAGGGGAATCCCGTTACCAATGGGATCATTGCATTACGAAATACATGCTTCCATAAAACTCTGTCTTCACTTAAACCCTTGGCTCTGGCAGTGATCACATATTGCTTGCGAACTTCTTCTAAGAAAGAGTTTTTAGTCAAGATGGTGATTACAGCAAAACTACCCAATACTGAAGCAGTAATAGGCAAGACTAAGTGCCATAGATAATCCATGACTTTGCCCATCAAACTTAACTGCGCCCAGTTATCAGACGTTAAACCCCGAAGAGGGAATAGCTGCAAAAAACTACCGCCACCAAATAAAACCAATAAAAGAACGCCCAAGACAAAACCAGGAATGGCATAACCAATCAAGATCAACACGCTTGTGGCTGTATCAAATCTTGTCCCAGCTCGCACTGCTTTCTTAATGCCTAACGGTATCGATATCAGGTAGGTAATTAAAAAGGTCCATAGTCCCAAGCTAATTGAAACTGGCATTTTGGACAGAACCAACTCCCAAACACTTTTATGCTGATAGTAACTTTGGCCCAAATCAAACATCGCAAAACGTTTGAGCATATGAAAATATCGTTCATGCACAGGCTTATCAAAGCCATATAAGGCTTTAATTTCTTTTAAGCGCTCTTCATCAACACCCTGTCGTCCGCGGTAGGTGTCACCACCACCAGATGACTCACCCGCTCCCACGCTCGCCTCGCCTCGCCCTTTGAGCTCTAACATCATTTGCTCTACAGGGCCACCTGGCACAAATTGAATCACCGCGAATGTCAAAGTAATTACACCCAACAAAGTAGGAATCATTAATAAGACACGCTTAAAGATATAGCGGAATAAAGCACCGTTCACTGAGAGACTCCTGCTTTATTGGTTGATGCTGGCACACGCCACCAAGTGGAAAGTATCCATGACTCTGCCGCAAAATAATTCGGCGGTTGTGGAAATGCCAAATCTGACTTATAGGCCACGCGATGCGTTGGACTGTACCAATGCGGCACCACGTAGTAACTGTGCGTTAATACGCGGTCTAACGCTCTTGTAGCCGTAATTAAATCTTTTCTGGTTTGGGCTTTAACAATTTCGCCAATCAAAGCATCGACCACTGGTGATTGCACACCAATGATGTTATCGGCCCCCTTGGTTGATGCAGACTCACTGCCATAGCGGTCCCACAATTCATTACCAGGGCTTTGTGAATCAGGGAACTTCATACTTGTCATGAAGAAATCGAACTCTTCTAAACGTTTTTGGTACAAAGCGTAGTCAGTGGTTCTGATATCTACCTTGATACCCAGCTTTTCTAGGTTGCGCGCATAAGCCAATACCAAACGAGACATAGCGCCACCATCATCCATGAACTCAAACTCAAAAGGCTGCCCTTTGGCATTTCTGAGTGCCCCATCTTTATAAACCCAACCTGCTTGCGCCAATAACTCTCTTGCTTGGCGTAAATTTTGACGCAAGCTAGATGGCGCCTCAGTTGTCACAGGCAAAGTCATAGGACCCAGGGCTTTTACTGGGAAATGTTTCGGATAGGCTCTTTGCAAAGGCTCCAGTAGTTTTCTTTCAGCAGCACTTGGCAAGCTTCCCGGTTGATAAGAAGCACCTAGGTCACTATTTGAAAAATAGCTATCAATACGATGGTATTGCCCATAGAACAAGAGGCGATTCATCCACTCAAAATCAAGCGCAAGCGTTAAAGCCTCGCGCACACGCTGATCTTGAAAAATTGGCTTGCGAATGTTCATCACAAAGCCTTGCATCCCTGCACCATTGCGATGAGAAAAATGTTGTTTCTTTAACGTGCCATCTCTAAATTTAGGGCCAACATAACTCTTTGCCCAATTTTTAGCGCGATACTCAACCAAGGTATCAAACTCACCTGCTTTTAAGGCTTCCAATCTAGCAGTGTCATCCTTATATAAACGATAGGAGACTCGATCAAAGTTAAAGAATCCCACGCGCACATTTAAATCAGCTCCCCAATATTGAGGGTCTTTTTTAAAGATAATACTTTTGCCAATATCGTATGACTCAATTAGGTAGGGGCCACTGCCTATGGGTTTTTCAAAGGTCAATTGATTAAATGGCTTACCTGCACCAGTGGCATCTTTACCCCACTTCTCAGAGAAGATGGGCATCGAACCAACCAGCAATGGCAATTCTGTATTTTTACGATGAAAGTCAAAACGAATGACTCTTTCAGAGACCACCACAGCTTGTTTCACATCTGCATAGACTGTCTTGAATTGTGGACTGGCTAATTTGCTCATCAAAGTATCAAAAGAATATTTGACATCTTTAGCTAGAACAGGCGATTGATCATTGAATCGAGCATTCGTTCGCAAACGAAATGTCACACTCAACTGATCTTTGGCCAAAGTAACATCCTCAGCCAATAGCCCGTAGGATGAGGCAATTTCATCTGCACTACCAATTAATAAACTCTCAAACATTAATTGAGCAATGCCAGGCGCAGTGACGCCCTTTAATGAAAATGGATTGAACTTATCAAAACTGGTTCTGCGGTCCGGGTTGGGTAAATTGAGAGTGCCACCCTTCGGCGCGTTTGGGTTGACATAAGAGAAGTGTTTAAACCCTGGGGGGTATTGCAAATCACCATATTGGGCAAATCCATGTGCAGCCAAAACACTGCCAGACAGACCTGTTCCAGCCATCATGAATAGGCTTAAAATAGCGGTCAGAAGTAAGGGTCTAATCATCAGCATGTGTGACAATTGTAATTAGACATTAACAAATGCATCAAAAAGATAAAAGGAAGCAAAAATGGGTTTCTTAGCCGGCAAAAAAATCGTCCTCACAGGCCTACTTTCTAACCGTTCTATTGCTTATGGTATCGCCAAAGCCTGCCACCGTGAAGGTGCTGAATTAGCCTTTACTTATGTAGGGGAACGTTTCAAAGACCGTATTACTGAATTTGCTGCCGAATTCGACAGCAAACTGATTTTTGACTGTGACGTAGGTAGCGATGAGCAAATCGACAAGCTATTTGCCGACTTATCTGCCACTTGGCCTAAGTTTGACGGCTTGATCCACTCTATCGGTTTTGCACCACGCGAAGCGATTGCCGGTGACTTCTTGGATGGTTTATCACGTGAATCATTCAAAATTGCTCACGACATCTCTGCTTACAGTTTCCCTGCGATGGCAAAAGCAGCGTTACCAATGCTAAACGATAAGTCAGCATTACTAACATTGACTTATTTGGGCTCACAAATGGTCGTGCCTAACTACAACACGATGGGTTTGGCTAAAGCATCACTAGAAGCCAGTGTGCGTTACCTAGCAAACTCAGTCGGCCCTAAAGGCGTGCGTTGCAATGGTATTTCTGCAGGCCCAATCAAAACTTTGGCAGCTTCAGGTATCAAAGGCTTTGGCAAAATTTTGGATTTCGTTGAAGCCAATGCCCCATTACGTCGCAATGTAACCATTGAAGACGTGGGTAATGCAGCGGCATTCTTGATGTCTGACTTGGCAAGTGGCATCACTGGTGAGATCACCTACGTTGACGGTGGCTTTAGCCATGTTGTTGGCGGTATGGCCGAGGCTGAATAAGCCTACATCACTTAATTAAGGGCGCGTATATAATTGCGCTCTTCACGGAGAGATGGATGAGTGGTTTAAGTCACACGCCTGGAAAGCGTGCGTAGGTTAATAGCCTACCGCGGGTTCGAATCCCGCTTTCTCCGCCAGCTATTACAAAAAAGGGACCTATAGGTCCCTTTTTATTTATTGATTTTCCTCACTACTCTTGGATTGTGCTTTTGCCATAAAAATAGCTTCTCTTAATTCAGCATCATTTTCAACCAGCAAATCAAAACGGCTTTCAGAGACACGTTGCAGTAGCGTTGCGCGGTACTGCTCTCTTCTTAATTTCTCAAAGAATATAGCTGTTAGCAGTGCCACAACAAAGAAAACAATCTGATCTGTGACATCAGTATCAATACCCACATCAAACGCCCCATATGGTTCGATGAAGTAATAAATTGATACTGGCACACTGATTAATAAAAAGGTGAATGATGGCCAAAAACCGTAGAAATAAGCCAGCATGGTGCAATTGATTGCAAAGAATAGTGTTGGGAAATGTTCGTCTAAATGGCTATGCAGTGAAAATCTCAAGAAGAATGCCAATGCAAAACCAATAGCTCCAATAAAGTACGGCTTCCAATCTGGAGGATTCCAACGCTTACTGTTTTTAATTTTCATAAGTTATTTAAACGAAAATTATTGAATTATTGGGTCATAATAATCCCTAATATTACTTCTGACTATCATCTAGACATCGTGACAATATTCAAGCAATCCAACTCGCAACACGCTGTTGTCTTAATACATGGTTTATGTGGCACCCCCATGGAACTGGGTTCAATCCCAAAAGCTTTAAAAGATGCTGGATATCACGTGCATATATGCGAGATAGAAAACTACACCGCCACAAAACTCAATAAGGCACAAAGAATTGATTGGAACCTTTGGCATCAGCATGTAGACATGGTCATCACTGAGCTACTTGAGACCTACACCACAGTTTCTTTATGTGGTCTTAGCATGGGGGCAACTCTATCTCTAGCAGTTGCTTCGGCCAGATCAGATATAACGTCGATATCTCTACTCTCACCTGTACTCAGGTATGACGGATGGGCAATCAAGTGGTATGAAAATTTGATGTTGATACCTTATCTATTAGGGTTTAGAAATTGGTCATATAAAGAGCAAGATCCATTTGGCATTAAGAATATTGAACTTCGTCGACGTGTAGCAAAATCACTTTTAAAAGATGGGGTATCTCAAGTAGGCGCTGCTGAAATATCTGCCAGACACCTATACACAGCTCGAAAAATGATGAAAGAAGTCAGAAACTCATTAATCGATGTAAAGGCTGATGTATTGTGCATACACGCCATTGATGATGAAACTGCGGCCCCACGAAACACCGAGCAAATCATTGCTGAAGTGAGTAGCGAAACAAGAAAAGCTGTATGGTTAGGCGATTGCTATCACATCATCACAGTTGATAATGAGCGCGAAATTGTGACCAACGAAACCTTGCGTTTTATACAAAAATCTATCAACGCTCATGAAAACAACATTGACTACAGAAAAGTTTCCAATCGTTCAATGCTAAAAGACAGAAGATAGAAAGACTCTCTTTCTATCTTCTAGATTTGATTAATCGTTATTCAAATGTTTTGCCGAATAATTAGAGAAAGTCTCATAAAGAACTGGCAATACGATCAAAGTCAACAAAGTAGCTGTCACCAAACCACCAATCACCACAATGGCCAAAGGTTTTTGAGTTTCCGAACCAATTCCATTAGACAGGGCCATTGGTAACAAGCCCAACATTGCCAACAAGGCAGTCATCAATACCGTTCTTAAACGCTCCACGGAACCTTTAATAACAGACTCTCTAAGAGTCAGACCCTCAACTTGTAATTGATTAAAGTAAGTCACCAGAATCACACCATTCAGCACGGCTTGACCAAATAAAGCAATAAACCCAATCGCCGCAGAAACTGATAATGGCGTTCCCGTGATGAATAATAAGAAAATACCTCCAATCATGGCAAATGGCACGTTGGAGATAATCAAGAGAGCACTAGGTAGAGAATTAAACGCATTAAACAATAGCAAGAAAATAACCAGAATAGAGATTGGAATCACAATCGACAAACGAGCCATTGCTCGCTCTTGGTTTTCAAACTCACCAGACCAGTCAATTCGAACATCGTTCACTTTGACATTCTTAGCAACGCGCTCTTGCATGTCTTTCACCACGCTACCCATATCTCTGTCTCTGATGAATACACCAATAGATGTAACGCGCTGACCGTTTTCTCGGCTGATATTCATGGCACCGGAGACTGTCTTGAAATTCATGACTTCTGATAGAGGAATCTGAGCGCCATTGGGAGCAGACACCAAGGTATTAGGCAAATTACCTAGGTATCGTTCGCCCTCCTTCAAACGCACCACCACAGAAAAATGTTTTTCACCTTCCCATAACTCAGTGGCAACTTTTCCGCCCAGGGCTGTCTCAATCACGTCTTGCAAATCACCCACATTTAAGCCATAACGAGCAGCTTGTACACGGTCGATTTCTAAAATGAACTGAGGTAACTCGCCCTCTCTATCAATAAAGGCTCGCACCACACCTTCTACTTTCGAAACTTGATTGAGCACATCCGAAGCAACATCTTTATTCCTAGTTAAGCTATCACCTAAAACCTTGATAACAATTTGCCCCTTGATTTGAGAAATACTCTCCAGAATGTTATCTCGCACTGGCTGTGAAAAATTAGGCTCAACGCCTGGCAGTGACCTTAAATTAGCATCGATCTCACTAACAATATGAGATTTTTTATGCCAAAAACGCCATTCTTTTTCTGGTTTTAAATCCACCAAAATTTCGACTGTGTTAATCAGTTTCGGATCCGTACCATCATCAGGTCGACCGACTTTAGAGATGGTTGTTAAAACCTCTGGTGTTTGAGAAATCACCTCTCTCATGATTCTTGCTTGTTCTTTGGCTTCTTGAATCGATACTGAGGCTGGCAAATCAATACTGACCCACATGGCGCCTTCATCAAGCTCAGGCAAGAATTCACTACCCAACAACTTAGCAACGATGATGGTCACAAGCATTAAACCACCTGCTATTTTTAAAACCTTTGCCTTGCTATTCAATGCCCAATCCAAGGCAGCCCTATAACGGTCTTTACACCAGTGCACAAACTTTGAATCTTCGTGACCAATGTCTTTATTCAAGAACAAATGGCACAGCATCGGTATGACCGTGAGAGAAATAATCAAAGATCCAATCAGAGCAGATGTAACCGTATAGGCCATCGGCGCAAAAATCTTTCCCTCATGGCGTTGCAAAGTAAAAATTGGTATGTGAGCAGCGATAATGATGATGATTGAGAATAAAGTTGGTCGCCCTACTTCAGTTGCAGCCCTGAAAATTGCTCTCTTTCGTTGACGAGAACTTTGCATGTGCTCAGGACTTAACTCACCCAAACGTCTAAAAATATTCTCAACGACAATGACTGCACCATCGACAATGATGCCGAAGTCCATCGCACCCAAAGATAATAAATTGGCGGGAATACCCACAATGGTCAAACCGATGAAGGTTGAGAGTAAGGCGAGTGGAATGGTGATGGCAACAATTGCTGCAGCTCTTACATTCAATAAAAATGCATAAAGCACCAAGACAACCAGAATCGCGCCCTCAACCAAATTACCAAAAACTGTTTTGAGTGTTTTATCTATGAGCCAAGAGCGATCATAGTAAGGTTCGATCTCAACGCCTCTGGGCAAAATTTCTTGATTTAACTTTTCAACTTTTTCTTTGATGCCCTCTAGGACTCTAGTGGGATTTTCGCCCTTGCGCATCAAAACTGTACCAACCACAATGTCATCTTCTTGATCTTGGGCCATTAAGCCTTGTGGTGGAGCATAAGAGGTTTTAATTTCTGCAATATCACGCACCAAGATCGGCACACCTCGGTTTTCAGCAACCACCACACCAGCAATTTCAGCTGATGATTTAAATAAACCAATCGATCTGAGTAAGAATTGCTGATGCCCTTCCTCTACACGACCGCCACCAGCATTAGAGTTAGCTCTGGATAGAGCATTAAAGAGCTGCGCAAGACTAATTTTGTAGTCTCGCATCTTAGCCAAATTAGGATTGACTTCATACTGCTTTACTTGACCACCAATTGTGACCAAATCAGCCACACCAGGCACCTGCCGCATGTGTTTTTCAACGACCCAATCTTGCAAAGTTCTCAAATCTTGAGTGCTTTTACCAATCCCCTTTAGTCGGAATCGATAAATTTCACCAATAGCAGTTGATAAGGGCGCCACTTCAGGTTGAACCCCGTTAGGAAGATCAACACTGCGCAAACGCTCAATAACTTGTTGTCTAGCGATTAGGTCGGTGGTTTTGTCATTAAATGTGACCATCAAAAATGACAAACCAAATTGCGTATGAGAAAACACACGCACAGAATTTGGCAAACCAGACAAAGCTACTTCAATAGGAATCGTGACCTGTTTTTCAACTTCTTCAGCCGCTCTACCGTTGTATAGAGTAATGACGTTGACTTGAATATCAGAAACATCAGGAAATGCCTCAACAGGCAAACTCTTGAATGCAAAAGTGCCCGATAAAATAAGGATGAGCAAACCCAAACTCACAAAGAGTTTTTGATCTAAAGAAAAACGAATGATTCTGTTTAGCATTCAAGAACTCTTAATGAACGACACCAGTATTAACATCATCTAAGAGTCTTGCAGGTGACTGCTCATTTTTTCCTTTTTGAGCCCTTGTGGTTGCTCTAAGAATTTCTTGAAGGTATAGGTTACCCTCTGTAACGACCTTTTGATCCTGCTTAAGGCCTTCAATCACTTCCACTTTGTCGGCAAAGCGCTTACCCACCTTTACCTCGTGACGCTCATATTTATTGATATCTAACTCAACAAAAACGTAATGCTTATCACCCACCAAAAAAATACCCTTGGCTGGCACAATCATTCCCTCTAAATTGGTTACAGGAATATCAGCTTGCACAAACATTTCAGCCCGTAGCTTTTTATTATGATTTGGCACCTCAACTCTAACTTTTAGAGTTCTAGTAACTGGGTCAATAAAATCAGCTATCTGAATAATTTTTCCTGTTAGCTTCTCATTAGGCAAAGTGTTGTTATGAATCACCACTTCAGCACCAACCTCAAAACGACCCAAATCCACTTCAGAAGCTTCCAAAATCGCCCATAAATTATTGGGGTCAGTAATGGTCAGCAAAGGTACATTTGATAAATCAGAATTGAGTTCACGTCCAGGATAGATATTCTTCTCCACCACAATACCGTCAAACGGTGTATTCAATGGAAACTTTTGATTAACAGAGTTATAACTAGCGCCAAGGGCTTTTATTCTGGCACTGGCGCGATCAAATTCAGCGAATACCTGAGCGGCATCAGACTCAATCTGATCAAAATCCTTTTTGGCAATAATGCCATTGGCATATAGCTCTTTTGCCCGATTTAGACCTGATCTAGCTAGAGTTGCAGCAGCTTGAGCTTTACGAGCCTCTGCTTGAGCCACCCCAAAGTCTGGCGACTGAATATGCGCTAAAGACTGGCCCTTTTTAACCGTTTCACCCAACTGCACCTCAACAGATTCCACGCGACCAGAAAAAGGACTGTAAACCTTGGCAGTTTTTTCCTCATTCCATACCAAACGCCCAGGCAGTACTAGATTTTGAACACCGCCTTCAACTAATTCTGATGACTTGATGCCATTTAGAGGTTTTGTAACCCCCTTAAAGTAAATCAACTCACCCTCTACCACCGGCTCAATGACGACCCGACCTGGCTTGTACATGCACTTAGCAAAATTTAAAACCAACATGGCAATAATCACCACATAGATAATTTTGAGCACTTTCTTATGATGAAGATTCCAGAACTTTTGCGGTTCAGCAGGTAGATTCTCGTGCACATGATGAATAACTTGCGCTTCAATCGCTTGAAATTTCTGAAGGAAAGCTTTAGATCTAAACTGAGTCGACAAACCTTTTAACAAACCCATCAAAGTTTTTTTGATGAAATTTAGCAACCAAACTATTAGGCTGCCCGTGTCTTTCAGAAATTGACCAATATTTTTCATTATTTTTCTTCGACCTCAATTGCCAATTTAAATGCACTTAGGCTTTTTGCAAAATCAGCTCTGGTTTGTGATGCCTCCGTACGAGCCTGCCTCAAGGATCTTCTAGCATCAATTAAATCAAGAACGCCAATAGCCCCCTTCTGATAAGCAAACTCTGCTGCTGTTGCAATTTGCTCCGCTCCAGGCAAAACATCTGTTAATACTTTATTTAATCGCTCTTGATTGGCTCGCAACTCAGTTTCTTGATACTCCAATTGCGTCAAAGCATCTTTCTCACCGCGCAATTGATTATCTCTTGCCTTGTAGTACTCCGCCTCTGCTCGCATAGCCTCGCCTTGATACTGATGGCGGACAAATAATGGAATGGTTAAATTCACCATGTAAGTATTAATCGTGCCATTTTGAGTTGAGCCCGTTACTGGTAAGTGGTTATATTGCAAACCAACCGTAACATCAGGCACCTTCAATGCTCGAGCTAAATCGCGAGAATTTTCTGCTGACAAAGTTCTACTTTTCAAGGCTTGCAAATCACCTCTTAATTCAATCTTATCCCAAGGAATTGTTGGTAAAGCTGCGGCATGATCCGGCCAATCACTCACCAAAGAACTCTGCGTGATTGTTTTGCCATACCCCAAAGCCTTGGCAATCGTTGATTTTGCTTTAGCTAAGTCTGATTTAGCTAATTGATACTCATTGTTAGCTTTAGCTATATCTAATTTAATCTTGTTTAAATCTAGCTGAGATATGTCCCCCACCTTATACCGAATGCTTGCAACATCCAATATCTTTTTATTCATCTCAACAATTTCTTGCAAATCTTTCTCACGTTGTTGCGCACTCAAACCATCGTAAAAAATTTGCTCAATCGCTACCAAAACAGCTCGTTCGGCATACTTTAAGAAATAACTGGATGCCAACTCTGCGGCATTTGCAGCATTCGCTCTGTATTTTGCCTTGCCACCCAATTCAATTAATTGATCAATCCTCACAGAACTATCAACTTTTTTTGTGCCTTGAGGACTTTGACTTGGATGAGGATTGATTGAATCCGCGCCCAAAGTTAAATTGGGATTTGGGCGTTGCTCTGCAATGACCCGGTCAGCTATAGCTAACTCGTGCTCGAGTCGATATGCCGCCAAATCAGGGCTGCACTGCATGGCTCGCTCAAGCACAAAGCGTAAATTAAGTGTCGCTGGAGATTGGGGATGGCACAGAGTCAAATCAACTCTTTTTTGATTTCTCGCAGCCTTAATATTTTGAGCATTCACCGAGCCTGCTAATTGCAGCAATAAAATTGCGCCCGCAACAATAGCCACTCGATTTAACTTCATAAAAATACCCAATATCTCTAATTATTCAATTAAATAATGATTGTGTTTTGATTTAAAAAAATTATAAAAATTAAACACATATTCATTTATTAATGATGTTCGATATTGTCACATGAAAACCCCATAAAAAAAGAGCCCTAAGGCCCTTTTTAAGAGAAATTAATCAACATTTGTAGATCAAATTTTTCTACTCAAGAATGCCTGAACTTCTCCGACAATACCCCTACGGAAGGCTAGAACGCAAACCACAAAGATGATGCCTAGCACGATGGTGCTGAAGGAACCAATACCGGCAAGGTAGTTTTGCAACCCCACCACAACGGTAGAACCTACGATTGGCCCCAAAATAGTGCCGATACCACCCAAAATTGTCATCAAGACAACTTCACCAGACATATGCCAGTGAACATCTGTGAGCGATGCTAATTGGAATACCAAGGATTTGGTTGATCCAGCCACCCCTGCTAATGACGCAGAAATAACAAAAGCCATCAGCTTGAACTTAGCCACGTCATATCCCAGCGAAATAGCGCGCGGCTCGTTCTCACGAATCGATTTCAAAACCTGACCAAATGGTGAATGAATCGTTCTTAAAATGGTAGCAAAACCCAATGCAAAAATAGCCAACACAAAGTAGTACAAGGCAGTGTCAGATGACAAATCAATCAAGCCTAAAAAATGTCCACGTGGCACACCCTGAATACCATCTTCACCATGTGTGAATGGCAACTGTAATGCCAAGAAGAAAATCAATTGCGATAGGGCCAAAGTAATCATCGCAAAGTAAATACCTTGACGCTTAATGGCCAATGAACCAAAAATATAACCAGTGATACCGGCATAAGTCATACCAGCTAGAACACCAAGCTCTGGAGTCCATCCCCACTCTTTACACACATGAGAGGTGATATAGGCTGCACCACCAAAAAATGCCGCATGCCCAAAAGATAGCAAGCCGGTGTACCCCAAGAGCAAGTTAAACGCACAAGCGAATAGTGCAAAACAAAGCACCTTCATCGCAAATACGATGTAAATAAAATCTTGTAGTGGCAATAAAACTAATAGAGCCAACAATATCCAATAAAGTTTTTGAGAATTTATTTTCATTTTTCTTTCCCAAATAAACCGGCTGGGCGCAATAACAACACAATCGCCATAATCACAAATATCACCACACCTGATGCTTCTGCATAAAAGACTTTAGTTAAACCTTCTAACAAGCCCAAGGTTAGGCCCGTCACGATAGAACCCATGATGGATCCCATACCGCCGATCACCACCACAGCAAACACCACAATGATGAGGTTCGAGCCCATGATCGGGTTCACCTGAAACACTGGAGCTGCCAATACACCAGCAAATGCTGCTAAAGCAACGCCAAAACCATAAGTCAATGTGATCATCAAAGGCACATTGATGCCTAAAGCCTGCAATAACTTTGGATTTTCTGTGCCCGCTCTTAGGTAGTTACCTAGCTTGGTCTTTTCAATCACATACCAAGATGCAAAGCACACGGTGAGTGATGCAACAATCACCCACAAACGATATTTAGGTAGGAATAATCCTAGACTTTCAATTTGAATACCACCTTGTAGAGCTTCAGGTACACCATAGCTCTCACCAGAGATACCGTACCAATGACGGAACATTCCTTCTGTGACTAGCGCCAAACCAAAGGTTAACAATAGACCATACAAATGATCTAAGTGATAAAGGCGCTTGAGCATGGTCTTCTCAATCAGAATACCAATCGCTCCAACAATGATTGGGGACAAAAACAGTGCCACCCAATAGTTCACAGATAGATCAGGCATACCCAACCAGTTGCCCAGTTGAGTAAGCCCTATCCATGAAATAAAAGCACCGAGCATATATTGCGCACCATGTGTGAAATTAATCACATTCAGCAAACCGAAAATGATGGCCAAGCCTAGGCTTAAGATTGCATAGAAGGAACCATTGATCAGTCCCACCAGCAATTGAGCGACTAAACCTTGAGGCGTGATGCCTAACCATTCAAACATGATGCGTTACTCCGTGTTCTTACTAAAGATTACTTCTTAACCAATTTACATACTGACTTAGATAGCGGCAAAGTTGCATCCTTAGCTGGAATCACCGCACGCACATGGTAGTAATCCCATGGTGTTGTAGATTCAGCAGGCTTCTTCACTTCTAGCAAGTACATATCATGTTCAAACTTACCATCGGCACGAATCACACCTTTGAATAAGCCATCGTTGATTGGAGTTGATCTCAACTTCGCCATCACAGTATTAGTGTCATCAGACTTAGTTGCTTCAACAGCTTTCAAATAATTCATCACAGATGAGTACACGCCAGCATGAACCATGGTTGGCATACGCTTGTGTTGCGCAAAGAAACGCTTAGACCAAGCACGAGTTTGGTCATTAAAGTCCCAATAGAAACCCTCTGTCACTGTCAAACCTTGAGCTGTTTTAAGACCCAATGAATGCACGTCTGTAATAAACATCAACAAAGGAACAATTGTTTGCTTTTGTGAAATGCCAAATTCAGCGGCTTGCTTAATTGAGTTAATCGTATCAGCACCAGCATTGGCCAAGCCAATCACTTGCGCCCCAGAAGATTGGGCTTTCAACAAGAAACTAGAAAAGTCGCTGCCTGGGAATGGATGGCGTACTGAACCAACCACTGAGCCACCAGCAGATTTAACCACTGCTGATGTATCACCCTCCAAGCTATGGCCAAATGCATAGTCAGCAGTCACGAAGAACCAGCTCTTCTTACCAGCTTTAACCATCGCATTACCTGTACCAGCTGACAAAGCGTATGTGTCATATGTCCAATGTACGTTGGTAGCTGTACATTTTGCGCCTGTAATAGCACTAGAAGCCGCACCAGAAATCAAAGTGATTTTATTTTTTTGCTCAGCCACTTCCATTGCAGCTAAAGCTGCACTAGTTGTTACCAAGTCAACAATCACGTCTACTTTTTCTTTATCAAACCACTCACGTGCTTTATTCGCAGTGATGTCAGCTTTGTTTTGGTGGTCAGCAGAGATCAATTCAATTTTTTTGCCAAGCACAGTTTTGCTCTTTGAGAAGTCCTCAATCGCCATGCGAGCTGCAACAACAGAGCCTTGGCCAGACAAATCAGAATAAGCGCCTGACAAATCTGTCAAAACACCAATCTTAACCACATCATCACTCACTTTTTGAGCTTGTGCGCCAACAGCCATTGCTGATAAGCAAAGCGCCGTGACCGCTTGTGCAATCATTTTTTGTTTCATACTCAATCTCCTAGTTGCAAATTAAACGCCTAACAAAACATTCAACTCAGCCATATTGCTAGCCAAATCTTCCTGCTTGACCACTTTCACCACCTGACCATGTTCAATCACATAGTGTCTATCAGCCAATGGAGCGGCAAATCTAAAATTTTGCTCCACTAGAACAATCGTAAAACCACGCTGACGCAAGTCCGTAACAGCTTGCCCAAGCTTTTCAACAATCACTGGCGCTAAACCTTCAGTGATCTCATCTAACAACAGTAATTTGGCACCAGTTCTTAAGATTCTGGCCATGGCTAGCATTTGCTGCTCACCCCCGGATAACCTACCACCCGGACTATTGCGACGCTCTTTTAAGTTAGGGAACATGGTGTAGATTTCATCTACACTCATGCCACCCTCTGCCAAAGTAGGTGGCAACATCAAATTTTGCTCACAACTTAAGCTTGTAAAAATACCTCTTTCCTCAGGGCAATAACCCACACCAAGACGAGCAATTTGGTGAGGCTGCAATGAGGTTGTCTCCTGACCCTGTATCTGAATACTGCCAGTTCTTTTTCCAATCAAACCACAAATGGCACGCAGTGTGGATGTACGTCCTGCTCCATTACGACCCAATAAAGTAATGACTTCACCATCAGCTACTTCAAGATTAATGCCATGTAAAACATGAGATTCACCATACCAGCCATGCAGGTTGTCAATTTTTAATACTGTGTGACTCATTAGTGCGCCCCCAAAGTTGCATTTGTAGAGCTACCCATGTATGCCTCAATCACTTGTGGATTATTGGAGACCTCTGCGTAATTACCATTCGCAATGATTTTGCCGCGCTGTAAAACCGTGATCGTATCGACAATTGAAGAAACAACCTTCATGTTGTGTTCCACCATGAGAACCGTTCTGCCAGCAGATACTTTTTTAATCAGCTGAGTCACTTTTTCCACGTCCTCATGCCCCATCCCTTGGGTGGGCTCATCGAGCAACATCAAATCTGGGCTCATGCCCAATGTGGTAGCAATTTCCAAGGCACGCTTACGACCATATGGCAAGCTCACCGCCGTATCTTTCGCGTAGTTCTCCAACCCAACCTGTTCAATGTATGTCATCGCCTCATCATTTAAATGATTGAGCGTATTTTCACTCTTCCAAAAATGCATCGACGTGCCTGTTCTTTGCTGCAGAGCCAATCGAACATTTTCTAGAACGCTCAGATGAGGAAATACTGCAGAAATTTGAAACGATCTCACCATACCAATTCTGGCAATTTCGGCAGAACTCTTATGCGTGATGTCCTGACCTTTGTAAATAATTTGCCCAGCAGTTGGTGTGATAAATTTTGTGAGCAAGTTAAAGCAAGTAGTCTTACCTGCACCATTGGGTCCAATGAGTGCATGAATGGTTCCTGCTTTTACTTGTAGGTTGACATCACTAACAGCCACGAATCCTGAGAATTCTTTTGTGAGCTGCTTCGCTTCAAGGATGACATCTGACATATGGTCGCTTTTTCTTCAAATTCAATTGACCTCATTAAGAGGCTTAACTGAGTCAATATAGAGAGAAGATGACTAGCTCACAATAAGGGATTCTCCTATGGAATACCCTTAATCATTAAAAAAGCCGCCCTTATGGTGGAGCGGCTTTAGCAAAAATGTGACTATTGTTTATTTTGGTATTTTTTGAGTGCTTTTAGTGCCCAAAATAACCATAAAACTTGTTAAGGTTGAGCTTACTTTTCAACAAAAGCTCGCTCATACACATAATCGCCCAAAACTCCGAGACTTGGAGACACCTTGAAACCTCTGGCATCCAACATGTCAGAAATTTCTTTTAGCATCGATGGGCTACCGCAAATCATGCCACGATCTACAGCAGGATCAAGTGGCGGCAAACCAATGTCTTTAAATAATTGACCATTCTCAACAGCTGTTGTGAGACGCCCTGTGTGTTTGAATGCCTCACGTGTCACAGTGGGGTAATAAATCAATTGATTGCGCACCATCTCGCCCAAGAATTCATCATTGGGCAAGACGTTACGAATGTAATCTTCATAGGCTAATTCGCTCACCAAACGCACACCGTGAATCAAGACAACCTTTTCAAACTTTTCATAGGTCTCTGGATCACGAATAATGCTCATAAATGGTGCCAAGCCAGTACCCGTACTAAATAAGTAGAGATGTTTGCCTGGGTTCAAGTCATCGATCACCAAAGTACCCACTGATTTTTCGCTCACCAAAATAGGATCACCCACTTTGATGTTCTGTAAACGTGAAGTTAATGGGCCATTTTCTACCTTGATGCTCAAGAACTCTAGGTGCTCTTCGTAATTAGGGCTCGCAACACTGTATGCACGAACCAAAGGTTTACCTTCAACCTCAAGACCAATCATCAAAAAATGTCCATTACGAAAACGCAAGGATTTATTACGTGTCGTCGTAAAACTAAATAAAGTGTCATTCCAATGCTTAACGGTCAGCACTGTTTCCGTGTTGTAGGTAGCCATAATTTCCCAAAAAATTTGATGCAAGTCGGATGACTTGAGGATGCCCCGCATTTTAAACGCACCAAGACTGCCCATAGATGCTGCCAAACTCAATATTTAGGATTTAATTGATACTAATCAGTTACTTATTTATCCGAACTGTATGAAATAAATGTCGCCAAGAGCAACAAATTCAATAAATTCTGCATATACTAAGCACCTGAAATGAAGCTTAATGTCACTATCGGAGATCAAAAATGAAATTAATCAGCACACTACTAGCAGCCTCTTTGTTGGCATCTGCACCAGCATTCGCCTCTAAAGAAATCGCCACTAAAAATGCATGTATGGGTTGCCATGCTGTTGATAAGAAAATTGTTGGTCCAGCATACAAAGATGTGGCTGCCAAGTACAAAGGTCAAGCTGATGCAGTAGATAAATTAGCTAAAAAAGTAAAAGCTGGTGGCTCAGGTGTTTGGGGTCCAGTTCCAATGCCAGCTAACGCAGGCATCAGCGAAGCTGATGCAAAAACAGTGGTTAAATGGATTTTGGATGGCGCGAAGTAATTAAAAAAATTACAACGCTAAATCAAAAAATGGCTGGGGAACCGGCCATTTTTCATGGCAATAAGATAAAGTAAACAATTATGCGCACATACGATCATCCATTAAGAACCGTTCTGCATGAAGAAGTTCATGCTAGACCTCCCGTTGCTTTATGGCCAAGAGATCGTATTTTGAATCAGGCATTTCTACTCAATGCCACAGATCGTATTAAACAACTTGAATGGATTAACTCCATTAGTTTGAAATTGAATCAGGCTGCCGACCCTCATCATGGTCAAAGTTTCAGAATCATTGAATTACAACCTGCACCCCATCGAGTCATCATTAAATGGGAATTGCATGGTGAGTTTGCTTCTATCTCAGCAGTGGTTCAACAAACCAATTTACTTGACCAGCCTCATATCCATAGTCGGCAAGCAATCGAAGCACAGGTGAATGATTTACTCTCTCGCTCAGAAATTGCACCTATTCATGAATCAGGTGGTTTACGAATTGCTGCGATGGATGTGGCTTTTGAGGATCGACCATTATTCACTGATGCAGAACAAGTGTCACAGATTTTCTCTGGCAACACCTTGTTAGGTAGCACCATTTTAAGCAATCAAAAAGCGCAACTGTGGACTGATTTGCAAATCAACGAAGATGGTTACATCTCATACTTGGTACCACATGTTGGCATGGGCTCACGACAAGCAGGTCGTGTTGCAAGGCGAATCACCGAAACTGAAACATATCGCATGGCATCGATGATTGCCTTCCCCGTTGCTAAAAGTTTATCAGGCCCACTTCGCCAAGCTGAAGCAGAACTGGCTGAATTATCCAAAGAGATCTCAGGCGCGCAAAGCCAACTAACGGTGGCGCCTAATGCAGATGGTGAGTTTTTACACCGCATCTCGATGCTTGCTTCAAAAATTGAAGAATGGATTTCCGAACATGGTTTACGCTTCACCGCATCGGAGGCCTACACTCAATTAGTTCACAAAAATCTAGAGGAGCTCAATGAGTCTTCTGTGCCGGGCGTACAAACATTATCTGAGTTCATGGACCGTCGCTTTGCACCTGCTATGAGCACTTGCTCATGGACTCAACGTCGTCTCAAAGAACTTTCTGACAGAATCTCCAGAACCACTCAGATTTTGCGCACACGCATCGAGTACGTGAATGAAAGCCAAACTCAGCAATTACTCGCGAGCATGGATCAACGCGCTCAACTACAACTGCGCTTACAAGAAACAGTGGAAGGCTTATCTGTTTTAGTACTGACCTACTACGCAGTCAGCTTGATTATTTATATGGCCAAAGGCATCAAAGAATTAGGCTTGGGACTATCACCAGAATTAATTGGGGCTGTCTGCGCGCCACTGATTGCTTATGGTATTTATCGCGCCAACCAGTTAAGAAAAAAGAAGTTTCAGTCTGAGTAATATCAACTGAAATGGTCAGACTGGTTATTTCAGGATATCAAGCGCCAAGGCTTCTGCGACTTTAATTCCATCAACACCTGCTGACAAAATACCTCCGGCATAACCCGCCCCTTCGCCAGCAGGATAAAGACCCTTCACATTCAAGCTTTGGTAGTTTGTGCCACGCGTGATGCGAATTGGGGATGATGTTCTAGTCTCAACACCAGTGAGTACTGCGTCTGGCATAGAGAAACCTTTGATTTGTTTTTCAAAAGCTGGCAATGCCTCACGCATCGCCTCAATGGCAAAGCTAGGCAAAGCGTCTGCTAAATCCGTTAAATGAACCCCTGGTTTGTATGATGGAATCACGCGACCAAATTCAGTAGATGGTCTGCCAGCAATAAAGTCTCCCACCAACTGCCCAGGGGCTTCATAGGTCTTACCACCTAACTCAAATGCCTTTGATTCAAGCGCTCTTTGAAAATCAATGCCAGCCAAAGGGTTTTCAGAGCTCGCACCATAATCACTTGGATCAACGTTCACCACGATGCCAGCATTAGCATTACGTTCATTACGAGAGTACTGACTCATGCCGTTAGTCACCACGCGATTTTCCTCTGATGTCGCCGCAACCACTGTGCCACCAGGACACATACAAAAACTGTATACCGCTCTGCCGTTTTTGGCATGGTGAACCAACTTGTAATCCGCTGCGCCAATTAACGGATGACCTGCATGCGGACCTAAACGCGCCTTATCAATCAACGACTGTGGATGCTCAATCCTAAAGCCCACTGAAAAAGGTTTGGGTTCAATATAAACACCCGCTTGATGCAAAGCTTTAAATGTGTCTCTAGCACTGTGTCCCAGTGCCAATACCACATGATCTGCCTCTATGACCTCGCCACTTTCAAGATGCAAGGCCTTTAGCTGACCATCTTGGATATCAAAATTAGTTACTTTTTGCTGAAAACGTATCTCACCACCAAGATCAATGATCTCTTGCCGAATTTTTTCAACCATTCCGACTAAGCGGAAAGTGCCAATATGTGGCTTGGCCACATAGGCAATTTCTTCCGGAGCGCCCGCCTTAATGAACTCCTCAATCACTTTGCGACCATAAAATTTCGGGTCTTTGATTTGACTGTAAAGCTTGCCATCAGAGAATGTGCCGGCACCACCCTCACCAAATTGCACATTAGACTCAGGGTTCAGAATTTTCTTACGCCACAAACCCCAAGTATCTTGTGTTCTCTCGCGCACTTGCTTACCTCGTTCAAGCACAATTGGCCTAAAACCCATTTGCGCCAGAATTAAAGCGGCAAAAATACCACATGGGCCAAAACCAATCACTACTGGGCGCTTATTGAGGTCTTGAGGTGCTTTAGCCACATAGTGATAGCTGGTGTCTGGCGATGGGCGTATATGAGGATCATGTCCCCATTTTTTTAAAACTTTGTCTTCATCCTTGATCGACAAATCAATCGTATAAATGAATGAGAGTGCTGTGTTTTTTCTAGCATCATGACTGCGCTTAAATACAGTGAATTCAATCAAGTCTTTGGATGAAAGAGATAAACGCTTTAAGATAGCTACTTCAAGCTCCTCTGGAGCATGATTAACGGGTAAGCGCAGTTCAGTAATACGAATCATAGGGCTATACGATACACAATCTGTCAATAAAGTCAGAAATCATGTCAGAAAAACATACCGATATTATTCAAGAAACCCAGGATTGGGTTGTCAAAGCTGTGATTGGCTTAAATCTCTGCCCTTTTGCCAAGGCTGTTCATGTCAAAGAACAAATCAAATACGTTGTAAGTGAAGCCCGTTCAGTAGAGACTCTGCTTGAAGAGTTGGCAAAAGAACTTGAATATCTAGCAGAAGTGTCGCCAGAAAAAACTGACACAACCCTACTCATACATCCCTATGTCCTGCAGGATTTTTTAGACTACAACGATTTCTTAGAATTGGCTGATAGCTTATTGGAAGAATTGAAGTTAGACGGCGAATTGCAAATTGCAAGCTTTCATCCGCAATATCAGTTTGCTAATACTGAATTCGACGACATCACCAACTTCACCAACCGCTCGCCCTACCCAACCCTTCACTTAATCAGAGAAGATAGTATTGATAGAGCAGTAGAAGCTTTTCCAGAAGCTGAGGCTATTTTTGAAACGAATATGGAAACGATGGAAAAGCTGGGGTTAGAGGGCTGGGAAAAACTATTCCCTAAACCGTAGAGCGAGACTCACGCAGGTAATCCACCAAGCGACCAATCACTGGCGGATTAGGGCTTGTCATATAAGACACCAAATAAGCAGCGATAAAACTAGCCGGTATACCAAAAGCTCCTGATGCAATAGGATCAACACCAAACCATCGATCACCAAAGACACCGGTGATTCTAGAAACAAATGGATAGTTCAGCGCAATGTATGTGCCACTGACCAATAAACCAGTCACCATGCCAGCGATTGCACCCCACTGATTAATACGCTTAGAAAATACGGCCAAAATCAATATGGCAAAGAAACCAGAAGCAGCCAATGAAAAAGCCGCACCAACTAAAAACAATATGTCGCCTGGTCGAAGTGACGTGATGTAGGCAGCAAATAAAGCAACGCCTAACAAGACCACTTTGGCGGCAGTCACACGCTTTTGATGTGAGGCTGTTTTATCAATCAAGTGGTAATAAACGTCGTGCGAGAATGCGTTGGCAATCGTTAATAACAAACCATCTGCTGTTGATAAGGCTGCCGCCAAAGCACCAGCAGCCACCAAACCTGAAATCACATAAGGCAAACCTGTGATCTCAGGTGCAGCCAAAATAATCATGTCAGGAGATATGGATATTTCAGCCCATTGCACAAAGCCGTCTAAATTAATATCCGTCACAGATAAAACAGGGGGCTCCAATTTGCGCCACTGCAAAACCCATGTAGGCAACTCTGAATATGAAACACCAACCAGGTTCTTAAACAAATCTAATTTCACCATGGCAGCTAAAGCAGGCACACTCAAATAGAAAAGTGCCACAAAAAATAATGTCCAAAATACTGAATAGCGCGCTGCCGAAACACTGGTGGTTGTGTAATAGCGCGTTAGTATGTGCGGCAAGCTAGCAGTACCAAACATCAAACAAAATATCAGCAAAATAAAATTCCACTGATCCATGCTTAAAAAGCCAACGCCCCGCTTAGCAGATGGGTCCATCGATGGCGTACTCACCTGACTTTTTAATTGAGCCTGGCGCTTTTCATTTTGCCAAACCTCATAGGCATTACCAGGACTATTAGGATACTCAGCCAAACGACGCTCTAGCGCTTTTAATTCTTTAAGCGGCAGCTGATTAACACGGGCATCTTGCAAAGCCTTCTCAACCTGTTTTTTACCCTCAAAATAAGATTGCGGTAAAGCTGCAATCTTATTTTCATAGCGAGCCACTTCTTTTTGATAATAGTCACGCACCTTCACTTCTTCTGCAGTGACCTCAAAATCTCGTTCGTGATACTCAATCTCTTTTAGCACTTCACCATAAGTTGCTTGAGGCAATAAAGAATCATGCTTCTTGTATGAAATCATGCCTAGCGGCAACAATAAAGCAATCATCAAAATGATGTACTGAGAAACTTGAGTCCAAGTAACCGCCCTCATGCCCCCCAAAAATGAGCACACCAAGATGCCAGCCAAGCCAAAAAATACCCCGATACTAAATTCAACGCCAATGAATCTGTTCACTATCAGACCCACACCTTGAATTTGAGCTACCAAATAAACAAAAGAGCAAACAATCGTTGTTCCGACTGCCACAATCCTCACCAAACGACTACCGCCCTCTTTGCCCTGACTGTAACGAATCGCCAAAAAGTCTGGAATGGTGTAAGAACCAAATTTACGGATGTAGGGTGCAATCAGCATGGCGACCAAGCAAAAGCCACCTGTCCAACCAACAATAAAAGCCAAACCTCTATAACCAGAACTAAATAAGATGCCCACCAAACCAATAAAAGTGGCGGCACTCATCCAGTCAGCAGCAGTGGCCATGCCATTAAAGATCGCTGGTATCTTTCTTCCAGCAATGTAGTAATCATTCATATCGGATGTGCGGCAAATCAATCCAATACTGGCATAAACAGCAATAGTCACAAATAAGAAAACATAGCCCAACCAAATACCTGGGCCACTATTTCTTTCAACCAATCCCAAGAAATAAACAAACAACAAAAATCCCGCTGTAAAAAGCAGGTAATAAAAGCCGGTTGTTTTTGATTCTGAACTAATACGCATGGTTCGATTATCACTCAGAGCATAGAAAATAGGCCGGTACTCTTTGGAGTAACCGGCCTAAAACTACCTGATGACGCTAATCAATCAGAATTAGCTAGCTTCTTTTAGTTGATCCAAAATTGCTGGATTCTCAAGTGTTGAAACGTCTTGAGTCACTTCCTCACCTTTAGCTAGAACGCGCAAAATACGGCGCATGATCTTGCCAGAACGAGTCTTAGGTAAGTTATCACCAAAACGAATTTCTTTTGGTTTAGCAATTGGGCCAATTTCTTTACCTACCCAGTTACGCAACTCAGTAGCAATCTTCTTAGCATCATCGCCAGTTGGGCGCTTGCCTTTAAGAACCACGAAAGTCACGATTGCCTCACCTGTCATATCGTCAGGGCGTCCCACCACAGCAGCTTCAGCCACTAATGGGTTAGCCACTAAGCATGATTCGATTTCCATCGTGCCCATGCGGTGACCAGAAACGTTCAATACGTCATCGATACGACCTGTGATTGTGAAATAACCAGTGTCTTTGTTACGAATCGCACCGTCACCTGCCAAGTAAAGCTTGCCACCCAACTCTTCTGGGAAGTAGCTCTTCACGAAACGATCAGGGTCATTCCAAATCGTACGGATCATTGAAGGCCATGGACGCTTCACAACCAAGATACCACCTTGGCCGTTAGGCATATCACCACCTGCTTCGTCAACGATAGCAGCCATGATGCCTGGCAATGGCAATGTGCATGAACCTGGAACCAATGGTGTTGCACCTGGCAATGGAGTGATCATGTGACCACCAGTTTCTGTTTGCCAGAATGTGTCAACGATTGGGCACTTCTCGCCACCAACGTTCTTGTGGTACCACATCCAAGCTTCAGGATTGATTGGCTCACCTACTGAACCCAACAAACGCAAGCTCTTCAAGTTGTACTTATTCGGATGAACGTTTGCATCTGAATCAGATGCTTTGATCAATGAACGAATCGCTGTTGGGGCTGTGTAGAAAATAGATACTTTGTGACGTTGAATCATTTCCCAGAAACGACCAGCGTTTGGATATGTTGGCACGCCTTCAAAAACGATTTGTGTACCACCACATGCTAGAGGACCGTAAGCGATATAGCTGTGACCTGTTACCCAACCAATGTCAGCTGTACACCAGAACACATCGCTATCACGCAAGTCAAATGTCCACTTCATTGTGAGCATTGCCCACAACAAGTAACCACCTGTTGAGTGTTGAACACCTTTTGGCTTACCTGTTGAACCTGATGTGTAAAGCACAAACAATGGGTGCTCTGCACTTACCCACTCTGGCTCACAAACTTTTGATTGGCCAGCAGAAACGTCATGCATCCACTTGTCGCGACCCGCCTTCATCGGCACGTCGCCACCTGTACGCTTGTAAACAATCACGTGCTTTAATTTTTCGCAACCGCCTAGGTCAATCGCTTCATCAGCAATAGTTTTTAGTGCTAATGCTTTACCACCACGCAACTGTTGGTCTGCAGTGATCAATGCCACAGCACCTACGTCAACAATACGCTCTTGCAATGATTTAGCTGAGAAACCACCGAACACCACTGAGTGAGTTGCCCCGATACGAGCACAAGCTTGCATCGCTACAACGCCTTCGATTGACATTGACATGTAGATAACTACACGGTCACCTTTTTTGATGCCTAATTTTTTAAGACCATTTGCAAATGTAGCAACACGGTCATGCAATTCTTGATAAGTTACTTTTGTAACTTCACCACCATCCGCTTCAAAAATAATCGCTGTTTTTTTGCCAAGACCATTTTTGATATTGCGATCGATACAGTTGTATGAAGCATTAGTTAAACCATCTTCAAACCATTTGTAAAAAGGTGCCTTGGATTCGTCTAAAACTTTTGTGAAAGGCTTTTTCCAATGTAGGTTTTCTTTAGCCAATCTACCCCATGTGCCATTGAAATCTTTTTCAAAGGCTTTGCACATTGCGTTGTACTGCTCCATGCTGGTAATAGCTGCTTGTTTAGCAAATGCTTTAGGTGGGTTGAAAACACGGTTCTCTACCAACATCTGTTCCATACCGGACATACTTTTCTCCTACTTTCTAGGCTGTTTTAGACAAAACTCGAGATTAGGTCTCAGGACTGACAGTTGACTGACAATTCTTATATATTGAGCTCATATCAGGGTTACCCCTAGGGCTCATACATTTAAACCAATCCATTTCTCTTGATACTTAGACTAAAGGCCTAAACAAAACCTGTATATGGCAACTTTCCCTAGGTAAAATAACTTTCTTTTTGACTATTAATTCACAAAATTATGAGCACAATTCGCCAAGACGACTTTATTCAAAGTATTGCTGATGGTTTTCAATATATTTCCTACTATCACCCACTCGACTACATCACTGCCTTAGGCAAAGCTTATGAGCGTGAGGAAAGCCCAGCGGCAAAAGATGCGATTGCTCAAATTTTGACTAATAGCCGCATGTGCGCAGAAGGAAGACGCCCGATTTGCCAAGACACAGGCATTGCAGTGGTATTCCTAAAAGTTGGCATGAATGTCAAATGGGACGCCAAGATGAGCGTGCAAGAGATGGTGAATGAAGGTGTGCGTCGCGCCTACAACCATCCAGACAACAAGTTGCGTGCTTCTGTGTTGCTAGATCCAGCAGGCAAGCGCACCAACTCTAAAGACAACACACCTGCGGTGGTGCATTACGAGATTGTTGAAGGTGATGGTGTTGAAGTGATCTGTGCCGCCAAAGGTGGCGGCTCTGAAAACAAGAGCAAGATGTACATGCTCAACCCTTCTGATTCAATTGTGGATTGGGTTATCAAGACTGTTCCAACCATGGGTGCTGGGTGGTGCCCTCCTGGCATCTTGGGTATTGGTATTGGCGGCACACCAGAAAAAGCCATGTTGCTTGCCAAAGAATCTCTTATGGCGCCAGTAGATATTCATGAGCTAATTGCTCGCGGACCAAAAACACGTATCGAAGAATTGCGCTTAGAGATCATGGAAAAAGTAAATGCTCTTGGCATTGGTGCACAAGGCTTAGGCGGACTTACTACAGTACTTGACGTGAAGATCATGGATTATCCAACTCACGCTGCCTCTTTGCCTGTAGCCATGATTCCAAACTGCGCTGCAACTCGCCACGTTCACTTCCATTTACATGGTGATGGTCCAGCCGTATTAACACCACCATCTTTATCTGATTGGCCAGCCGTGTCATGGGCTCCCAATACTGAAAAATCAACACGCGTCAATCTTGATACTTTGACGCCTGAAGAAGTAGCTAGCTGGAAACCTGGTCAAACTTTATTGTTAAACGGCAAGATGCTGACTGGTCGCGATGCCGCACACAAGCGCATTGCAGACATGCTCGCCAAAGGTGAAAAGCTACCTGTCGACTTTAAGAATCGTGTGATCTACTACGTTGGCCCTGTTGATCCAGTGCGTGATGAAGTGGTTGGTCCAGCTGGTCCAACAACTGCTACTCGCATGGATAAGTTCACAGAAATGATGTTGGCACAAACTGGTCTTATCTCTATGGTTGGTAAAGCCGAACGCGGCCCTGTTGCGATTGATGCCATCAAGAAACACAAATCTGCATACCTCATGGCAGTTGGTGGCGCAGCTTATCTCGTGTCAAAAGCGATCAAAGAATCTAAAGTGGTTGGTTTTGCTGATTTGGGCATGGAAGCCATTTATGAATTCACGATTGAAGACATGCCAGTAACTGTGGCCGTTGACTCGAATGGTACTTCTGTTCATAACACAGGACCACAAGAGTGGCAGGCCAAAATTGGAAAAATTCCAGTCACTAAAGCTTAATTAATAATTTAATTAAGAGAAACAGGGACAGGCTTGGCGACCATTGGGGTTTTTGATTCTGGTATAGGTGGGCTCACCGTACTCAACGAGGCCCTACGCCAAGCGCCTGCTCATCACTACATTTACTTAGCTGACTCTGCCAATGCACCTTATGGCGAAAAATCCAGCGATTGGGTGGCTACCCGTAGCTTAGATTTATGCCACTGGTTGGTGCGCGAAGGCTGCCAAGCATTGGTTGTTGCGTGTAACACAGCAACTGCTGAGGCAATTGCTCATATACGCCATGAGATGCCTGCCATCCCAATCATTGGCGTTGAGCCCGGCATCAAGCCAGCAGTCACTAAAAGTCAAAATCAAAAAGTGGGTGTTCTAGCCACGCAAAACACCTTAAAAAGCGATAAGTTCAAAGCTCTTCTAGAAAGCCTGGAAGGTAATTGCGAATTTATTTCTCAAGCAGGATTAGGCTTGGTGCCACTGATTGAATCTGGTGCCATCAATAGCCCAGAAACAGAACAACTTTTACGTGAACATTTGGCACCCTTGCAACAAGCTCAGATTGATACACTGGTTTTAGGTTGCACCCACTACCCTTTTCTAGCTCCCTTGATTAGAAAAATTCTTGGGCCCAAAATAGAAATCATCGATACCAGTGATGCTGTGGTTAAACAACTTGGCAGAAAACTCGAAGAATTTCATTTACTTCAGTCTGCGCCACCCAGAACCATTCGCTTATACTCAACACTCGATGCAGATGCATTACTAGCACACGCTAAACAATTAATACCGCTAGCATTAGATCAACACTCCATCGAAACATCGACTGTTTTTATATCTTAGCTTTCAACCGTTCACACCGTGCCTAGTCAAGTTCTTTCTAAACTTCAAGATTGGTTCATGCAAAACAGAATCACTGCATTTGTGGTTCTGATGCACTTTTTCTTGATTATTGGAATTCAACTAAGCCCAGACCGCCCCAAAACTGGAGCCAATATGGGAGATACGGTGACGGCATCATTACTAGACCCGAATCCACAGAAAGAAAAAGCCAAAGTCAGCCAACCCGTTCCTGAAAAACCCAAGGCTCCTGAAAAGAAAACCGTTGAACCAGTCGTCACCACCAGCGCTCCCAGTAGCCTTACTAGCTCGCAAACACAAGATTCATCAACAGCCAAGCCAACTAGTACCGGTGGCAGTAGCACTGGCGAACCAAAAAGCATTTCACTAAGCCAAGCACAATGCAGCGTGCCAGAACCGATCTACCCTAGCCTCTCACGTCGCATGGGTGAAGAAGGTAAAATTCTCGTGCGCTTATTCATTGGTGAAGATGGCGCAGTTCAGAAAGTGAATATCGCTCAAAGCAGCGGCTTACCTCGCCTTGATCAAGCCGCTCTTGATGCCGGCATGAAAGTTCGCTGCCGACCATTTTTAGAACTTGGTAAACCGATTAAAGTAACCGCAATACAACCTTATATCTTCCGATTGGAATAAGTTATGAATCAAACGTTTGGTCTAGCTAACATGTGGACACAAGGTGACGCCGTCACCAGAACAGTGGCATTATTTTTATTAGTGATGTCGATCGTCTCGTGGGTCATCATCATCACCAAAGCTTTGAATCTCTATAAAACTAAAAAAATTGCCAAGGAAATTGAATGCTTTTGGCATGCTCCTTCTTTTGAAGTGGCGCTGAGTCAAATGACTCAAGAACTTAACCCTTATTGCGATCTTGCTAAAAGTGCGCAAGAAGCCATGAAACATCACAACCAACAAGCTGGGTCACGCAGCGAGTTACACCAAACGCTCAACCCATCAGACTGGCTCACGCGTTGCCTAAAAGTCAGTATTGATAAATCAGTCGGCGGTTTACAACAAGGTCTCACCTTCTTGGCGTCTACAGGCGCTACCGCACCGTTCATTGGTTTGTTTGGTACTGTTTGGGGTATCTATCACGCTTTGGTGGGTATTGGTACATCAGGGACCGCAACAATTGATCAAGTCGCAGGTCCAATTGGTGAAGCTTTGATCATGACGGCTTTAGGCTTAGCAGTAGCGATTCCAGCTGTATTGGCGTACAACGCCATCAGCCGCACCAACAAAGTATTGATTGCTGAACTAAATCGTTTTGGCAATGATTTGTACGCTTTCTTTATCACTGGCGCACGTGTTGGTAACTCAAACACTGCTCGCTCTGCTAATCAGGATTAATCATGGCATTTGGTAATGAGCCTATTGGTGACGACGATAGCCAGCCGATGGCTGAAATCAACATGACTCCTTTAGTGGATGTCATGTTGGTGTTATTAATCGTGTTCATGATCACTATTCCAGTGATGCAGCACGCCGTGAAAGTTGAATTGCCACAAGCTAGCAGCCAGCGTAACGACGTTAAACCTGAATCGATCAATTTAAGTATTTCTGCCAAAGGTCAAATCTTCTGGAATACGTCGGCGATTGATCTAGATACTTTATCGATATATGCTCAAACAGCAGCGAAGAAGAATCCACAACCGGAAGTGCAACTAAGAGCAGATAAAAATGTTCGCTACGAATCTGTTGCACAAGTGTTAGCCACTGCCAAACGATCTGGTCTTACCAAAATTGGTTTTGTAACAGAACCTAACTAAGCTTCAGAAAGCTTATTTGGGTTTGTATTGGGTTGGACAGTAAGCCCGCTGCACCTCTTGAGATCTCAAGGCTGAATGCTTAGTAACTCGCCCTGTTACCCTCTTGCGCCACATCCTAAATGAACTGGGTTTCATCGCTTGGCGCATTAAATCAATCACAGCAGACTCATTGATGCCATAACTTTGCAAAATGGCATCAAATGGCGTGCGATCCTCCCAAGCCATCTCAACAATACGTGATATGTCAGCTGGGTCTATCTTGGCTTTTGTCATAGCCAAGATTGTATGGGTCTAATTACTTTCCTGCTCGACAGCGATCTGAGCAGTACTTCACCTCCGCCCAAACTTTTTCCCATTTTTTGCGCCAAGCAAAAGGTCGACCACAAGTCACGCAGATCTTGCTTGGTAAATCTGCTTTTTTACGCATTTTCATAGGACGACGATTGCATTAACGTTTTTGGCGAGATGGTGGCAACTCTGTCACTTTGACAGCATGTTCCCAGTGATTATTCCAATTATCGGAATAACGTCTAGCAGCATACTCAGACTTAACAATCATGATGTTTTCAGCATTCCTGGTTTCCGCTGAATTGGTGAAGTTATAGCTACCAGTGATCACAATCTCTTGGTCAATCACCATGACCTTATTGTGTTGTATGGCGTGCTTTCCATCACTACGAATCTCTATGCCTGCATCCAATAACTTCTGCACAGCCTCACGATTGTTTTGAGCGCTTTTTTCATCTTGAATCAGAGCAATATCTACCCCGCGCTTCTTAGCCCTTGCCAAAGCTTCTGCAAGATGAATGGATGTAAAGCCATAAGCCATCACTTTGATTGATTTCTTGGCAACATCAATTTGTTTCACAATACCGCCAGCCCCACCAATGGGTGGCGTGAAATATATCCCTAGAATTTCTGCGGGTTGTGGCTCAGATTGAGCATTAATGAAGGGATTGAAGACTAAAACCACCAAGCAAAGACACGCTAAGTATTTGTATTTAATTGGTATTTTTCTCATTATTTAGATTTAAAAAATTGTATACATTTATTAGGGAATCACCTAGGTGCGCTCAAAAACTAAGCTCATATACTAATTCTGCAACATAAATACCAAAAATTAATTTTTTGTACAAAAAAGAGGAGACGTTATGTCAGAGCAAAACCAACCAAAAACACGCCGTAAATTTCTGAAAGGCACTGCAGTTGCTGGTGCTGGTGCAGCAGCAATGGGCTTCCCAATGATTTCGAATGCGCAAACAGTTAATATGCGCTTTCAATCAACATGGCCTGCAAAAGATATTTTCCATGAGTACGCATTGGATTACGCCAATAAAGTTAACTCAATGTCTGGCGGTCGCCTCAAAATTGAAGTTCTTCCAGCTGGCTCAGTCGTTAAAGCTTTCGACCTATTGGATGCTGTATCAAGCGGCACATTAGATGGTGGTCACGGTGTTGTGGCCTACTGGTACGGTAAGAGTAGTGCTCTAGCACTATGGGGATCTGGCCCTTCATTTGGTATGGATCCAAACATGCTATTGGCATGGCACGAATACGGCGGCGGCAAACAATTGCTTGATGAGGTTTACTCAGGCTTGAAGATGGATGTTCAATCATTCTTGTATGGCCCAATGCCAACTCAACCTTTGGGCTGGTTCAAAAAGCCAATGACCAAAGTAGAAGACTTCAAAGGTTTGAAGTACAGAACTGTAGGTCTATCAATTGAGATCTTCAACGACATGGGTGCATCTGTTCAAGCTCTTCCAGGCGCTGACATTGTTCCAGCTCTTGATCGTGGCGTTCTAGATGCCGCTGAATTTAACAATGCCTCATCAGATAGAACTTTAGGCTTCCCTGACGTTTCCAAGATCTGTATGTTGCAAAGTTTCCATCAATGTTCTGAGCAATTTGAGGTTATTTTCAATAAGAAAAAATATAACTCTCTACCTGCTGAACTAAAGTCAATCATTGCTAACGCAACGCAAGCTGCATCTGCAGATATGTCTTGGAAGGCAATCGATCGTTACTCAAAAGACTTCGTTGAACTACAAACAAAAGACAAGGTGAAGTTCTATCAAACACCTAAGTCAATTTTGCAGGCTCAATTGAAAGCTTGGGACAAGATCATTGCGGCTAAATCATCAGAAAACCCAATGTTCAAAAAAGTTCTAGAGTCACAAAAAGTGTTTGCACAACGTGCAGGTCGCTGGCAGAACTTCACCAGCGTTGACTACAAGATGGCTTACGACCATTACTTCTCTGGCAAAAAAGCCTAAGAGACGTGTTGTGATCAATCAAATGATTCGGATGGCAGCATCCGAATCATTTTTTCCTTTTAAAACTCTCAAAGTTTGATATGAAAAAACTAATGTTAATCGTTGATGAGATTAGCACTTATGTGGGTAAGGCGGTTGCCTGGCTCATCATTTTGCTAATGCTCATGGTGTGCGTAGACGTATTTAGACGTTACGCCCTAAGCGCCCCATCCGCTTGGATTGGCGAGCTCTCTGTTATGAGTTATGGAGCTTTATTCATGCTAGCTGGCGCCTACACATTGGCACAAAATGCCCATGTTCGCGGTGACTTTTTGTACGGCTCAATGAAACCTAGAACTCAGGCTTTCTTTGATTTAGTACTTTATGTGACCTTTTTCTTACCAGGTATTGTGGCACTCGTTTATGCAGGCTACACATTTGCAGAAGATTCATGGCGCATTGGCGAGCACACGACTCAAATTGCTAACGGCCCACCCGTCTATCACTTCAAATCAATCATTCCTCTAGCTGGCGCATTTGTTCTGTTACAAGGTGTGATTGAAATGATTCGCTGCGTTTATTGCCTAAAAACAGGTGAATGGCCAGAGCGTTTAAAAGATGCTGAAGAAATTGATGTGGTTGAACAGCAATTATCAGCATCCACCTACGTGGACGAAGAAGCCAAAAAAATGGCTATTGAAAAAGCCAAGTCGATCGATGAGGCAGCACACAATCGAATCGGCAATAAAGGAGACCACTAATGGGAGATCCAATCTACGGCCTAATTATGTTGGGCCTCATCGTTGTTGTGATCATGCTGGGCTTCCCTACAGCGTTTACGCTAATGGGTCTTGGCATGATGTTTGGCTTTGCAGCCTTTTATGATCCAAGCCAATCTTGGACAGCTAACAAGGTCTTTACTTTAATGGTTCAAAGAACCTATGGCGGTATGACCAATGACACACTTCTATCCATCCCACTGTTTGTTCTGATGGGTTATGTGATGGAACGTGGCGCACTGGTCGACAAGATGTTCAATGCCGTGCAATTAGCGTTTAGACGCTTACCAGGTTCATTGGCTGTTGCCACACTCGTGATTTGTACCTTCTGGGGTATTGCCAGTGGTCTAGTGGGCGCAGTTGTTGTTCTTATGGGCGTGATTGCCATGAGACCAATGCTGAATGCTGGTTATGACACTCGCTTGGCAGCCGGCGTGATCACTGCTGGTGGCACATTAGGTATTTTGATTCCACCTTCAGTCATGATCATCGTCTATGCTGCAGTTGCAGGTCAGTCAGTGGTTAAGCTATACGCAGCAGCAATGCTGCCTGGTTTCTTCTTGGCATTCTTGTACTTGGTATACGTGATTGGTTGGGCCATCATTGACCCTAAGATTGCACCAAAATTACCTCCAGAAAGCTTGGTTGTACCAATTCCGAAACCTTTGGCATTTTTACGCGACAACTATTCTAAGAATATGTTCGTGGCAAGCATCAAGGCGGTATTTGCACCTAAAGCCTGGATGAACGCCGCAGAAGATGCGCGCATGACGTATGGCAAGATTTTGAAAAACTGTGCAGCTGCCATCTTCCCACTTGTGCTGACTTTAGTGTCAGTCTGGGGAATCTGGTGGTACGTTGTTATTCATCAACAAAATCAAGCCGATGACCTAAAGGGCATCACCATTGTGTCATCACAAGATGCAGCTGCAGCTCAAGCTGCCAATCCAAATGAGGAAGTTTTGATTAGTATTGATGCGCTTGGTGAGGCTCCAAAATCATCTTCCGCATCCAATGACAAAGATGGCGGCCTAGTTTCGATTGATGCAGCACCAGGGGTCAGCAATGATGAGCCTGCTCCAGAAGCGGCATCTGGACCACCAGAAAACTTTGAGTTGTATTTCGCCTTGGGTTGCATCCTAACTGCACTCATGATGATTTACTACTACATCAGACTCGATGATGAGCAATTTGAAATTTTGAAGCTTTTAATTGAGTCAGTGATGCCTTTGGGTATTTTGACCTTGGTTGTGTTAGCAGTGATTTTGCTCGGCATTACAACTGCCACAGAATCTGCTGCGGTAGGTGCTGCAGGTGCCTTCATTTTGGCATTGCAGGCTGGCACGCTCGATTTTGAGCGTACCAAACAAGCCGTATTCTTAACGGCTAAAACAACTTCCATGGTTTGCTGGTTGTTTGTGGGCTCTGCCCTTTTCTCAGCAGTGTTTGCGATCCTTGGTGGTCAGCAAATCATTGAGCAATGGGTGCTTGGCATGAACTTAACACCACTTCAGTTCATGCTGCTCTCTCAAGCAATTATTTTCGTGCTTGGCTGGCCACTTGAGTGGACGGAAATCATTGTGATTTTTGTGCCAATCTTCTTGCCGTTGCTAGCACACTTCAATATTGACCCAATTCTTTGGGGCACTTTGGTGTTTGTGAACTTACAGGCAGCATTCTTGTCACCTCCTGTAGCGATGTCAGCCTTCTATTTGAAAGGTGTATCACCTCCACATGTGACACTGAATCAAATTTTTGCAGGCATGATGCCTTATATGTTCATCGTGATTATTTGTATGGTGATCATGTATATCTGGCCAGGCATGACATTATGGTTGCCTAAGTTCCTCTATGGTGGTGGTTAAGCTCTAGAGAACCGCTGAAAAAGAAAAAAGACCAAGGCAACTTGGTCTTTTTTTATTTGGTGCCCGAGGCCGGAATCGAACCGGCACGGCTGTTTAAGCCGAGGGATTTTAAATCCCTTACGTCTACCTATTTCGTCACTCGGGCTCAATACTTGAACTTTGAAAGCTTCAAATACCGATAAACTTGATCTAAAGATTTACCTAAAATCAGGTCGTTAATTTGTAACGAAGTCGTCATTTTACATAGATTGAAAACTCACCCCTAAAAAATGATCTTTAGCCCGCAAAATTAGGATTCGAATCATTGATTCTCAGAGATTTATTAAGCAATCTATGAAAAAATACAGCCTTACTGATTTGCAATTATTTAATTAAAAATTACTGCCCAATGAGCTTCACCCTATCTTCTAGAAACAAAAAACCAAAGAACGTAGCCAAAATAGGGTCTATTTCGCTTGCTGGGATATTAATTGCCGGCCTAACAATTTTTTGTGTTTACTTATTCTCAACTAGAGATACCTTGAATGCAGAGCAAATCGCCCCAGGGATTAATAATCCTGTCACGATTAAATTTGATCAACACGCCGTACCTCATATCAGCGCGAATAATCTAGAAGATGCTTGGTACACCCTTGGATTTTTACATGCTACAGAGCGCCCTTGGCAAATGGAGTTCAACCGCCGTCTAGCCTCTGGCAAATTATCAGAAATACTTGGTCCAGAATCTGTTGGGGTTGATAAGTTCATCCGCACCTTGGGTATTCGTCGCGCAGCAGAAAAACAGTTTGAAAATTACCCCATTGAATACAAACGTCAAATTCAATCATATGCCGAAGGAGTGAATGCTGGATTTGCTCGTCTTGGATGGGCATTACCTGCAGAGTTCATGATTTTGGGCGCTAAGCCTGGCACGTGGGGCCCCGCTGACTCAGTAGCTTGGTCACTGATGATGGCTTTGGATTTAGGTGGCAACTGGCATAAAGAGTTTTTACGTCTTGAGCTATCCAAGACCTTGGATACCAATCGTATTTGGCAAGTATTGCCACCCTACCCAGGCGAAGCTCCTCCAACCACGACGAACTTTGCCAAGATGTACAGAGATTTAGGTGTTTTTAAATCTGGAGGGTCTACTAGCAATCAAATCAGTAGCTTGAACAAAGGTCTTTTGCAATCACTTCCTGGCGGCTTTGAAGGGATTGGTTCGAATAACTGGGTTGTATCAGGAGATAAAACGATCAGCGGCAAACCACTGCTAGCTAATGATCCACACCTTGGCTTAACTGCCCCTGCCATTTGGTATTTTGCGCATATTGAAGCACCTAAATTACAAGTCATAGGTGCGACAGTTCCAGGTATCCCTGGCGTTGTTCTAGGACGAAATACCAACGTTGCTTGGGGCTTTACCAATACTGATCCCGATGTACAAGATTTGTATATCGAAGCATTGGATGAAAAAAATCCTGCACGCTATCAAACACCCAATGGCTTTGCCAATTTTGTTTTACGAGAAGAAACCATCTTGGTTAAAGGTAAAGACCCCGTGCGTTTTTTAGCTCGCGAAACCAGACATGGCCCAGTGATCTCTGATGCTTACCCGCGCGCTCAAGAGTTGATCGATACAAGTCGCTACGCCATATCAATGCGCTGGACAGCACTTGATGATGCGAACCAGACCTTAGTGGCTGGTTTTTTAATGAATCAAGCGCAAAACTTAGATGAATTCAAAGGGGCACTAAAACATTACTACGCGCCAATGCAAAACGTCGTGATGGCGGATAAAGAGGGGCAAATTGCCTATCGTGCTGCTGGTGTTGCCCCCAAAAGAACTAAAGGGCATGGATTGTTTGGCTCCACTCCTGCGTTGGGATGGGATAAACAATACGACTGGGGACCTTATTTGAGTCCAGATCAACTACCTAAAGATAACAATCCTAGTAAAGGTTGGATTGCCACAGCCAATCATCGCGTGCATGCAGCTAATGACCCGAATCCGCTAACTGCTGATTGGCACATGCCTTATCGTCAAAACAGAATAGAAGCCTTATTACTTGCCCAAGAGAAACATGATCTTGCCAGTATGAAATCCATGCAAGCAGATACATTGTCATTGTCAGCCATTGATTTATTACCCCTCTTGCAACAAGCTAATTCGAATCACAAATACGCCAGTGACGCCAAGGTATTGATAGCAAGTTTTAACGGCAATATGAGTATAGATAGTCCCAGCGCCACCATCTATAACGCGTGGGCTCATCAATTAACCCGTTTGCTGTTTGAGGATAAGTTGGGCTCAAGTTTTGCTGCCGAATATGGCAAGAGAGATTTTCGATCAGGTGTGCATCACATCATGGAACTGCACCTTGCTGGAAAATCTGATGCAGCATTTTGGTGTGACCAATCATCCACTGCAGAAATTGAAACTTGCGAGCAAATCATTGATCTCGCTTTCACACGCGCGTTAGATGACTTAAGCAACCAATTAGGTGGCAGCCCTCAATCATGGACATGGGGTAAAGCCCACATAGCCGTATCCGAACATCGTCCAATGAGCAAAGTGTCATGGCTAAAGAGACACTTCGAAGTCAGCCGGCCAATGCCAGGTGATGGATTTACGATTAATGTTGGATTTATGGATTTGGGCAATAGTCACAATCCATACACCGTGACCAAAGCTGCCAGCATGCGAGCTATTTACGATTTAGCAGATTTAGATAAATCGCAATTCATCTATCAGACTGGTCAATCTGGCTGGATCAATAGCCGAAATTATTCTAACTACGCTAACGCTTGGGCTAAACATGAGTATCTACCACTCACCATGAACCCAAGCAGTATTACTCATACTTCTATCTTAAAACCAGATCCTAATCGGGTCATTGAGCCTTCGAAAAAGAAGCCCGAAAATAGAGCCCCAGATAGAAAACGTTAATCCATTAGGGCCAGTGATTTAATTGGCCTTAGGCCCATCCTGAAAACCATCGCGCCTAAACGTCACCACTAACGTGTCGCGCCAAGCATGTGATCCATTGTCAGGGTCGATAGGCTGTATCGGTGTGCTTTCATGAATCACTCGCTCATCATCCAAAATCATCAGACTGAATGATTGATTCAGTGTAAAACGCTGTCCCTGCGGTCCATTGGCTTCAAACACCCGCGTTTCACCACCTTTTATTTGATGTCTACCCAACATTAAGACAGCGACAAAATCAACGCCATCTCTATGAGCACCCTCAGGAGTTGGTCGACCGATACCATCTGTTGTATCAATCCTGAACTGATGAACTTCTACATACCAAGTGTCATCAGTCGCAGGTTTTATTTGATTAAGTTGCAAGCCTAGATTGATAAGGCAGTCTTTTAATGCATCAGAATGAACAAATTCTTCTTCGCATGGCTCAAACCAACGATCAATGCCACCATGCAAGGCGTTATAGGCCACTGGTTGCCAATGGGCGCGATGTGGCGCTAATTGCAAAGCAGTATTTTTTAGAACAAAACTAGCGTGGCGTCGCTGACGATAACGACCACCATCTCGCAAATATTCATCCGGTGGTAGGTGCTGCCAAGTTTTTGCTAAATGTACCCAATCCTGTTCTTGATGACCTGATAAGGCATAAAACTGGTCTGGTGCCACGACAACGTAGCCATGTTGCTGTAACTGCGTAGGCAAATCATTCAAGGACGAATACGGTGGTTCTAACAACATAGTCAATCAGTATCAAAGGCATTTGTCAGGGCATTAAGCCCTACTCTGCAAAGTTCATAAAATCTAATTATGCTCTTTTAGCTGACACTTAATCTTTTAAAAAGTTAGCTTTATGTAGTTGCTTGTATTCACAACCAACCCATCCTGGGTAATCCAGGTCATCTAATAACATAAAGAAATCAGAATATAGAATTTCTCCGGTACCGGGTTCGTGCCTGCCAGGATGATCAGCAATTTGGATGTGATCAATAAACGGCATGAGCTCCTCAATTTCTAGAATATCTTCGCCCATCCGATGCAAGTGATACGCATCGTATTGCAAATAAAGATTTGAGGACTTGACTGCCATGATCGTTTCAATGGCATGGTTAGAACTTGCTAAAAAGAAGCCAGGAATATCAAAAGTATTAATTGGCTCAATCAGCAGCTTGATATTTTCTTTTTTTAACTCTTCTGCAGCGTAGGTTAAATTGGCTACCAAGGTGGCTTGTGCCAAATCGGGGGATAAACCTACTGGCAAGATACCCACAATACAGTTAACTCTTGGCACATTAAGAGCTTTGGCATATTTAATCGCTAAAGGTACACCTGCCCTGAACTCATCAACACGATTGGGATCACAAGCAATGCCTCGCTCGCCATTAGCCCAATCTCCTGCCGGCAGATTATGTAGCACCATTGGTAAATTCAACTTCGCCATGGTTTGCTGAATGTTTTCCAGGCTGGTTTGCGCATACCACTCATAGGGAAACTGACATTCCACTGCTTCAAAACCATCCTCTTTAGCCGCTCTAAAACGGTCTAAAAAAGGTAAATCGGTGTAAAGCAAAGAAAGGTTGGCAGCAAAACGTGGCATGAATAATGACTCGAAATTCAATAAAGTGATTTAATTATGGCATGCGCATCTTATCTATCTCCACCGGCAAAATAGCCCCCCTCTTCGGAATCGATCATCCAGACCACAAAGTGGTTAACTCGGGCATTAAAAAAGACGTGGTGAGCTCTTTAGAGCAACCTAATAGCGTTGTCGTCAGAAAAGTCGGCATTGATGGCGATGAACAAGCCGATTTCAGCGTTCATGGCGGTCTTGAAAAGGCGATCTATGCCTATCCAGCAGAACACTACGATTTTTGGAATGAACTGCTCACAAGAGAGGTCAAGAGATCGGTACCAATTGGCCATGGTTTTGTAGGTGAAAATTTAAGCGTCGAGGGCTTCACAGAATCTGATGTCTGGGTGGGTGATATTTGGCAAATTGGTGAGGTTGAATTAGAGGTGGTAAAACTTCGCGAGCCCTGCTTTAAATTTAACGCCCGTATGGGGTACAAGGGTTCAGCCAAAGCCATGATTCAATCAAGACGCTCCGGTTGGTACCTAAAAGTTCACCAAGGAGGCGCTATCAAGGCTGGAGATCAGATCATCGTCACTCCAGGCAGACGAGAAACCAATATTGATATGCAAAATGCATTCTTACTGCGCAAAGAACAGCAAAAGGATTTGTTCTAAGCACTCAGCTTGGTGCGCTGCAATAACAATTTCTGCCATAGGGTTATTTGCGAATTAGCAATAAATTTCATTTGAGAGTAGATTGTCATAAATCATTCCGAGGAGACAACTCATGAAAAAATGGTTAATTGCGATCAGTCTTGTTGGCACCTCTGGCTTAGCTTTTGCTCACGGCTGCCCAGGTGAAATGAAAAAAATTGACAGCGCTCTACTAGCGACTCAACTAACACCACAAAACATGACCAAAGTTAAAGACTTGCGCGCCAAAGGTGAAGACCTGCACAAAGCAGGCAAACACACAGAATCGATGGCTGCGTTAGCAGAAGCCAAGAAAATTATTGGTATTCAGTAAAGATTGTGTAACTCCCTAGTCACGCAAGTGACGTTGGACTGGGTGCAGCATTCGCTGCAACCCAGTTTTTTTATATCATTTAGTTTTAAGCATCACCCTTTAACGCGAAAGCACACATGAAATTCAAAGTTCTATTTATCTGCATGGGGAACATTTGTCGTAGCCCTACTGCACATGGTGTATTTCGACAGTATGTGAAGGATGCTGGCTTGGCACATATGATCGAAGTCGACTCAGCGGGTACCCATGCCTACCATGTTGGCGAAGAGCCTGATGCAAGATCTCAAGCACATGCGATCAGGCGAGGTTATGACCTCTCAGACCTAAAAGCGCGACAAGTTTGCGATAAAGATTTCAATGATTACGACTTGTTGTTAGTGATGGATTGGGACAACTATGCCCTGACTGAAAAGATGTCTCCTGACAATAAGAAACATAAGATTCGACGTTTGACCGAATTCTGCAAAACCATGGAAGCTGCGGTCGTGCCAGATCCCTACTACAAAGGTGCAGAGGGGTTTGAAGAGGTGTTGGATTTGGTGGAAGATGCCTGCGATGGTTTACTTGAACATATCAAGGCAAGACTCTCAACATAGTCAGAAATTTCTGACAACAAAATAAGTATTTGCTGATATTCATCGGCATCAATTTAAGGCAAGCTCTTGTTTTCAGCATTCAACTTCAAAGAAAGCAAATCATGCCTACACGTCTTGAATCATTAGACTCCATGGATCCAGTTGAATTAAATAGCCGTCAAGGACGGCTTATCTTCAATACAGATGATCATCATGTCTTCACACTCACATGCCACCAGTCACCTGATAAGGCTGTGGTGAAAGATAGCGGTATTGGCAGCAATCAATACAAAAGCAAACCCATGAAGATGATTGATATGAAATATCTCGATATCAATAAAAAAGAAAATGATTTGAAGTCTGCTCTTTTTGAAGATCTATACAGGAAGATCTCCATGGATCAACTCAGTGACCCACGGAGACTTTCTGAAAAAACACAACTGCCATTAAAAGAAACTCTGGCCATCTACAAGGGTGATCTAAAAAAGTTAAGCACTTATATGTTGCTCCACGCTCTCACTCAATTTGGTTACGACATTAATATTTGCCTACGTCCCAGAGAATCCTACACCCCAGGCTCTATCCATTTTGAATAAGAATTAACGCCTGACCATGGTCTGCTTGTAAAACCAATGACGCATCCATGTAGCCAGACCTCCTCCAATCAACATACCAAAAGCCATCGGATTATCTAATAGGAAATACCAAATCCCCTGCCCAGACTCCAATCCAGTCTGAATAGTTTCTGCCATCTCCCCTAACTCTTCAGAATTGACTAACTTCTCCACCAGTAATGCACAGACCTCTTGACTCATGCATCACCTCACAACCTACCAATCAAAATGAAGGTGGCTAATCTACCCAGACCTTTGGCTGCACGCAACATCAACTTAGTCGCTGGTCGAGTGGTACTAGCAATGGTTTTTCCAAGAGATCGTTGCGACTTTTTGGCTACACCAAGCCCCACGGTTCTTCTGATTAGGCGCTTGGCACCAAGCTTAGGACTAGATTGCCTACTTTTTGTTGCTGCTTTTTTAACAAACTGATTCAAAATTAATTCCATGCATGTCCTCCGTAAAAGACATCATGATGAATGTAAATTGAAGAGCTTGGAGCTGATAATTGGGTCAGGGATTTCTGAGTTTGATACAGAAAAATCTGACGTGAGTACCCAGGACTAGGTCACGCCTATTTTTGTAACGGTTTCAAAAGATCTCGTAAATTATTGTGATCAATCTCATGCATGAGTTGCAAGAGTTCACCTATCTCCCCTTTAGGGAAACCCTCCCTAGCAAACCAAGCCAAGTAGTTGGCGGGCAAATCACATAACAACTTGCCAGCATGCTTGCCGAAAGGCATTTTCATGCTGACAAGCTTTTTTAATGAATCTGGCGTCATTGATACTTATGGGGCCAAATCAAAGAAAATCACTTCTGCATCCCTTGGGTTAGAGAGCTGCAGATCAGACTCGCCATCCATCAGAACAGCATCACCACCTTTGATGGCTTGACCATTCACTGTGATATTGCCGCGGACCAGATGCAGGTAGCCTTTTCTTTGTGGGTTCAAGGCTTGTTGATAACTATCGCCCTGATCAAAAAGACCTGCATACATTTTTGCATCTGCATAGATTGTCACAGACCCTTGCTCGCCAGTTGGTGATGCTACCAAACGCAGTGTTTTTCTCTTTTCTTCAGTGGGTATGGAGATTTGTTCATAACTAGGTGGAATCTCACTCACACTTGGCTCAATCCAAATTTGCAAAAGATGGGTTTCCTGATCTTTGGCATGATTGAATTCACTATGCATTACTCCAGTACCTGCGCTCATGCGCTGTATATCGCCTGGCGGTATACCTTTGACATTACCCATGCTGTCTTGATGAGCCAATTCCCCCGCCAAAACATAACTAATGATTTCCATGTTGCGATGGCCGTGTTTACCGAAACCATAGCCAGCCGCAATGTAATCATCGTTGATCACTCGCAAATTACCCCAACCCATGTGCTCTGGGTCGTAGTAACCTGCGAATGAAAATGAGTGATGTGTTTTTAGCCAACCATGATCGGCATACCCGCGATCCTCAGATTTTCTGATTTTGAGCATAATTACTTAGCTTTAAACTGCCCTGCCACCTCAGCAACACGCTGACCATATAACCTTGCTGTTTCTAAGTCACCAGCATTGACTTCATCAACACTTGCATCAGACGGTGTTGTCATCATGGCGCCAGCAAATGAGCCTACATAATTAACATCATCGCGTTTAGCTGATTTTGAGTTGGACGGCATTAAACCAGTACCCACCCAAATACCTGAGTGCTGCATAGCCAATGTCATGAAATAGTGAATGGTTGAATGTTTATCACCATTCATAGTGGCAGAGTTAGTAAATCCGCCAAATACTTTATTTTTCCAAGCTTGTGTAAACCAGGCTTTAGAGCTTGCATCAGCAAATTTCTTGAACTGCCATGTCACACTACCCATGTACGTGGGCGAACCAAATACAATGGCATCAGCAGCTTGCAAGATATCCCACTGAGCGTCGGTTAGCTGACCTTCTGCATCAATTGTCACCAATGTTCCATTAGCGCCTTTAGCAATGGCTTCCGCCTGTTTTACTGTGTGACCATAACCACTATGAAAAACAACTGCGACTTTTGTCATATTAATTTCTCCTTGATTGAAATAATGAATGAATCATTTTTATGCTTGCTTAAGTTTTTCGTCCAAAGACAATGAGCCACCACCCAGAGCAGCAATAATGAGTAAACCACCAGCAATACTTAAGTTCTTCATGAACATAATTTGTTGAATATGCTGAACTTCTGCTGGCATAGCCCAAAAGTTATGAAAAAACAAACCTGCCAGCAATGTAAATCCAGCCAATAGAACTGCAAATAAGCGCAATCTATAACCAACTACTAATGCGACACCACCAACCACTTCAAGCACGATTGTGGCTGCTGTCAAAGCTTCAGGCATCGGCAACCCTACTGATGCGATATACCCTGCTGTGCCACTGAATCCAGTTGCTTTGGATAATCCAGCCATGATAAAAATGGCTGCCATTAATAGACGACCTATTAATGCTACAGGGTTAGATAGTTGATTCATATAGTTCCTTTGCGTGTTAATGATTAATCAATACTTCTCTTAGTTTTTGAAGCGAGAGTGTTAACTCATGCAAATCTTTCTTGCTGAGCTGACCAAATGCTTTTTGCAAATGCTGTAGATGATCAGGAAACACTTTTTCAAATAATTGCTGACCTTTTTTGGTCAAAGCAATCATTTGGC
>CAYFKY010000001.1:0-5909 GCA_964343915.1 uncultured Polynucleobacter sp. | reverse complement strand
GGAAACACTTTTTCAAATAATTGCTGACCTTTTTTGGTCAAAGCAATCATTTGGCTACGAGCATCACTTTGATTCACTGACCTTTGAATAATTCCTTTACCCTCCAACCTCTCAAGAACCCCTGTGAGAGTACCTTTGGTGACCAAGGTTTTATCCCCTAGCTCTTTGCATGTCATGGGCGGCTGATTACCTAGCGTGGCAATCACGTCAAACTGGGTCATAGTAAGACCCATTGATTTGATGTGTGGTGCTGAGTACTGCTCAAACGACTGATAGGTCAGTACCAGGTTTTTAAGAGTTGGCAGAAAGTTCATCTTTGTATGAATCAGGTTTATTTAGTTCGTATTAGTACCATTTTAGTACTAACACGAACTATATGCAAAGCCCTTGAAGAATTAAGGGTATAAAAAAGCCGCCCGCAGGCGGCAATCAGATCAGAAAACTACAAATGCACTGATTAAGGCTTGATATATGCAGCCTTTTCTTTGATCTGCAAACCAGCCACCCTGGCAACTCCTGATGGCGTGAATTCAGCATCCATGATGAAAACATCGCGCTTGATATTTCTGTTTTTAAGGGTAATTTCACAAACCTCGAACGTCACACCTCTAGACTTAAGAGCTGATACCAACGAAGCATAGTCAATATTAGGGTTTTTCTTGTCTTTAGCACCCTCCATTAAGAAATCAATTCCTTCTGCATGGGTGACAACATAAATTTTTGTTTGCGGCGCAATATCTAAATGGTTGCGAATATTTCTTAGACCTTTGGTCGCCTGGTTCTCAGCATTATCAATGTGATAAACAACAATATCTTGAGCATTCACCGCAGAGGCCAAACCAATTAAACCAAAGGTGGCCAGCATTAATAGTAATTTTTTCATTGATATCTCCTTGATTTTTTATTCCTAAAGCAGTGTACAGAAAAAATGATTCTTTCAAAACATAAAAATTAATTCTTGAATACAATCAACTCATGGTCGCTGATTTACAAACCATTCCCCTATTTCCACTGGGACAAACATTATTCCCAGGTGGCGCCATTGATCTAAAGATATTTGAAGTTCGCTATCTAGACATGATCAAAGATTGCGTAGCGAATAAGACATCTTTTGGCATTGTGACCTTAGATCAAGGGTCCGAGGTGAGAACACCAGGACAAGAAGAAGTCATCTTTATGCCTGTTGGCACCATTGCAGAAATCACTTACTTTGATGCGCCACAACCCAGTCTATTCTTTATTAAATGCAAAGGTGGACAACGCTTCAAAGTTCATCACAGCCAACGTCAAAAAAATGGTTTATGGCTAGGCGATGTGGAATATTTGAAAAGTGACCCAGAAACCACTATTGAGTCAGAGCATCAGAAGCTAGCGGATGATGTGGGCAAAATTATTGCTTCTTTGCAGAAAAAAGGCGTTAGAGAAGATCAAATGCCTTTTGCCAGACCTTACCTACTAGATCAATGTGGTTGGGTGGCCAATCGTTGGTGCGAAATCCTACCGCTCACTGCCGCACAAAAACATCATCTATTGGGTATAGAAAATCCACATATACGCCTAGATCTCATTAAGGAACTAATTGAGGAAATGACTGGGCAGAGCCAGTAACACACCCAGATCTAATGGCGCTATTGCCAAATCAAAAATAAAAAAACCCAGCTCTAAGAGCTGGGTTTTCACTTTTTAATAACTTAGTTATTAATTAGTCGTTCGCGTAGATATCTACGTCTTTTGTTTCACGTACAAACAACATACCGATTACAAAAGTCATAGCTGCGATCGCGATTGGGTACCATAAACCGTAGTAGATGTTACCGTTTTGCGCAACCAAAGCGAATGAGATTGTTGGTAGCAAGCCACCGAACCAACCGTTACCGATATGGTATGGCAATGACATTGATGTGTAACGAATACGTGTTGGGAACATCTCAACTAACATCGCTGCGATTGGACCATAAACCATCGTTACATAAATTACCAACACCACTAACAATGCAAGAACAGCTGGTAGGTTAACTGCTGCAGGATCAGCTTTAGCTGGGTAACCTGCTGCGTTCAACGCATCACGAACTGCTTTCTTGAATGCTGCATCTTTAGCTTTAGCTTCATCAGCAGGTAAACCTTTTGATGAGTAACCTTCGATCACTGTTTCACCAATCTTAACAGTAGCAACAGTACCTGCTGGACCTGGGATTGATGAGTAGCTAGCTGAGTTAGAAGCCATCACTTGCTTAGCGATATCGCATGAGCTTGTGAACTTAGCTGTACCAGTTGGGTTGAATTGGAAAGTACATTCAGCTTCATCAACTGTAATAGTTGCTGGAGCTTCTTTCATAGCCTTTTCCAAAGCTGGGTTAGCAAAGTGTGTCAATGCATTGAAGATTGAAACTGGTGTATTTGGGATGTAAGTAATGATCGCCAATAACAAACCAGCCATGATGATCATCTTTCTACCAATCTTGTCTGACAATGAACCAAACACGATGAAGAATGGAGTACCAATCACCAATGAAGCAGCAATCAACAAGTTAGCTGTCTTAGGATCTACTTTCAACACTTGTGTCAAATAGAACAAAGCGTAGAACTGACCTGTGTACCAAACAACAGCCTGACCAGCAACTAGACCAAAAAGAGCCAAGATAACGATCTTCAAGTTTTTCCATTGACCGAATGATTCTGTCAAAGGTGCTTTTGAAAGCTTGTTCTCTTCTTTCATCTTCTTGAAAGCTGGAGATTCATTCATTGACAAACGAATGTAAACAGAAACTGCCAACAATGCGATTGAAACAATGAATGGAACGCGCCAGCCCCAAACGTCAAAGTTTGGACCAGTGAATTCTCTTGTGAACAAAATCACTAACAATGAAAGGAACAAACCTAGAGTAGCTGTAGTTTGAATCCAAGCAGTGTAAGCACCACGACGACCGTTAGGAGCGTGTTCAGCAACATAAGTTGCAGCACCACCGTACTCACCACCAAGCGCCAAACCTTGCAACATACGCAAGCAGATTAGGATCACTGGAGCGGCAACGCCGATAGTTTCGTAGTTAGGCAAAATACCCACAACGAAAGTTGCACCACCCATTAACAAGATTGTTACTAGGAATGTGTATTTACGACCAATCAAGTCGCCCAAACGACCGAACACCAAAGCGCCGAATGGACGCACGATGAAACCAGCTGCGAAAGCTAATAAAGCGAAAATGAAAGCAGAACCAGCATCTAGGCCAGAGAAGAACTGCTTAGCGATAATAGCTGCAAGTGATCCATACAGATAAAAGTCATACCACTCAAATACCGTGCCAAGTGATGAGGCAAAAATAACTTTGCGCTCTTCAGCTGTCATCGGTGCGGCTTTAGTTGTAGACATAAAGGCTCCTATAAAAATTTATAAAAATAAAACTGCAGGGCGATTATGCTTTGGAAAAGCTTTTGTTTTTCTTACATAGTTGTTTTAATGAGGGTAATTCCTAAGGTTTAAATATGTCTCATTAGGGTTACCCCTAACATATCGATTGGAATATCACTATTTATGTGCATTCATGCACAAAAAAGCCTTTTCATTGATAAGGTTATTGCAAGAAGTTCAAGGTAGAATCTGCCCATCATATAAATCCAAACAGTAAGGCGTTATGACAATCTTTTTAGGCATTATTGCCATTCTTTTACCGGTTGCTGCAGGCGTTTGGGTCTGGAAAAATTTCGATAGGATTTTTTTGAAAACAGCACAAATCGATAGTAATGATGACCTACCTATTTATTTGAAGAAGTTAGCGGCCGTTTTCTTAACCACTGGATTTCTATTGTTTGTTTGTTTTCAACTTGTTTTCATTTTTAGCAACAGTAATCCAGCATGATTTTCATTAAAAAAATATTGCCTAACTTGCTTGTTCTTTCAAGCATTGTGATGATGTTTATTTTCGCCCGCGCAACGGGCAATGAAGACATCCAAAATATTTTCAAACTCATTGATGATTTGGCCACTAATTTAATTTTGGTAATTGTGGCTATTACAATTGGGCTGTTTATCAAACAATATTTGTATGTTCTAGTAGGTCTTGTAGCTGCAATGGCAATTGTTATCTTGGTGCCAACCATCAGCACAGCACTTAACTTAACTGGTGAGTATGTTTTAGCTTGTGGTTTAGTCAGTCTTGGCTTTTCTGCTGTTTCTAACATCTACGCGAATTACAGAGAATTTAATTAATTTATTGACAACTAGTTTTTAAAAGGGAGTAGTACACATGAGCAATCGCGCAATCGCAATTACAGTTTTAGTTTTAATCATCGCTACTGGCTATTTATTAGTAAAGGGTGATGGCGACATCGACATGGGTGGTGAAAAGCATGGTGCTGAAGCAACTCACGTTGAAGACAAAAAACCTGCAGAAGCTCCAGCAGCTCCTGCACCAGAAGCTAAGAAGTAATTTTTAGTTCTACTAGAGGGCCCCAGTAGATACAATTCATCTACTGGGGTTTTTCTTTTTTAAGACAAGATGACGCAACAAAAAGCATTGGTTCTATTTGGACATGGCGCACGAGATGAGCGCTGGAAAGAACCGTTTTTAAAATTACAAAGTTTGATTGCGGAAAATAAAGATCTACGCGTAGAACTCTCATTCTTAGAGTTAATGAGTCCTAGTCTGCCCGACATCATTGATCAGTTGGTTAACGATGGATTTAAAACAGTGGAAGTGGTTCCTGTTTTTTTTGGCCAAGGCGGTCACATCAGAAAAGATTTTCCAGCCATCCTAGATGCTTGCCGTAGCAAACATCCCAAGATTCAATTAAGCGCTAAGCCTGCTGTTGGAGAGGACCTCGGAGTTTTGCAAGCGATTGCCAAATACTGCACCAACTAATAAAAGCGCTGGCGCTTGACCATCAAACCAATCAGTAGCCTGACCTGCTGCCATCTCACCCAGCGTTAATGCAAGACTTCTCTCACGCTCAGTACTAATTGCTTCAATAATGCGAACTGGCAATGTGGCAGGACGCCCTTGCTCTAATAATTGATGAGCGATTGTCACAGCTTCATCACGTCCCATGTAAATAACAACAGTGTCAGCAGTTGGCAAAGGCAAAGCCGTTGAGTCAGTGGCTTTTGCCTGAGTACTAAAGGCCACACTTCTGGCTACACCACGCAAAGTCAGAGATTGTTTCAATGTTGCAGCCGCTGCCAGAGCCGCCGTAATACCAGGCACCACTTCTACTTCAATGCCAGCTTCTTCAAGCTCTGTGATTTCTTCATCCGCACGGCCAAAAATCATTGGGTCGCCACCTTTTAGGCGTACCACCACTTGATGCTTGCGAGCAGCATCCACCAAACGCTTATTGATAAATTTTTGTGCAGTGGAGTGTTTGCCACAGCGCTTACCTACAGCAATTTTTTCCGCTTGCGGACAATAAGCTAGCATTGCCTCTTCAACCAGAGCGTCATGAAACACCACATCGGCTTTAGCCAACAATGTGGCACCCCGAACAGTGATTAAATCAGCCGCACCAGGGCCGGCGCCTACCAAGTAGACTTTGCCTAAAGTTGATGAAAGTGATGACATGTCAAATAAGCTCAATTCTTAAACAGTCAACTCACGCAACATACCTGCTGCAACTGTGTGATTGGTTGCTTCATCAATCAAGACAAAAGCACCTGTGCTAGCAGCTTGTTCAAAACGATCTGCAACGATTGGTTTTTGCAATACCAAATCAACACGACCGATTTCATTCATATTCAATGCATGAATATCAGTAGCATGTGACAAAGTTTGCACATCTAACACTTGCTGAATACCTTTTACCTTAGCAAACACGGTATTAGTTGTGTGACGTAAGACATATTTGCGTGACAAAGATAGTGGCTCACTATCCAACCAGCACAAATCAGCTGACACTTGTTTTGTGAGACTTGGTTG